>JBFIHF010000269.1:0-8989 GCA_041601915.1 Bradymonadaceae bacterium
CGCAGGGTGGGAGCGCTCGGTGCTTCGCACCTCGCGCAAGTGGCGAGCGCTCGGTGCTTCGCACCTCACGCTGGTCGCGAGCGGGTCGCTTCGCTCCCCGCAGGGAAACACCCCTGCGACGCACCTTTCCGTATCCAATGAACCCGCGCGGAGCGTAGCGACGCGCCCCCCAACCCGCGGGGAGCGTTAGCGACCCGCCCGCCTTCCCTGCGGGGAGCGCAGCGACCCGCTCGCCACTTGCGCGAGGTGCGAAGCACCGAGCGCTCGCCACTTGCGCGAGGTGCGAAGCACCGAGCGCTCCCACCCTGCGCGCGCGGCGGCGAAGCCGACGCGCAGCGCTCGTGCCCGGCCTTTGGCGGCTTCGCCGCCACCGGCCTAATCGCAGTTGCCGTCGGCGTCGATGATGCCGTTGCAGTTGTTGTCTTTGCCGTCGCAGATTTCGGGGGCGTTGGGGTTGATGTTGGCGGCGTTGTCGTTGCAGTCGCCTCCGCAAATCGTGAACCCGTCCCCGTCACGGTCAAAGCCCTCGTCGATCATGCCGTCGTTGTCGTTGTCGACCCCGTCACACACTTCGACGGTGACACACATGCCGCCACAGTCTTCGTCGACGAGACCGTTGCAGTTGTCGTCCATCCCATTCTGGCACAGCTCGACTTCGTTGCCGGTGCAACCGCCGCATCCTTCGTCGATGAGGCCGTCGCAGTCGTCGTCGATCGAGTTGCCACACATCTCCGTGGGACGGCAGACGTAGCAGCCCTCGTCGAAGCGTCCGTCGCAGTCGTTGTCCTGACCGTCACAGACTTCGCCGGTCGGGGTGCACTGCAGGCAGCACTCGTCGATCATCCCGTCACAGTCATTATCGCGACCGTCACAGTACTCGATGCTCGGAACGCAGGTCGGGCAGCCCTCGTCGACCAGCCCGTCGCAGTCGTTGTCGATGCCGTCGCACGCTTCGGGCATCGGATTGCACATCACGCAGCCCTCGTCGACCGTGCCGTCACAATCGTTGTCGACGCCGTCACAGACTTCGGGCATCGGCGCGCACATCATGCAGCCGTCATCCACGATGCCGTTGCAATCGTCGTCCAGCCCGTTGCACAGCTCGGGGCTCGGGATGCAGACCGGGCAGCCTTCGTCGATCATGCCGTCGCAATCGTTGTCGATGCCGTCGCAGGTCTCGGGCTGCGCGATACAGGTCGGACAGCCTTCGTCGACCATCATGTCGCAGTCGTTGTCGATGCCGTCACAGATCTCGAGGCGGCAGTTGCCACAGCCCTCGTCGATGACCATGTCGCAGTCGTTGTCGATGCCGTCACAGATCTCGAGCAGCGGCTGACACATCGGGGTGCAGACTTCGTCGACCTGGCCGTCGCAGTTGTTGTCGACGCCGTCGCACTCTTCGGGGCAGGCCGCGCAGAAGGCCTGACCACACTCACAGGTGCCCTGCTGCATCCCGTCGCCGGGCATCGGGTCGCCCACACAGACGCCGCCACGATCCTGACCGGCGATGTAGCAGTTCGTGTCCACGTCGCAGGCGCGAACGCTGAGGTTCACGCAGACGCCGCAGCCGGTGTTGATGCAGTTGAGGTTCTTCTTGCAGGAGCTTCCGTCGAGCAGGAACGTCCCGCATTCCGAATCGTTGGTGCAGGCGAGCAACTCGCAGGTATCCGCGCCGCCCACACCATCGGTGTCGAGGGTACAGGCGGAGCCGACGGCGCAGTTGCTGTTCGTCGTGCACTTCGCCGAACAGGTGTCGAGCACCATGTCGCCGTCGGAGTCCACGCAGTTGGCGTTCGCGCCGCAGTCTGCGGTCGTGGTGCAGGCTTGGCCGAGGCAGACGTTGTTGGCGCACGAGCCCGCGCCACAGCAGCCGTAGCAGTCACATCCGGGCGGCGGGGCACATTCGGCCTCGTCATTGCCGGTGCCGGAGTTGCCGTCGAACAGGCACTCTGTGCGGCAGCGCGGGTTCGTATCGAAGCAGGAGTTGTCGCCCGAGATACAGGTCGGGCTGTTTCCGCTGATGCCGTCGGTCTCGCTGGTGTCGCAAGGGCTCAAGCAGCCCGGATCGGCCTGATCGACCAGTCCGTCCCCGTCGTTGTCCATCCCGTCGTTACACTGCGTCGCGCAGTTGGCCTGCGAGTAGCAAGTGGTGATGGCGGGGTTACAGGCCGGGTCGCAGCGGTCCCAGAAGTCCGTCCGTCCGGACGGTGCCGGTCCGCCAAATCCTTCACACTCGTCGCCGATGCCGTCCATGTCCGTGTCGGTCTGGTCGTTGGCGACCGTGACGCAGTTGTCGCAGAGGTCGCCGGTTCCGTCGCCGTCGGAGTCGAGCTGATCGGCGTTGGAGGTGGTCGGGCAGTTGTCGAACATGTCGATCCAGCCGTCCATGTCTGCATCCGGGCCTTCACAGGCATCACCGACGCCGTTCATGTCCGTGTCGTCCTGAGGGGTGTTCGGAACGATGCGGCAGTTGTCACATGCATCGCCGACACCGTCGCGGTCTGCGTCGAGCTGAGGGATCGGATTGGCGACCATCGGACAGTTGTCCAGCGAGTCCTCGACCCCGTCCGCGTCGGCGTCCAGGAATTCACAGGCATCGCCTTCGCCATCCATGTCCGAGTCGAGCTGGTCGGCGTTGGCCGTGAAACCGCAGTTGTCGCAAGCGTCGCCGACCGTGTCGAGGTCGACGTCCCCCTGATCGGTGTTCGGTGTGGAAGGACAGTTGTCCAACGCGTCGATGATCGTGTCGCCGTCGCTGTCGGAGTCGTCGCAGTCGTCGCCGACGCCGTTGGCGTCGGTATCGGTCTGCGGATAGTTCGCGATCGTCGGGCAGTTGTCGCAGACGTCGCCACGGAAGTCGCCGTCGCCATCCGCTTGCAGCGGGTTGGCGATCATCGGACAGTTGTCGGCACCGTCGGGAATCCCGTCGGCATCGGCGTCGCCGCCGCCGCCGTCTTCGCACGCGTCACCCACGCCATCGCCGTCAGCATCGGCCTGGTCGAAGTTCGCGGTGACCGGGCAGTTGTCGCAGACATCGCCGGCGGTGTCGCCGTCGCCGTCCTCTTGACCGGCGTTCGGGTCATCGGGGCAGTTGTCACCGAGGTCGATGATCCCGTCCAGATCGCGGTCTCCCATGCCGTCGTCGCACGCGTCGCCCACGCCATCGTCATTGCCGTCCGCCTGATCGACGTTGGCGATGTCCGGGCAGTTGTCGCATACGTCGCCGACGCCATCGGCGTCGAAATCGGCCTGCGCGGCATTGGGCTCATCGACGCAGTTGTCGCGACTGTCCGGCACACCGTCCGAGTCCGTATCCACGTCGTTCGTGACGTTGTTCGTCTCGTTGTTCGACCCGGTCGTAGTATTGTTCGACCCCGTCGTATTGTTGGTGCCAGCAGTCCCATTGTTCGTCGTGGGACCTGTCGTCTTGTTGTTTTCGCCTGTCGAGCCACCGCAATCGCCACAACCAACAGAGGCGACCAGCGCGGCAACGGCGAGGAGCCGTGTCCACCGTCGGGTCATCTTGATACCAAGGTTAGAGAATCGTCTGGCGACGAGAATAGTCCACCGCAGATTCTGAAACAATTGCCTTCCGCCTTATTCGTATTCGAGTCGATCGCCCACGGTCAGCCCCACCGAGCCGGCCGGCACCTCCAGAACATGCCGCACCGGAGCCTCGGCACCCAGCAACGCGGTCGACCCCGCGCGCGCATCGAGGTGAATCGTATGAAACATCCGGTCGTCGCCGGCCATTGCGACATCGAGATCGAACCGCATCGCCTGGGTCGTGATGAGATGCTCGCCGGCCTCGGGATACGCGATGACGAGGCCCCACCCCGTCGCGATGCACGGCCGGCTGCCGAGCCCCCGTGTTCGGGCGAGGTCGCTCCGCGCGATCTCGATGGTGATGTCGGTGACGGCGGCATCTCCGACGATCTGCGCGGCGGTGCCGCCGTGCCCCCGGACGGCGGGCGGCAACGCGCACTCGCTCGCCTCACAGATGAGCCAGTTCCCACACTCACCGTCGGCCGCGCACGGCGCACCCAGGCGTTCCGGCGGGTCCTCGAGACATCCGAGCTCGCCGTCCGGAGCGGGCGAGCAGCCGACAAGGCCCCACACGACGACCCACCAGCGAGTCATGGCGTCGGCATGAGGTTGATCGGCACCGTGAAGGTCGTGCTGCGGCCATCCAACAGTTCGGCGCGCCCACGCAACTCCACTGGTCCGGGCTCCGGCTCGTCATCAAACACGAGCGGGAGCAGGTCCACGCGCAGTCCATCGCCGGATGGCTGCCAGTCGGGTTGCCGGAACTCCCACCCGCCTCGCGCGAGGATCAGATCGTCCCGCCACACCTCGCCCCAGATGATCGCGAGGTGTAGCTCCGAAGAGCTCGCGCCGCGGACCCGCGCCGCGTGGTCGGTGTGCCAGCCGCCCTGCGGACCGAAGACGATCTCGACCTCGGCCTCGCCCGGCCACCGCTCGAACGGCTCCGTGACCGCGCCGAGCTCGAGCGTAATCGCGGGTAACGGGGCCGGCGCGTCGACGTCGGCGAGGTCGCGCTCCACGTCGAATCCGCCGACGTCGGTTGGCGGTGTGATCGGAACATCGACTTCACCGAGATCCTGGGTCGTGGCGTCCGTCGCGTCGGCCTCGGTCCCCGATGAGGCAGAGCAACCGCACATCACGGCGACGAACAGCACGAACCCTCTCATTCCAACTCGTCCGGATCTTCGTCGACGAACTCGACGGTGCGGCTGAGCACACGATCCTCGAGTCGGCTCGTCGCGTCGAAGTCCAGCTCGCACGTGATCGTCAGCGACGAACCGACGAGCTCCTCGGGGTTTCGATCGAAGAACACGAAGTCACCCCAGTACGCATCGCCGCCCTCGAGGGTCTGCCAGAAGCTCCGGAACAGCTCGTACTCCCCGTTGGCGACCACCCGACCGTCCTCGTTCGTCGCGGACCACAGGATGCGCCCCCCGAGATCCGAGATTGCGGCACTTCGCGGCGCCTGAATGGCGGGCTCGAGATGCCAGCCGCCCTGCTGTCCGGTCTGCATTTCGATCGACTCGCAGCCGTCGTCGAACGCCTGGAACCAGCGCGGGTTGTCGAAAATCACGATCCCCATCACGAAGTCGTCCGTTCGCCCCGCCTCACAGGGTTCCGAAGGCGGAAGATCGGGGTCGGGGGGAGGTACGGTTGTGGAACCGCAGCCCACACTCACCCACAGCAGCACCAGGCTGATCGCGCGTTTCATTCCGGTCCCGACACGTAGGCGGCCGCACCGACGATGACGGGCTCTGCGGCGCCGGCGCGAGTCGTGATCGCACGAAGACGCAGGTTTTTGCCGCGGTCGCTCACATTGATCTGCACGCGAGCGCGGAACTCGACTCCCCCGTCCACCGCGGTCAGGTCTTGGTCGAAGATTTCGAAACCCTGGGCGTTGAGCAGATCGCCATCCATGTCGAACGTCTCCCACGTCACGGCCTCGAGCCGCAGCGCCGCGGCATCGCCGGTCGCGCGCACCCGGGGCTCGATGTGAAAGACGTCGCCACCCTGGCCGGCGAACCCGGAGTGGAAGCGGATCTCGTTGCACTCTCGCTCGGCGAGGCCACTGTCCACGATGATCTCGACGCCCTCGTTCGGCGACCAGAACTGCGCGTGGTCGTCCGAGCACCCCTCGTACTCCGGCTCGGGCGTCTCCTCTTCGGGTTCATTGGGACGGAGCAGGACGCAGCCACAGAGCAACGCCCACATCGCGACGGCGGTGAGCGCGGCCCGCGCGTGGGTGTTCACAGCGACTCCAGGAACTTCAGGAGGTCGTCGCGCTGTGCCTGCGTGAGGGTGACGTAGGCGGCGACCGCGGCCTCGCCTTCGCTCGCGTGACGCCGAATCGCGGCGTCCAGTGTCGGGGCCAGGCCATCATGCATGTAGGGCCCCGTGTCGCCGATCCCCCACAGCGGCGGGGTGCGAAACTCGCGCATCGTCGCCTGACCGTCGTCGATTCCCATATATCGCGCCGGCGCGACGTCATGGAGCAGCAGGTCACTGTACAGCTCCGCCACATCACCGTTGGTCGTCGTCATCTGCCGGACGTGACAGTCCGCACAGCCCACCGTGTCGAAGAGCCCCGAACCGCGCTCTTCGGCGGCCCCGCGCGCGCTCGGCACCGGCGGCCCCAGCGTCCGGTTGAAGAACACGAGGTCCTCGTAGTCGTTGCCTCCGAATTCGGGATCGTCCGCGTCGTCATCGTCGCCAGCGATGCCGGCGACGAACTCCGCGGCGTCCTCCAGCGTGAGCCCGATCTCGTTGGACAGCGCGTCGCGCACGAAGTCCTCCAGGGTCGGCAGCCCCGCCTTCCATCCGAACCGTCCGATTCGCCCATCGGGCAGGCGATGCGCCCGACCGCTGATCCCATCGCCATCGAGGTCGTCCGGATCGTCGCGACTGAGCAGCTCGTCTTCAGCGATCTGGTCGATGAGGCCGAGGCCCAGAAGCGATGGTGTGTTGCGCAATTCGATCACGTTGCAGACCGGATCGCGTTCGGGGCGCGTGCGGTCCGTAAACAGCTTGTGGACCATCGTGCCACCGGCCGGCGCGGTGTACGCAAGCGACGTGTCGTCGACGATTCCCTGTCGCGTCACGTTCAGGCCGGCTGGGCCTGAGCCACCCACCACGGGGTCGAAATGGCACGCACGACAGGAGTCGCCGTTGAACCCGCGACCCTGTCCGAGCCCCTCGGAGCGCCGGAAGTCTCGGTCAAAGACGCGACGTCCGGCCTCGAACCGCTTCGCGTCGGCGGCGCTCAGTGCCTTGAGGGGGCCGCCAGGCTCCCCCGCCGCCGGCGCCGCCTCGTCGGGCGGAATCAGCCCGGCGCTGGCCTGCTCGCGGCCGCCCAGACTCTCGAGAAACGCGATGATCTCGGCGCGCTTCTCCTCACTGTACGCGAGGTAGGCGTCCCGGGATCGCTCCGCCTCGCCGCCGTGCATCCGGATCGCCTCGTCGAGCGTATCCGCGCGCCCATCGTGCAGATAGGGGCTCGTCGCGACGACCCCCCACAGCGGTTGCGTGCGGAACTCGCGACCCGTGGCGACGCCCATCTGGACGTTGTCCGCGAGCTCGTCGCCCATGTCGTGCAGTAGCAAGTCGGAGAACAGCGGCACGAGGCCGCCGGGCCCGCGCAGCGTGGCGACGTGGCAGCCGCTGCAGTTCGCCTTGTCGAACAGCTCCTTGCCATGGCGCGTCTGCGCGTCCAGCGGTTCGGGCTTCGGTGCCCCGAGCAGCATCGAGAACGACACGAGGTCAAAGAGGTCCTGTTCGGCGAGCTCCGGATCGGGGACGCCGTCCTCGTCGAAGTTCGGTTCGTCGGGCGCCGCAGCCTGGCAGTTCGTGCAGGTGAGCGCGTTGCTGGCGAGCTCGCTGTCCAGCGCGCTCGGGACCGGCAGTCGGGCCTTGAGCGCGTCGGAGAGCGGGTCCGACGTCAGCCCGAGGTGGTTGAACAGCGGGCCGCGAATGAAGCCCTCGATCGATACGGTCTGCGCCTTGCGCCCAAAGCGGCCGACAAAGCCGCGGTCGTAATTGGGGCGACCCGAGATCCCGTCGCCATCGGCATCGTCCTCGTCGACATTGGCGAGGATCGACGCCTCGTCGAGCGCCGCGATCGCGCCGACACCGAAAAACGGGGTGCCGTTGCGGACGGCGACGTTGTTCACGGCCGGGTCGGTATCGACCCGTGCGAACGGGCCCGTGCTGAACTGAGGTTGCACGCCTTTGGTACCCGCCCCGATGAACGAGCCGTCCTCGAGCACCTGCGCCACGAGGTAGAAGTCGCGATAGCGCGGTGCGCCGCCACCGACGGTCGGTTTCTCGTGACAGGCTGAACAGAATGTCACGTTGAAGTTCGGTCCGAGACCCGTATCGGTGTTGATGCGCTGCAGCGCGACGGCGCGGCCCGCCTCGAACGTCTCCAGCTGTTCGGTCGTCGCGCCGACGATCGGACCACCGAGCTCCTCCGCGAAGATCGTCTCATCGATCGTGCTGGACGGCGGCGGCGATGGATTGTTCGGGCAGCCGGTGAGCAGACCGAGTGCGACCAGGGTCGGAGCGAGACGTTTCATTGCCAGTCCTCTGTCTTCACAATCGCGGCGCCGGTGTAGGGGCCCGCTTGCATGCCAAAGTTTCCACCCACCGCGATCAACCCCACCTCGGGCACGCCGAACACGGCGTGCAGGTCGAGCTCCGTCAGCGGGGGTTCCCGCGGTACATCGAAACTGCGTTCGCCGTCCGGCGTTGCACTCACCGTGCCACGACGCAGCATCCCTCGCACGCCGGCGAGCCAAAACTCGCCCGGCTTGCTCATCCACACCCCGTTGACCCCCGGCGCGGGCGAGATCGACGCCGTGTACCAGGCCGTGCCATTCCAGTGCGAGAGCACGCCGTTGCCGCGACCGCCGACCAGCAGGATGTCGTCGGGTCCCGTGCCCCACAGCGAAATGAGGTCCTCGCTGGTTCCGACGCCAAACTCCGTCAGGACGCTGCCGTCCCAGTGCAGGCAGCCGCCATTTTGGCCGACGATGTAGACGTTGTCCGCGCCGGTCCCCCAGACCTTGAAGAACGCATTCACGCCAGGGCGCGTGAGCGTCGGCACGTCGGCGCTGGTCCAGACGTCGCCGTCGAACCGCAGCACGGTCGCCTGGCCAGCCGAGCGTCCTCGACCGCCCACCGCCCAGACGTCGTTGGGGCTTGCACCCCAGACGCCCCAGAGGTCCTCATCGGTGGGCGTCTCCTGCACGACCCAGCCGGCGCCGTCGTTCCACAGCACCGTGCCGGCGCTGCCGACCGCCGCGACCTGGCCGTCGGCAAACGGCGCCACCCAGTTGAGAAGTGGGGTGGCCGGCACATCGACCGCGGTCCACGCCGCACCGTCATTGTGGAGTAGGACTCCCCGATCTGGAGTACCGCCTGCGACGTAAATGTCATCGCTTGCGCG
>JBFIHF010000270.1:0-8917 GCA_041601915.1 Bradymonadaceae bacterium
GCCGACCGCGATTCCGACATCTACAAGTCCTGGGAGTGGGAACAAGGCCAGGACCTCGACAGCGAGAGCCCCCAGAACATCCCGCAGCGAGACGGGATCGGCGTCTGGTTCGTGCTCACCCTCGTGATTCTGGGGATCGGCGCCGCGATCGCGTACCTGTAGCTGCCAGGCTCAGCGCGTCAGTTCGATCGCGTACGGCGCGCACAGGTCACCGCCTTTCCAGCGCACCTCCGCAAAGTACAAGCCGGTGGGGAGGTCCACGTCGACGAACTCCGCACTGCCGATCGCGGCGTTGTCCACGTTCGCGATGATTCCGCCGCCGTCGTCGACGATCTTCAGGACGAGGTCCACGCCGCGAGAACTTACGCGCACCTTGACCTTCTGCGTCCCGTCGCCCGGCGCGTGCACGTCGAACGCGTAAACGTCGACGTCATCGGGCACCGCGAACGTTCCGCGGCGCGCCGTCTCCAGCACGTCTGCGGCGTCGCTGGTGTCGTTGGGCTCCGCCTCGAACGACTCACCCGCCGAGCTCTCCACGACGCTCAACGTGTACTGGGGATTCCCGGTACGCGGCGCGGCGTCGAGGCGTTCCGCCCGCACCTCGAGGACCGCTGGGCCCGCCTCGAGATTGAGGCCACATGCCACGACCTCGGCCAGCGGCGTCATCTGGCGGAACTCCACTTCCGTGCCGTCCGTGCCGATCCAGCGCAGCCCGAACGAGCTCTGCACGTTGCCCCACGTGAGCACCGCGCGCACGGGCACCTGCGGGCGAGGCTTGCGATGGTACGGGGCGAGGTAGTCGGGGTGGTCGCGCTCCGGCGGTATCGGCGGCATCCGCGCGCGTAGCGGGGGCGGCGTGACCTCGAACCGGTCGCGGTCGTCGGCGGCGTGGAGATACCCAGCGACCACCGCTTTCCGCGCGCCCGTGTCGTCGGGCGCAGAAAACGCAACCGCTTGCGGCCGCGCGTCGTTCGGTTCGAGTTCGAGGGTCCCCTCAAACACCGGATGGGGCGTCGCCTTGAGCCGGTACAGGTCGTCGGCGCGCGGGCTGCCGAGCGGCGTGAGCACGAGCCATCGCGCGACGGCGCCGTCGAGAGCGAGGTTTGGGATGTGCACCGCGCCGTCGACGATCTGCACGGTGAGCAACGGCGTGCCGAGCTTGGGGTCGTCGAAGATTCGCGCGATGTACCGTCCGCCCTCGGTCGCGCCGATCTCGAGGTCGAACGGCTTTCCGGCATCCCCGCTCAGACGATACACGTCACGGTCGTCGGGCCGATCGAAAGTGCCCCGTACCTCACCGGGCAGCGAGAACGCGGTGGCGACGCTGGTGTCGTCGTTGGGTTCCGCCTCCAGTCCGTCGGCCGCCATCCGCCGCTTGAAGGTCAGGGTGTACGAGCCGCTCGAGCCGGCCTGGGGCCGAATCACCACGCGCTGGGCCTGCGGCCCCACCTTGAGCGCCCCGATGCGCTCGGTGCCGCCCGCCTTGGCCTCGTCGTAGTTGAGCGGCGCCCCACCCTGCACCTCGACGTGCAGCGAGATATCGAGTGCGCCATCGGGTTGCACGACGAGCTCCACCGAGTCGGTGTCCGCGGCGCTAAACTCGTACCAATCGACGTCGTCGCTCGTCGCGATCGAGCCGCCGATCTGACGCAGTTCCTTACCCAGCACGAACGGCGATGCGCTCGACGGGTCGTCGTTGGGCTCCGTTTCGGCCAGGCCGCCGGTCTTCTGCTCGCGTTCAGGGGGAGGCATCCGCCGGTCCCCAGAATTCGAGACCAGCTTTCGGATCTGATTCTCGCAATCACAGGCGCCCACGAGGGCGACGAGGATGCAGATCCACGCGCGACCGGGCACCAGTCGAGTCATTTCGCGGCGTTGTACCGCTTGATCAACTCGGCCGTCAGATCCATCGTCGGCAGCGCGAACAACACGCTCGACTCGGTCTTCTCCAAGATCAGGTCGTACTTCTTCTCTTTGCCGATCTGCTCGATGATCTTGCCCATGCGCTCGAAGATCTTCTTCGTCGCTTCGGCTTCTTTCTGAGACAGGTCGCCTTGCAGCGTCAGGTAGAGCTGCTGCAGCTCGTACATCTGCTTCTGCAGCTCCATCGCCTTCCCGCGCTTGGCCTCTTCGGTCATCATCATCGCGCCGGCTTCGAGGTCGTCCTTCATCTTCTTGACGTCCGTCTGCTTCTTGTCGAGCTCCTTCTGCTTCTGGTCGAACTCCTTCTTGAGTCGAGCCTTGGCCTTCTTGCCGTCCTCCACCTCCAGCAGCGCCGTTTGCAGATCGACGTAGCCGATCTTCTGCGCGAAGGCGCTGGTCGCGGTGAAGCCGACCATCAGGAAAATTGCGAGCGAGAACAGAATGGGGGTGATGCGAGCTTTCATCGGGTTTCTCATCGTGGGTCGCGTCGGGGTCAGAACGGGCTTCCGAGACTGAAATCAAACACGAGCGGTTCCTCGTCGCGCAGACGCGACAGCGGAATGCCCCATTCAAATCGAAGGGGGCCAATGGGGCTGAACCAGCGGACGCCAAAGCCGACCGCGGTGCGCAGGGCGTCCCGGTAATCTTGGTCGTCATCGGAGAACAAGTCGAGCTTCAGCGTGATGGGCTGCCCGTTGTCGAACGCGTTGCCCGCGTCGGCAAACAGGACGCCACGAATGCCGACCGCGGTCAGGATCGGGAACTCGATCTCGGCGGTCAGAATCAGGCGCTTGTTGCCGCCGATCTGGAAGTCGTCCAGCGACGATGACGGGTCGCTGGGGTTCGCCGCGACGTCGCGTGACGGCCCCAGACTGAAGCGGTCGAATCCACGGACGGTCAGCGGTCCGCCCACAAAGTAGCGCTCGAACAGCGGCACTGGTTTGTGCGCGTCGATGCTCTGCACGTATCCAATCTCGCCGTTCAACCGCAGCACGAAGTTCCAGAACAGGGGGAAGTACCAGCGGGTCTCCGCGTCGTACTTCGCAAACTCATTCTGACTGCGCGTGATTCCATCGTCGGCTACCTCGACACGCGCGGTGTGGAAACCGCCCTTCGTCGGAAACAACCGGTTGTCGCGGTGATCGAGGGACAGCCCGCCGCGCAGACTCGACGTCAAGCCACCGCGGAACAGGTTCCCGACGCCCTGCCCTTGTCGCTGCGAACGACCACCCGGCGTCAGTTTCACGTGCTCGAGCTTGTAGGTCAGGGACAGCACCGCCTGGTAGCCGGACGGCATGAACGGGATAAGGTCCGAAATCGGGTAGCCCAGCGACATGTTGCCGCCGCGAGAACGCCGACCGAAGTCCTGGAACAGGAAGTCGAAATTGTAGGCGTCGACGCTGAACTGAAGCTTCGTGTCGAACAGCCACGGCTCGCTGAACTGGAAGTTGAAAAACGTCCGGATCGCGGAGGCCTGGGTGTTGAACGAGATCGATTGGCCGTGGCCCAGAAAGTTGTTCTGGGAGATCTGCATGTTCAGGATGAACGACTCGAGGCTCGACAGACCTGCGCCAACCTGGAAGGTCCCGGTCGGCCGCTCGGAGACCTCGACGCGCGCGTTGATCACGTCGCTGCGATCCCCGCGCTGAGTCGTAATCTCCACCTTCTCGAAGAAACCGAGTCGCATCACATTCTGACGCGAGGTCTCCAGCGAGCTGTTCGAGTACAGCTGACCCTCTTCGATCTTGAGCTCGCGACGGATGACGTTGTCGCGGGTCTTGGCGTTGCCGACGAGATCGATGCGACCGAAGTAGACCTTGTTGCCCTTCTGAATGTCGTAGGTGACGTCGACGATGTGCGCGGGCACCTCCACCGACTCTCCGTCGACGATCGCCTCTTTGGTCGCGCCGGCGCGAGGACGCATCAGGGGATTGACGTTCACGTACGCGTACCCCGCGTCCATGTAGAGATCGCGGATTCGCTCCGAGTCCGAACGCGCCGTCCCATAGCTGAACGTCTTGTCCGACTCGAGCTTCACCAGCTCCTCGAGCTCCTCTTTGGGCTTGATGAAATCGCCCTGCAGTTCGACGTCGCCGGTGGTGTACTGAGCGCCCTCCGTCACGTTGATCGTGACGTAGATGTACCGCTTGTCTCGCGACAACCGAATGCTCGGGCGAGCGACGTTCACCTCGACGTACCCCTTGTCGTAGTAATACGCCATCAGCCGTTGGAGGTCGGCTTCGAACGCCTCCTCTTTGAACGTGCCGAAGCTCGTGATCAACGACGAGAAGTCGCCCTCACGCGTGGCCATGATGTTCTTGAGGTCCCCGTCCGGGATGTTCGCGTTGCCCAGAATCGTGATCTTCTTCACCTCGACCTTGGCGTACTCGCGAATCACGAACGTCACGACCGACGCGCCCGGGATCGTGTCATCGGGTTTGATCTCGTAGGTGACCTCTGCGAGGTAGAAGCCCTTCTCGGAGTAGAGCTCGCGGATCTTCTCGGCGTTGGCCTTCACGTCGCTGACGTTGAGGACCTGATTGACCTTGAGGTTCACGACCTCCTTGATGTCATCGAGCGCGAGTTTCTTCTGGCCTTCGTAGGCGATCTTCGCAATCGCGGGCTTCTCGTCCACGACGAACGTGACGACGACCTTGCCGTCCGCGGTCTTCGTCGCGTCGACCTGCACGTCTTCGAAGTAGCCGAGGCGATAGATGCGCTTGATGTCCTCGGAGATCTCGGCGAGTCGCAGCGGCTTGCCTTCCTCGCTGCGCACCTGGGCGAGCACCGATTCGGACTCCACGCGCCGATTGCCGGTCACGCGAAGCGAGTTCACGACTTCGCCTTCTCGCGCCGCAACGCCCTTGGGCAGTTCGACCACGCGTTCGGGGGCCGCGTCCGGCGAGACCTCTTCATCGCCAGGGATGAAGGCGTCGCGGTCTTGCGCCGATGCCGGCGTCGTAAACGCCATCACCAGCATCAGGATCAGCGCAATGCGTACGACGCGCCGCAGCACGGCGTCAGGGCCGCAGGCGGAGGCGAAGATCGGAGCGATGCGCGAGCGGGACGCGGACGCGTGTGGGACAACAGTGATCAACAGCCATCCATCCATCCATGGGGCCGACTCGACCGCGAAGAAAGCGGGCGAGGCTCGACCTACGAAACTTCTGGTACCGCGTCTTCGTGAGCCGGCGTATGGGCCTGCTCGCGATGGGACGGCACCCGGTGCAGCAACTCGTCCGGAATCCGATCCTCGATGCGCTCATCACCCGAGTGCATCGGGATGACCTTTCCGTCGTCCACGAGCAGTTGAATCTGCATCGCGTCGGCGAGGAGCGGATCGTGAGTCACTACCACCACCGTGATCCCGGTCTTTTCGTTGAGATCACGCAGAAGCGCATGTATCTCAGCCCCCGTCTTGCGGTCAAGGTTCCCGGTCGGCTCGTCGGCCAATAGCAGGCTCGGTTCCCGGAACAGAGCGCGCGCAATCGCGACCCGCTGCTGCTCGCCGCCGGACAACTCGCCGGGTTGATGGTTCAAGCGCTCCGCGAGGCCCACGAGGCCCAGCAGCTCGGTGGCGCGCTTCTCGGCGGTCGCCCGCTTCATGCGCCCGATGAGTCCCGGCATCATCACGTTCTCGACGGCCGTGAATTCGGGCAGCAGGTGGTGGAACTGGAACGCGAAGCCGATCTGCTCGTTCCGGAACTTCGCCAGCGAGGCCGGCTTCCGACGAAAGACGTCCTCGCCCATGAACAGCATGTCCCCCGACGAAGGAGTGTCGAGCGTGCCGAGCAGGTGCATCAAGGTGCTCTTGCCCGCACCGCTGGGCCCCATGATCGAGACGGTGTCTGCCGGATACAGCTTGAGGTCGAGGTCGCGCAGCACGCGCAACGTCTTGCCGCGGTGCAAGAATGTCTTGCTCAGCCCCCGGATCTCCAACAGCGGTTCGGAACGCTCACTCATAACGGAGTCCATCCACGGGATCGAGGCGCGCGGCTTGAATCGAGGGGTAGATCGTCGCCAACAAACTGATGACGACTGCGCATACCACGACGGAGCCGACTTCGCTCGGGTCGACCTCCACCGGCAGCGTGCTGATGTAGTAGACCTCCGAGTTGAGCGGGAACCCCACGGTGGCCAGGAAGTAGCAGATCGCGAGGCCACCGAGCAGGCCGATGAGCGCGCCGAGCGTGCCGATCACGAGGCCCTGGAAGATGAACGTGCGCATGATGCCGCCGTTTGTGGCGCCCATCGACTTCAGGATCGCGATCTCGCGGCCCTTCTCGATCACGATCATGATCAGCATCGCGACGATGCTGAAGCTCGCCACGAGGATAATGAACGTGAGGACGACAAACATCGCGATCTTCTCGAGCTTCAAGGCGTAGAAGAGGCTCTTGTTGAGTTCCTGCCAATCGAGCACTTCGACGACCGGACCCAGCGTCGTCTGAAGTTCCGCCGCCACGTCGACGGCTTCCTCGACCGCAGCGGTCCGCAGCTCGATCCCCGTCGCACCCTCGACGCCCAGAAAGTCGCGCGAATCGTTGATGTAGGTGTAGGCGAAGTTTGCGTCGTACTCGTACATGCCGCTGTAGAAGATCCCGACAATGCGGAACGGCCGACTGCGTGGAATCGGCCCCATCGGGCCCATTTCGGCGTTGGGTGTGACCACGTTGACTTCGTCACCCAGTCCGACCTGCAGCGATTTTGCGAGTTCTGGACCAATCACGAGGCCCGGCAGCCGGAGCTTTTCGCCGGCCATGTCACCCGGCAGCGGCGGCATGCCGTCGACCGCCGTGTCGGACTCGTCTTCGTCGTGCGGCAGATCGGGCATCTCGCCTTCGCCAAACTCTTCGTGCGGAAGCATCGGCATGAAGCCGACCTCCTCCTCGCCGGCGTCCGGCGATCCGGCGTCACGCCGATGCCCGGCGAGCTCGCCGCGCTCCGAATCGAGGCGCTCCAGCAGGCGCTCCATGTCGACGTCGCGGCGCTCGGCGAGCGCGGCGTTCAGGGCCGTCGAGTCGACGAGGTAGTCGAGCTTGCCCTCCTGCATGTCGCGCACCAGCGTGGAGACATCGCCGATCGTCGCCGGATCGATGCCCCGCAGGATCACGCCCGACAGATTCGTCGGACTCGAGACCATGACTTCGGCCTCGATATACACGGCGGCGCCCAGCACGCGCGGGTTCTTCCGCGCGATCGCGGCGGTCTCGTCGGGGCTGGGCAACGTGCCGTAGTCCGGTGCGCGGATCACGATGTGGGCCTTCGTCCCCAGGATCTTGTCCATCAGATCCTTCTTGAAGCCCCCCATCACGCTCAGGACCACGATCAGAGCCGTGACGCCGAGCGCGACGCCCGTCACCGAGATGAGCGTGATGATCGACAGCACGCTCGAACGGCGTTTCGCCATCAGGTAGCGGGTTCCAACGAACGTCTCGTACGCCATGTCTACTCGATGTCCTCGATCAGTTCGCCATCCCCTTCTTGAAGCAGGAATGCCTCCACAAAACGGTCGAGATCGCCGTCGAGAACTGCATCTACGTTGCCCACGGTGACCCCCGTCCGCAGATCTTTGATCTGCTTGTAGGGGTGCAAGACGTAGGATCGGATCTGGCTGCCAAAGTTTACGGCGGACTGCGCGGCGTGTGACTCCGCGGCGTCGGCTTCGCGGCGACGCAGCTCGGCCTCGTAGAGTTTCGACTTCAGCAACTTCATCGCCGTCGCGCGGTTCTTGTGCTGTGAGCGTTCCGCCTGGCAGGCCACGACGACACCGGTGGGCAGGTGCGTCAGTCGGACCGCGGAGTCCGTGCGGTTGACGTGCTGACCGCCGGCGCCGGACGCGCGATAGGTGTCCACGCGAAGGTCGGACTCTTTGACTTCGATATCGATGTCGTCGTCGACCTCGGGCACCACCGTCACCGCGGCGAAGCTTGTATGACGACGCTTATTGCTGTCGAAGGGGCTGATCCGAACCAGGCGATGCACCCCGGACTCCGCCTTCAGCAGGCCGAACACCCAGGGCCCCGTCACCACGATCTCAGCCTTGGTCAGGCCCGCCTCGTCGCCGGCCTGGTAGTCCATCACGTCGACATGCCAGTCCTTGCGATCGCAGTACCGCAGGTACATCCGGTACAGCATGCTCGCCCAGTCTTGGCTCTCGGTGCCGCCGGCACCCGGTTTGATCGTGACGATGGCGTTCGAGTTGTCGTGCGGCCCCGACAGCATCCGCAGCCGCTCCAACTCCTCGAGCGCCGCCTCCACTTCCTCCGTCAGCCGCTCCGCTTCGTGATCCGAGTCGGGGTCACCGCCCGCCTCGACGCTGAGGTCGAGGAACACCCGCGAATCATCGAGCCGAGTCCGCAATCCATCGAGGCGCTCCACGAGATCCGCGATCTCGCCGCGCTCCTGCATCAACGTCTGCGCCTTCTCGGGGCGGTCCCAAAAGCCCGGGGCGGTGCTGATCGCGTCAAGCTCTTCTACCCGAGCACGTTTCTGAGCGAGGTCAAAGATGCCTCCCGAGCTCTACGAGGCGGGCCTCGAGCTCCTGGATGCGTTGTGTCGTGTCACTCATCGCGAAACTCCGTCCAAGCCGTACCGGTCATCCTTTAACTGCGCGGGCGATGGCTGTCAAAGCGCCATTGAGCCGATCGGTATTCCCACCGCACCAAACGCCACCAATCCGACCGACGGAAGTAGATCGCAAGCAGGGAGCCACGATCGCAGAACGCCCCTCGAAACGCTCACCGCGGATCGCCGAACGCGCACCGGATCGCCCCCCACGCACACAGTCCCGCCCCCCGCGCACACAGTCCGGCCCCCCGCGCACACAGTCCGACGGACGTGCATCACGAGCAATACCGCCGCGATCGAGGCGCCGGAAAAAAAGTACGCAACGGAACGGCCGAACGGCCGATTACGTGAGTGGACCATTTGCCTGGAGGCCCTCATGTGTACCCCTCGCCGAAACCTCGCTCATCAGTGTTCGATGCTCACC
>JBFIHF010000271.1:0-8892 GCA_041601915.1 Bradymonadaceae bacterium
CCGCTGAGCATTTTCATGTGCTCTCCGGCCTGGGCGAGGGTCATCGTCTTGTTCATGCCGTGGTGGACGATCGTGAAGTCCTCGCTGACCATGCCGGCGAGTGCGGCATTGTCACCGGCGGTGATCGCGGCGAAGTAGGCCATCGCGATCGCCTCGTTGTCTGCGCTTGCCGCGCCCTCGACGACTTCGGTGCTCGCCGGCCGGGTGGCGAGGGCGGGCACTTTCCCTTCCGGAGCGGGCATCGCACCGAGTTGCTGCATCATCGTCATCGGGTTGCTGAGCGCCTCGATGCGCGTGATTTGGCCGTCAGCGTAAGTCACGATGTGGATGTAGACGTTGCCGACGGCCTTGTTCGTGGCCGGCATTTCGCCCATGGGAGCGGTATGGGTGCCGGTGAAGACGCCCTGAACGGCGATCGTGTTCGGACCGAGCACGATGATGCGAGCGGCGTCGATCTTGATGTCCGGAAACGGTCCGGTGAGCGCGTCGAGGGCCGCGACGACCTCCGCCTTGCCCGTCGAGGTCTTCGTCGCATCGACCATTACGACCGATTCGGCCAGGCCTTCGCCCATCGGGCCGCCGTCGTTGAGCCGCTTCAGCCCGTCCTGATACAGTGCGGCTGGTTTCGCCGGCGCCGTCTCCTCCACGGGGGCGGCGACTTCTTCGTCCATCTTGGTTTCGGTCTTGCCGGTGGAACAGCCGGCGAGGGTGATCGAGAGCGCAAGAACGCCCAATGTCGTTTTGACTTTCACGGTAGAACTCCTCTGATTTCAGAATGTAGCTGAGGACTTAGCAACTCGCTCCCCGATGCGTCAAGGGCGGTTGTGTCCTTTGGTCTGGGACGGCTGGTGCCGACCGCTCACCGCGCAAGTCGGCGTGCGCGCTGGTCTTCGTAGAGCGAGCGGGGCTCGAGGTCCTGTGCGCGGCCGCGGCCTTCGAGCCAGTCGGCCGGCCATGCCGCGGTCCACGGGCCGACGTCCTCGAGCTGCGCACGAAGCGCCGGGTCGTCGGACGGCATGTCCGTGAGCACGCTCATGCTGGGTGCCGTCCCAATGACGTAGCCGTGGCCCCACTGATAGGAGCGGATGCGGCCGGTGCCGCGGGTGTTCCAGAACACCGTCTGCGTCGCGGTGTGGCCGGCGCCGGAGCTCTGGTCCTTGCGGTTGAGCGCGGAGAGCCCATCGTCGAACGTCGACGAGTCGATGAGGTTGGCCATCGCGAGCGAGTGGTGGAACTCGGAGTCGCCGACGCCGGAGAATTGGGCGTCGCGTTCGAGGAACGTCTGGCCCTCGCTGGAGTGGACGCGGAGCCAGACCATCCCGGTCGTGCCGAACCCCCAGTTCTGGATGAAGTTGTGGCGGCCGGCCCGTGCGACGAGGTCGCGGAAGAGCACCTCGCTGGACTGGCGGACTTCGAAGAGGTAGCCGGACCCGCCGACGCCGCGGTTCTGTGCGCGCTCGAGTCGGGAGTCGGCGACCGTGATGCGCTTCGAGCCGCGGACGATGATCCCGCCGTTCTGCAGATGTGCACCGGAGCCGGGTCCCGCGGTCGGCGCACCGGGCGACGCGAACGACTCGACGCCGGAGATCCAGCCGTCCGCCACGCCGTTGAGCTCGATGACATGGACCTGCGTTTCGGTCCACGCTTGCTCCCATCCGACGGCGTCGGCGACGCCGATGTTCTCCACGCCGACGTTTCGCAGGTACCCGGTGACGTGTCGGACGGACGCGCCATCGCGGACGCGGGCCGGATATCTCAGCGGTACGTCGACATCGAGCCCCGTCGCGGTCACCGCGCTCACGTCGCGTAGGAAGAACGGCTGCCAGGTGCCGTTGAACGCTTGCCAGACATCGGTCATCGCGTGCTCGTCGACGAACTCCGGCGAGATGGTCCATCCGACGATGATGTCGTCCCCGGTCGTGAGCGCGGTCGTGTCGGCCAGGTCGATCGCGTGCGCGCGTTCGGCACCATCGGCGTCGAGCGGGCGTTCGCTGACCACGGTCACTGAACCGCGAAACGTGAGGTGGGAGCGACTCGACATCTGCGCGGACCGGGTGAACCAGAGGCGGCTCGTCGCGGCGCCCTGGCCACGCAACACCACGTCTGATGCGGTCACGAGGAGCTGGTCATCGATGCGAAACAGTCCTTCGGGGACCGTGACCACACCGCCAGCCAGCGACGCGGCGTCGATTGCGGCCTGGAAGGCGGGTTGGCTGTCGGTGGCTCCGCTGGCGTCCGCCCCGAAATCCAGGACGTCGAAGGTCGTCGAGACGCGCACGACGGGCTGCTCGCCGTTGCGATAGCCGGCCCAGGAGAAATCAGGGAGGAAGCGTCCGTCGGGGTCGGTCCGATTGGCGTCCCAATCCGCGGGGTAGAGCGCGCTGCGCCACGGCCGTGCGGGCTCGCCGGTGTCGGGCAAACTGGCGTCGGGGGCGTCGATGGTGTCGGGGACGTCTCGGACATCGGGCGCGCCGTCTGCATCGCTCATGTCGCTCGGGTCGGCGCCCATCTCGGTGCGGGGATCCGGTCCGACGTCCGAGGTGCGATGATTCTGCGTCTCCGGCGCGGTGCAGGATGACAGCGCGAGCGCGATGACGATGAAGCGAAGCGACATGCTGCCTCCGACCCGCAGGGTCTCCCGAACAGCGGCCGCAATCAACCTCGGCTTCTTCGAAGCGTCCCGCCGACGGGGGATCGATTCCTGTCAGGTAACTCGGACGAGGCTTCCGGCTTCCGAAGCCGGATGCTTTGCAGGCTGGCGGACGCGGTCGCTCGGCGGTGCGGCGCACGCCGCCATGGCGGGCCTGGGGGGCCGTGCCCGGCATCTTCGGGGATCGTCCGAGTTACCGGACAGGAATCGGGGATCGGCGACCGGTCTTGGCGGTCGACGACGCGAGATTACCTTGTGGCCGCCTCTGGTGTCCCAGTGCGGGGTGCCTTCGGCAGACGGAGGACGTCATGAGTACGATGCCAGAGTTCGAGAACGAGACGGATCGCGACCTCGTCGATGTTTTGCGGCGTGCGGAACGAAGCACGCGCTATCGAGGCTATCTCGCTATCGGAGTGATCGCGATCGTCGTCGTCGCGCTCTACTCGGTGATGATCAACTTCGGCGACTTCATGGGGCTGTACTTCTGATCGCTGAGATAGCGCGCGCGTGGCGCCGCTGATAGCGTCGAAAGATGAGCGACGCGTGGATGTCGGCAAGGCGGGGACTGATCGCGATCTGTGCGATCAGTGTGCTGTTGGTGGGCCGTGATGTCGGGGCCGAAACCCTCATCGCCGCGGCCGACCGCGACGTCGCGACGGTTCAACTCGCCTCGGTGTTCGGGCACGCGATCGGGGCGGGGACGGGCGTTCTGGTGGGCGGTGCGATTATCATTCTTCGAATGCGGCCCATTCTGTCGAAGCAGCGCGACACGAACTTCGTCGACGCGGTCTTTCTCAGCTTGAGCACCACCGTGTTCGGGACGCTGATCGGCGGACTGAGCACTTGGGGCGTGGGGGAGCTGATGGACGCTCCCGGGCGCCTGCTGCCCACGATGGGCGTCGCCGCGATCGGGCATGCGCTGGGCGGTTTGACGACGTTCGCGTGGGTGAAGGCGCGCCGCGGAGACGGCGTCTGGATCGTGCCGGGTATCGTCGGTACGCTGGCCGGGACGACGGGCGCGATCGTCGGATATCACCTGAGTTTCTAGCGCTCACCCGCGACACTGAGCAGCACCACCATGCACCGTGACGAGATCATCGCCGGGCGGTACCGGCTCGAGGCGCGGTTGGGCGAAGGAGCGTTCGGCGTGGTGTGGTCCGCTCACGATCGTGTTCGCGATCGTGACGTGGCGATCAAGTTTCTGGGATCGCTCGAGCCGGAGATGAAGCGCCGGTTCCAGGTCGAAGCGCGAGCGCTGCGGCGTTTGAGTCATCGGGGGTGCGTCGCGGTTTTGGACACCGGAGCGACGGACAGCGGTCGCCCCTACCTCGTCATGGAGCGCGTCGACGGCACGGTACTCGCCGCGTTGCGTGGACAGCGCCTGCCGATCGAACAAGTGATTCAGATCGCCACGCAGCTGGCGGACGTCCTGTGGTCGGCGCACCGCGAGGGCATCGTGCACCGTGATCTGAAGCCCGAGAACATCATCCTCGTGGGGCGGGACGTGAAGGTCCTCGACTTCGGCATCGCACGAATCACCGCTCCGGAGCTGCCGGATATCACCAAGACGGGGCAGGTGTTGGGCACACCGCAGTACATGAGCCCCGAGCAGCTGCGCGGGTCGCGCGAGGTCGGACCGGCCACCGACCAGTACGCGTTGGGGGTGCTGCTCTATGAACTGCTCGAAGGGCGGTTGCCGTTTGGCGGCGACGATCTCATGGCAGTTGGCATGGCCCATATCACGCGGCCTGTGCCGCCAATGTCTCGGCGGGATTGTCCGGGCTGGTTGCACGATGTGGTGATGCGCTTGTTGGCCAAGGACGCGCACCACCGGTTTGTGGACGCTCGAGCGCTGCACCAGAACCTGGTGGAGCACGACCCCCGGCCGGATCCGGCCGCCGCGATCCCGGCTCCCCGGCGGAGGTGGCCGTTCATCGCAGCGGTTGCGGGGGTGTTGGTGCTCGTCGGCGGATGGTGGGCCGTGGCGCGGACACCTGCGCCGGGGCCACGAATCGTGGTGCTCGCCAATCCAGCTGCGCTGCTCAAGCATCCTGAGGTCGACGTAGGCGCGCTCGACGTGGGCCGGGGGCCAGACCTCGACTCGGGACCACCGCGGTTGGTTGGGACCCCGACTGGCAGCCTGGGGTGTCGGGAGCCGGTGGGCGCGGACGAGTTCTTCGCCGATCGGCAACTGCCCGAAGTCGCGCGGTACGTCCCGTCCTCCTATGTCCCTGGCGAGGAAGCGCCACTGGTGCTGCTGTTGCACGGCGAGGACGAGGACGCGGTGAAGTTCATGACGACGTCGGGGTTCAAGGAGTTGGCCGACCTTCATGGATTGATCCTCGTCGCCCCGATCGATGTCGACGATGTGTACGACAAGCGCGGCTGGGACCATCTGGCGCTCGCGATCGTTCGTGCGCAGCTCGAGGAGCTGTGCGTGAACACGTCGAGGATCTACGTCGTCGGCCACAGCCACGGCGCGATCGGCGCCGACGCGGTCTCCTGTATGCCGTGGGTGCGAGCCACGGCCTTGAGCAGCCACGCGCGCATGAAGTCGCAGGACTGGACCCCGTGCAAGGGCGACCCGCGGCCCACGATCACGCTGTGGCCGATGCGCAGCGCCAGCCACCCCGTCGATGGCAAGCGCAAGGCCACGCGCTGCGGCCGCCTCGACATCGCCCCGCTGGAGGAGTTTGAGGGGAGCTACTGGGAGCGACACGGCTGCGGGCGCGAGCGAACGGACCGCAACGAGATCGACGCGACGTGCTGGCGCCCGAAGTGTTCGGTCGAATTCATGAGCTGCCACATCGACGGTGGGCATGGGTGGCCCGGAACCCCGAAACGGATCCGGCCCCCGGTGAAGGACCTGTTTCTAGCTGGCCGCTACGAGCGATGTGACGGGCCAGACTCGAAGTTCGAAGCCGCCCGGGTCGTCTGGGAGTTCTTCGATTCCTTGCCCGCGCAGGCGGAGCCTCCGGAAGGGCTCCAATGACGAGGGGTCAGTTCGACGTCGCACGATGCAGGCGCAGGAACCCCCAGATTCGCTCGGCGGGGAACGGCCGTGCCTCGCCATTGCAATGGTCCCCCTGACTGGGTCGAAACGACCCCAACCAGTGGTGTCCACCGTCAAAGACGCACGAGACGTAGGGCACCGCGCAGCCCCACGTTTCGCAGTCGTGGGGGCCCTCGTCCGACTCGGTTCGAGCAGTGCCTTCGCAGCCGTTCAGGGCGCGCAGTTTCCGGTTGTGTGCCTCGAGCGAGATGTACAGGTCGTTCCGACATGGACCTGATCCGCCTTCGATCGGGACGCTCGGGTCGGCGCGCCCGGTGAAGGCTAGCCGCGGAACCCGGCCGCACAGCTCGACGCCATCGTCGACGCGATCGCGGTGGGCCCAGGTGACGACAGCCGCGATCGGCCAGTCCGGCTGGCACAGGATGTCCTCGACGGCCTGCCCGCTGCGGCCGTGGGACACGAGATAGATTCGCGACCGGTCGATGCAGAGGGTTCGTTCGGCGTTGTCGATCGCGGTGCGCGTGCCGAGTGAGATCGCGGGTACGAAGGAGCTGGTCCCGGCTTTTTCTGGGGCGATGAGGATGAATCCATCGCGTTCGGCCGCCTCCGTCATGTCCATGAGGTCGAGCAGGTTCGCGTATTCGCCCGAATCTCGCATCAGCACCACGAGCGGCATCGGGATGTCGGGGTCGTACGACGTGGGCAGGTAGTTTCCGACGGTCATGCCGAGGCCGACCGTGCGAATGGTCTCGCGCTTGCGGCCTTGAACCTGAGCGATCGTGTTTCCGCAGCCGGAGCTCGCGGAGGCGTCGCGCACGGACGGGGCGGGGACCACGGCGAGGTCGGGTACCAAGGACCGGCCGGCGTCGGCCTCGGCGGTGCGAACGATCGCCGGCGTCGCACGGCGAACGGGGTGAGTTGGGGCGGGCGGGCGCTGCGACACCAACCACGCGGCGATCCCGGCGAGCGCCAATGCCCCGATGACGCCCGCAAGGAGCCAGGACCGTCGTGCGGTGGCGCCCTGGGCCCGCTCGGGGCCGGGATCCACGCCCAGTCGTCGAAGTGTCTGTCGCGCGGTCGGTCGGTCGCCTGGATTCTTCGCCAGCAGGTCGGCGACCAGTTCGCCCATCTCTGCGGGGCCCCGGCGAACCGGGGGTGCTGGCACCGTCAGGTGCGCGTGACCGATCGCGAGTGGCGACGCGCCGTCGAACGGCGGGCGCCCTTCGAGCAAGGCGAAGGCGATGAGTCCGAGACAGTACATGTCGGTGGGCGGCCCAATGTCACGCCGCCCGCGCAACTGCTCCGGGCTCATGTACCCGGTGGTGCCCATCACCTCGCCGGTCTTGGTGATGTCGGGGTGCTCCACGCCGGCGAGCTTGGCGAGCCCGAAGTCGAGCACCTTGACGTGCAGGCCGGCGTCGGTCGGCGTGACCATGATGTTCGCGGGCTTGAGGTCTCGGTGGATGATCCCGAGGTCGTGCGCCGCGACGAGCGCCGAACAGATCTGGTGAACCACCTCGCTCGCGTGCTGGTGCACGCGCTGCGGGCCGTCGTTGAACCAATCGTGCAGCGTGCGGCCCGGCACGAGCTCGGTCACCAGATAGCGCGCCCCGGTGGGCAGCTCACCGGAGGCGAGAATTCGAAGACAGTTCGCGTGGTCGATGCGTTTCAGCGCGCTGACTTCGCGCCGGAATCGCCTCTTCGCTTCGAGATCGGCGGCACCGAGCAAGAACTTCACCGCGACGGTGACCAGCGCGCGCTCGTCGCGGGCCTCCCAGACCTCACCAAAGCCGCCGGAGCCAATCTTGCGCTGCAACGCGTAGTGGCCGCCGACGATCGCGCCTGCACGGGGTTCTTGTGACATCGGACCAGTCTACGCGGGCGGGCGTCTCATTGCGGCAAACATCGACAGTCCATGTCCGAGTACGTCCCGCAAGCGTCCCACGTACGCGGCGGTTGGTCGTCGCACCCTAGATCGGGGTGCGAAGCGCCCTCGGTTTCGCTGCACGTGTAGTAGTAGTCCACCTTGCTGCAGCGCAGCCCGGCGGCGTCGCAGATCACGCTGCAGGACACCTGCCGCGTACTCTGCACGAAGCACTCGATGTCGTTTCGTGTGCAGTAGTCCTCGCACGAGTAGCGTCCATCGGGGCACGTAGGCTCACCGTCGATGCATTCACCGCCGGTCGGGATCTCGGTGTTGCAGGCGCCGCAGTGGCTTGCGCTGGTCGCGAGGTTTACGCAGCCACCACCGCACCGTGTGCATGCCTGCAGCGCGACGGCGGTCTCGAGGGTCTGGTCGAGCGCCTGGAAAATCAGCGCTGAGGGCTCGGCGCTCTCGGGAATCTCGAACACGACGATGCACTCGACGATCGTGCCTGCGGCGAGCAGCGCGTCGACAGGGCACGCGGCCTCGACGTTCGCGGACCCTTCGGACGGCAGTCGCTCGAGTGCGCCGGTGCGCAATCGAAACAGCGTGTAGCCGACCGGGATCGCCTGATCGAGGCCGTTTGCCACGGCCACGGGCACCACGACGAGGATGTTTCCGCCGTCGGCGGATACGCCTCCAATCCCCGAGACCTCTTGCGCAACGGAGGCGGTGATCGTGACCTCACCGGCCGTGACGACGACCTCGACGGGCGCGGCCGTGTCGGGCTCCGTGCCTGCGTCGTCACCGATGACGATCGGCGGACCGGACTTCTGGGTCGGTTCCGCGCTGCATCCGAGGATCAGCGTGGACGCGAGGAGTGCGACGATCCATCTGAGTTTCATTTTCGCCTCGAGGTCCGAAGTCCCCGGAGGCTAGCTACCGCGGCACCGCGGCGCAATACACCACACGGGGAGGCGGAGTCATTGGCAGTCGTAGGCGTGCTTGTGTAGAGCCCGGAGTTCAACGTCATTACCGGCAACCGGCAACCGGCATCCGATTCCTGTCAGGTAACTCGGACGAGGCTTCCGGCTTCCGGATGCCGGAGCTTCGCAGGCTGGCGGACGCGGTCGCTCGGCGGTGCCGGGACCCGCTCCGCTCATTACTCGGCCACGAAACGCGGCCAAGGGCCGCGTCTCGTGGCCTCCTGATTCGCTCCGCGGGACCCCGGCACCGCCGGCTCCCGCTCGCGCTGCGGCGCACGGCGCCGTTGGCGCCGTTGCGCCTGGCACGCCGCCATGGCGGACGCGGTCGCTCGGCGGTGCCGGGACCCGCTCCGCTCATTACTCGGCCACGAAACGCGGC
>JBFIHF010000272.1:0-8890 GCA_041601915.1 Bradymonadaceae bacterium
GCCGCGTCTCGTGGCCTCCTGATTCGCTCCGCGGGACCCCGGCACCGCCGGCTCCCGCTCGCGCGGCGGCGCACGGCGCCGTTGGCGCCGTTGCGCCTGGCGCGCCGCCATGGCGGACCTCGGGCGCCGTGCCCGGCATCTTCGGGGATCGTCCGAGTTACCTGACAGGAATCGGCACCCGGCATACGGCATCCGGCCGCCGGCCTCCGGGCTCCTGCATCCGGCATCCCATCCGGACGCCAGCATCTGCTAACGCGGTTGACCGCGCGCGCGTTTGAGCATAGTTCACCCTCCTTCCATGGAGGTACGTGTGACCCAATCAGTGATCGAAGCCGCGAAATCGGGCCGCGCCAAATGTGGCGGGTGTAAGAAGAAGATCGACCAGGGCGACCTGCGCTTTGGCGCCTACAACGAGCGATGGGACAGCCATCGCTGGTACCACCTCGTGTGTGGCGCCGGCGTCGACCCCGTCGATTTCGTCGAAGCGGCCGAAGAGTTCGGGGACGTCGGGGACCTCGACGCGATCCTCGCCGAGGCCAAGAACATCGGCAAAGGGACCAAGACGCCGCGCGTCGAGCCAGCACCGAGCGACCGCTCCTCGTGCGTCGTGTGCGAGTCGAAGATCGAGCCCAAAGGCGTGATGCGCGGCGTGATCTTTCGCGAGATCGAGGTCGACCAGTGGCGCAAAGGTTACGTGCACGTCGGATGTATGTCGGCGGTCTCGGACCTCGACCGCGATGACCTCATCGATGCCGTGATCACGAACTCGATTCTCACCGACGAGCAGGCCGAAGGCATCATCGAAGCGATCTGACTCAGCTCGCAGCGGCGCGGCGCAGATCCTTGATCAGCCCCGGCATCCCCACGTCGAGGAACATTCGCTTCAGCCAGTTCGGCACCGAGATCTGCGGGCTCACGTGGTTCTCGTAGACGACCAGCGTGCGGGTGCCATCGCCGAACGGCAGCAGCTTCCAGCTTCCGGTCGCGTAGTCGAAGTCGCCCCCGACCAACGTCCAGTGGATCGAGTACGTCGCGGGTTGAAATGACCAGCGCGTCACGCACTCGACGTCGCGGATCGGCCACGGCAGGTTGACCGTCTCCGAACACACCACGTCTCGGCCGACGCGCTCGACGATGTACGACTTCGTGACGCTGGAGTTGTAGACCTGCGATCGCGCGCAGTCGTTGATGATTCGCCAGACGACCGCCGGCGAGGCGTCCACCACGCCCTCGACGTGGACCCTCGGATAGAGCGCGTTCGCGACCGGGATCGACTCCACGAAAATGTCGCCGTCAGCCAACTTCGCGGTCCGATCCTTGGCCACGGCCGCGGTGGGCGTCAGCAGAATCAACCATAACAACAGGTGCGCATATCTCATCGGTGCTCCTGAGGCGCTTGGATAACGGCTTGTCCGACCCACAGCGCGGACCGGGTCCGACTACAAGAAGCGTACCGTCGCGGATCGCCGGTCCTCCGCGGACTATTTTGGTGCGTAACGCGCTGTAAAAGCACAGGTTGTCAAAAAAGTCTGCAACGGAAGCGGCGAGCGTCCGATTACGTGAGGTCGGAACGAGCCGACCCCAACTTCGGAGCACGACATGTCACACCTGGATCGAGGTCGCCGCGTTCTCATCGCACTCTTCGCACTCTCGATCGGGTGTTCCGACACGGTCGAGCAAGCCGACAACCCGATGCTCCTGCCGAACAGCGACTGTGCGGGCGTCGAGTTCGTCGATCACGGCCAGCCCCTCGACGCGATCACCATCCACGTCGGTGACCTCGGGCCGGCGTGGCTGCACGTGACGACCTCCGACGCGACGTTCGCGGTGCCGACGTTCGAACGCCCCGACGGTGCCGTGTTCTACGCGCCGGTTCATCCGGCGGGCATCCGCGGTGGGGAGCTCGTTGTCCAACTCACCGACGGCGAGCGCGTCTGCCCACGGCGCCGCTTCGTCGTCGACGCGCTGGAGCCCGCACCCGGCGCCACCGCTCTGGTACTGGAGCGCGTGCGCGCTCAAAGCGACGCGCTGCTCGACAGCCTCGGCATCGACGAGGCGCACGCTCACCAACTCGTCGATCTCTCGGAGCCCGGCACGATCATCGTCGATGACGCCGATGAGCACGCGATCGCGCCGCTGCTGTTCGCCGCACTCGTCGATCACCCGGACAACCCCCAGTCCATCTCCGCGGTCGCCGAGCAGGACACGGACCTGCTGGACGCGCTGTTGAAGAAGTCGGGGATGTCCGAGGGCGCCAGCGCCCGCCCGGTCCTGCGCGCGACTGGCGGTGGTGTCTCAGCGTTGTCCGCCGCCCCCGAGATCAATGACGCCGCGACGCTGAGCCGGATCCTCACCGAGCACGGCCGTCCGGCCTGCAACCAGGTCGGCAGCGGTTACGACGAGCTCACGGCCGCGGCCGGAGTCTTGGCCAGCTACATTCCACAACCGCACGTTCGGGGAGCGCTCGGTGCCTTCTCGACCGTCGGATCGAGCCTCATCCTCGCGTCCAAGTACGTGTGCGCCACGCACCCGAACAAGGTCACGGACATGACGACCCGTCCGAACCGCTTCGACTTCCCCGAAGATCACACCGGCAAACCGCTCGCGGTCACGCTGACCGCGATCCCCGGTCCGCCCCTCAACATCCCCGCCAACGTCGCTGGCCTCGTGCTCTCCGCGTTGGGTGCCGTCGGGCTTGCCGACATGAACGCGGCGGGGGCACTGCTGGACGACCTGATGCGAGCCGCCGGCGAGCAGGTGTTCACGTGGTCGATCGAAACCGGCACGCGGGCTGAAGAGATGGTCACGATCCACGCCGACCCATGGACGGTGTCCGTCGAGAGCACGGAGTGGTTGCTGGTCGTGCCGCAAGACCAGCGCGCGGACGTCGCCGATTGTGAGCGCGGAATCTGCGTCGTTCCCAAAGCAGCAGGGGACTCGTCGGTGAAGCTTGGGCCCGCGCCCGAAAAATTTGGGAGCGTGCAGCTCGCCCACACGATTCTCGCCACCGTGAACGCCATCGAGGTCGACCTGGGCCCGCGCGTCCGGATCGCCTCACCCGGCTTCCCCGTTCCCCTGGGCTACGCCGTGCGCAACGCCGTCGACCCGAGCCTCACGTTCTCCTCGGCATCAGCGGCAAACATCGTCAACGACGAGACGACGGCGCGCGATGGAGTGGTGACCGTCGAGTTGCCGAACGATCGCGCGAGCTACCCCGTGTCCGTGATCGCCGAATCCACGTCCCGCACCGGTGCCCGCGAGTCCGGGATTCCGCCGCGCACCGGGGACGTGTTGTTCGTGCTGGGCGACCTCGAGGTCGGACCGAACAACCGCTGCATTCGCCCAGGCGCCACGCTGCAGCTGCGAGGGTCCGCCCGATACGTGGACGGGACCGAGGCGACGATCGCCTGGAGCTCGCCTCACGTGGACGACAGCGGCATCTTTACCGCACCCGGTACCGAGGGTGAGTACGACGTCGTCGCCACCGCGACCTATGCGACGCCCGGATCCCCGACCTTCACGGATAGCCTCACGGTTCGGGTTGGCGACTGCCGCTGCTGGTACGACATCCAAATCACCGGCGAAGACGAGTTCCACCGATCCGGGGAGTTCAACTTCACGATCACCTCGTCGCCGATCAGCGGCGGCATGGTGCGCAAGATGATCGCGATCGAGGGGGATATTCGCGCCACGATGAGCTACGTGCGGCCCGAAGGGCCCACGCCCCAGCGCGCCAACGTGGTGGGGAACATCGGCGTCGTGACGCTGGACCACGACATCACGGCCAATAGCGGTTCCGTGCAAGTGATCACCACGCCGACGGGTCACTTCATGGCCGAGTTCATCGGCACCGTGACGAACCGAGACGGTGGATCCTCTCTCGCGCAGTTCACGGTTCACGGAGTCGGCGAGAACGAAATCGCCTCCGTCAGTTGCACGTCGGCGTCGCGATATCGTCCTCCGACCGCCCAATGATCGACAAAACAGGCCGAAAACGGCTGTTTTGGCAACTTTTTCACAATAATCGACATCTGGCCTTTGCCATTCCGCTCTGAGAAAGGTACGCATCCGTCTGCGACACTCCCGTTCCAAGGCGAGTGCGATTTTACAACTCCTGGTGATTGAGCCGGGTCGAAAGAAAGAGATCAAAATGAGCGAGCGAATCAGCGGTACCGTTAAGTGGTTCAACGAAGACAAAGGCTTTGGTTTCATCGAGCGGTCGGATGGTGGAGAGGACGTGTTCCTTCACTTCTCGGCACTCAATGGAAGCGGCTTCAAAACCGTCCAAGAAGGCCAGCGCGTGGAGTTCATCGTCACGCCCGGTCCGAAAGGCCCGAAAGCGGAAGACGTCACCACGGTCTGAACCGCGGTTCGTCGTAGCATTGAGACCGGCCATTAGGTCGGTCTTTTTGTTTGTCCGGCGCTTGGCGAATTTCGCCCCGTCCGGTCGTTACGACATCAGCGCGGATGTGACTAGAACTGCCGCGAGACTGCGTCCAGCCAACTCAGTCCTCCGCGGTGGGCTTCTGCGTCTCCGCGTAGACGAGCTGTGGCGCGGCGACGGGAAGGGCGCGGGCGACCTCCTGTCGAAGCTGCTGAGACGCGGGCCGGCCGGGCAGGGCGTGACCGGTCGCGAATTCGACGCCCGGATCGTGGATCACCTGCGGCTGGAAGTTCGGGGACGCGGCGGCGGTCAGCGACGCGGCGTAGTCCTTGAGCCGCTGGGTCATCTGGAACCCCCACTTGTCCTTGACCTGCTGGCAGTGGTTCAGATCGATCTCGCTGACCAGCACGCCGTCACGAACGCGGGACAGCCCCGGGCTCCGGCCGCCGTCGGGCGCCGCGACATAGCTCGAGCCGTAGAAGTGGCCGAAGTCCTTGTGCGCCGGTTTGCCGTCGCCGGAGGTGAACGCGTTCGGGAAGCTCTCCGTTCCGATCCGGTTGATGTTGGCCGTGAAGTAGCTGTTCGCGATCGAGGCGCAGCGAGCCTCGATCGGCCAGAGGGGTTCCGACAGCGCGCCCACCGTCGCCGACGGGTTGAACACGATCTCGGCGCCGTTGAGGCCGAACATCAGCCAGTTCAGCGGATGGTGGCGCCCGTAGCAGATGTTGATGCCGATCTTGCCGAACTGGGTCGCAAACACGGGATGGCCGTTGTCGCCTTCCATGTAGTAGGTCGACTCGTTGAAGTCGCCGACGCGCGGGATGTGATTCTTGCGGTGCGACCCGATCACGTTGCCACGGTTGCCGATCACGACCGCCGTGTTGTGGATCGTGCCGCTATGGACTTCGTCGCGCTCCAGGATCGGCGAGACGATCACCATGTTGTAACGTCGTGCCAGCGCGGCGAGGAACTGCGTCGAGGGGCCGTCGATCGGCTCGGCAAATTCCAGCCACGGCTCTTTCTCGCGGGTGCAGAACGCGAACGGCATCGTCCACGCCTCCTGCAGACAGAGCACGTTGCAGCCCATCGCGCCGGCGGCGTGAATCAGTTTTTCCGTCCGGGCACACAGCGCCTGATACTGAGTCTCGATCGGCGCGTCGGTCGGCTCGATGATCTGGGTCTGGATGACGCCGACTCGAACAATGCGGGGTGCGCGCCGCTGTTGGGGCGTCGATTTGAAGCGGTACGCCGCGACGTCGAAGTCGTGCTCGTCGGCGAGGGCGGCCGCGGCGGCCGGGATCGGCAGCGTCTCCGGCATGTTTCCGTACAGGATGCGGAATACCTCGGCCTGATCGTCCTCCGGCAACTTGCGAAGCAGGCTCTCCAGACTCTCCAATTCGTTGTTCGTCGCCATCTGCTGACCTCGTGTCTCGTGTTCAGTAATTCATCACAACTACCATCTTGTGGCGCGCTCGGCATGTCGTTCCGCGCCGAAAGCACCGATAAATTTCATCGTCCCCGCCGAAGATCCGCTGGTCCGCGTCTTCTGCTCCGCTGGTCTGCTGGTCTGCTGGTCTGCTGGTCGCCGGTCAAACTCAAACTAGGGCCCACCTCAGGCCACCGAGCCACCACGCGAAGCGTCGAGCAGCCCGCCTCCGCGGCCCGCGTGCTCGACGCTTCGCGTGGTGGCTCCCCGGCCGGAGCGCGGGTCCAGTTTGAGTTTGACCGGCGACCAGCAGACCAGCAGACCAGCGGAGCAGTTGAGTACGCCTAGATCCTACCTGATGAGCCGATGCTACCCGGAAATCGCCTGATCACCGTTCGCGCGATACTCGTTGAGTTTGTACTGGACCTTGCGCTGGCTGATATCCAGGATCGCGGCGGTCTCACTCGTGCTTCCGCCCGTCGACCGATAGGTCTCGATGATGACGAAGCGCTCGACCTCGGCGAGCGTGGAACCCGGCACACGCGGCTCGGTCTCGGTGTCGCTGCCGAACACGTTCTTGAGCTCCCGGGGCAGATGCTGGCGCGTGATGGTGCCGCCGTTGCACAGCACCACCGCGCGTTCGATCGTGTTTTCGAGTTCGCGCACATTGCCCGGCCAGTCCCACGCTTCCAGCGCGATCATCGCGTCCGGGTCCACGCTCTCGATCGTGCGGTTGTTCTGAGCCGCGTAGAACGCGACGAAGTGTCGGATCAGGATCGGGATGTCGGTTCGGCGCGCGCGCAGCGGCGGCATCTCGAGTTCGATGACGTTGAGCCGGTAGTAGAGGTCTTCGCGAAATCGGCCCGCGCGCACTTCCGCGGCGAGGTCGCGATTTGTCGCGGCGAGGATGCGTACGTCCACGGTCAGTGTGCGGTTGCCACCGACGTGCTCGAATTCGTGGGTCTGCAGGAACCGCAAGAGTTTGACCTGGATCGTCGGGGAGAGTTCGCCGATCTCATCGAGGAAGACGGTGCCGCCGTCCGCCTCTTCGAAGCGCGCTCGCCGCTCCGTGGTGGCGCCGGTGAAGGCCCCCTTCTCATGGCCGAAGAGTTCCGATTCCAGCAGGCTCTCTGGCAGCGAAGCGCAGTGAATCGTCATGAACGGGCCGCCGGCACGCCCGCTTCTGGCGTGCAGCCGACGCGCGATGAGTTCCTTGCCGGTGCCCGACTCCCCGGTCACGAGGATTGTGGCCGTCGATGCCGCGACCTGGTCCGTCATCCGCAGCAGATCGGTCAGGGCGGGGCTGCACCCCACGATCTCGGGGGACTCGCTGACCGCGAGTTGATGGCGCAACGCGCTGAGTTCTCGCTTCAGCGCCTGACGCCCGAACGCGCGTTCGATGATCAGCTCCACGGCGTCGAAGTTGAGCGGCTTGGTCAGGAAATCGTCGGCGCCGTTCTTCATCGCGTCGACGGCCATCTCGATGGAGCCGTGTGCCGTCATCACGATCGTCGCGATCGACGGTCGAAGTTCGCGCACGGCACGCAACAACTCCAGCCCATCCATCAGCGGCATCCGTACGTCTGTGAGCACGACGTCGGGATCCCATTCACGCACGATCCCCATCGCCTTGAAGCCGTCCGGTGCCTCGCGCACCTGGTAGCCGTCCTCGCGCAGCAGCGTCATCAGCGCGAGGCGTGCACTCGATTCGTCGTCGACCACGAGGATTCGGCGCTCGCGATCGTCCCGATCGAGATCCGTCTCGATGGCGTCGGTAGTCATCCGTGATCTCCTTGCGGGTCATAGGGTCTCGGCAGTCGAATCGTGAAGGTCGATCCGGCTCCCGGTAGGGTGCGAACGTCGATGAGTCCGCCATGGGCGTCGACGATGTTTCGCACGATCGAGAGCCCGAGGCCCATGCCGCGCGCGTTGTCCTGGGTGTAGAAGATGTCAAAGATCCGATACCGAACCGCGGGTGCCATGCCGCGGCCATCGTCGATCACCTCGATCGTCGTCGAGACTCGGTCCGACGCGATCGAAACCAGGACCTGGCCGCCGGGTTGCACGGCATCGAGGGCGTTGGCGAGCAAGTTCGTCAGCGCTTGCAGCATTCGCGCGACATCGCAGTACCAGGTCGCTTCGCCGCTGGACTCCGCGCGAAGGCTGACTCCCTTAGCGCGAAACGCCCCCGCGTGCAGTGTCTCGAGCTCCGCGAGAAACCGGTCCGCGCGATGCCAGGTGCGTCGGATCGCCATCGGCTTGGCGAACTCGATGATCTCGTCGGTCAGGGAGGCGATGCGGCGCACTTCGTCGCGCGCCGCCTCCACGATCGGGATGCTGTGGTCGGCATCGAGGGCCTGCAGGCGTCGCTCGAGGATCTTCAGGTTCAGCACGATGGCGTTGAGCGGGTTACGAATCTCGTGGGCGAGCCCGCTCGCGAACGCCACGGGCACTGTGAGCTTCAGCTCCATCATGTGATCCCAGTACGACTGCTGCATGAGCTCGAGTTCGAGCTGGAGCAGCCGTTCGGTGGCCTCGAGCAGCGGCAGGCTCGCCTCGGCGACCACGAGCACCTGGCGGACGTGACGTCGCACCACGCTCATCGCCCCCGTCACAAACTGCGGCAACAACCCGACATCGACATGGGTGCGTGCGATTCGGCGACGGCGAGCAAAAAACGCGTCGTCCCACGGGCCGGTGAATCCGGACTCCAACCAACCCAGCAGTGACGCCCGCAGACGCTCGACTTGCTCGGGACTGGAGAATACTTCGCGCGCCCGCGGTTCGTTCAGCAATCCGCGGTAGAACGACTCGGAGATGTCGTCGAAGTGCGGGGCCAGAATGGCGTGGCATGCGCGCAGAGCGCGGACTTCGGCGTCGTTAAACGCCCCGTGCGTCGCCAGCTCGTCGAAGAAATGCCCACTCACTTCTTGGTCCTCGCTGGGGAGGTCTGGTTGAGAGTCCACAGTTTCCGGCGACGCGTCAACGTCTTGGGAGTTCGCGACCCGAGGACTGGGCCACCGCCGATCGGCAGCGTGCCCGCTCTTCGGACGAGCATCATGCATGCCAAGGCGGCGGCC
>JBFIHF010000273.1:0-8870 GCA_041601915.1 Bradymonadaceae bacterium
GCAACGGGGAGCGCACTGGCCTCGGCCTCGCACGCCGCGATTGATGCGACATCGTCGGCGCCAAACTTTTCGTGGAACGGGTCGTGGCACGCGACGAAGACGCACTCGCAGTACGTCCGCGCCGCGGCGCTCGTGACGACCCCGGTGTCGGACGCGCCAACGTCCGGCGACTGGGCGTCGTCGTCGTGTCCGGTGTCGGCAGCGTTGTGGTGGTGATTCGGCTCGCCGTGGGTGTCACCGTGGCCGTGGTTGTCGTCGGCAGGGTCGGAGGAGCAACCGCTTAGAGCGACGGCCAACATCAGGGTCATCAGCGTCTTAGTGCACATACGGAAATCCAGGATAACGGTCTCGAAACTTGTCGGTCGACCAGTCGGGGCGCGGCAGCGCGCCGTCGATGCTGCAGGTCGCCTGCATCCGAATCCACTGGAGCAGCGCCACGTGCATGAAGTCGTCGCGGTCGGCGAACTTTCCGCCCCCGCCGTGCTCGATACCGCCGGCACCTTCGCTCAGCGGCTTCATCAACACGCGGCTCTTCATGGGCGTGTCGTAGTTGATCGCCCGCAGCGTGTAGAGATTGCGCATCGTCTGGTCGGAGCCCGCGCGCGAGCGCCGATAGTCGACCCACGGCCGCGCCCCGCCAATGCCGGCGAGCGCGCCGTCGGGGGCGTGGCAATGCGCGCAGCGGATCGTGCTGGGGTGGACGTGCTCGAAGAACGCCAACCCCTGGGCTTCCTCGGTGCACGGGTAGTTCGCGAGATCGAGTGCGGGGACCTCGACGGGTTCGGGCTCCGGTTCCTCGTCCTCGATCAGTGGGGTCGCCGGGGCGCTGCACTGCGCGGGCCCGGTCGATTCGCACTGCTCGGGGCAGGCGGCCGACCACTCGATCCACTCCAGGAACCCCGTCCACTCGTTGGCGACCATCACGTCGGTTACGCCGGTCTCTGCGCCGGGAGAGTAGCCGCGGTCGATGAACTCCAGCAGCGCGCTCTCGCGCGGTCGCTCGAGGTTGACCATGCCCATCTGCACCAGGCACGCCATCGACGAGCAGGCGTCGCCCGTCACGAACGCGGCGAGGTTCACCCCGGCTCCGTGACACTTTGAACAACTACTCGGCCGATTCTGCGCCAGCAGGGGAGCGATGCGGCGGTCAAACACTTCGCCGGGACCGTCCGCGCACACCGGACCGTCATCCACAGGGGCGTTGGTCGTGCCCTGCGTGTGCGCCGGCTCGGGCGGCGCGACGGGCTCGCCGCCACCGCAGCTGATCGCAAGCGCAATGATCGCGAGCACTTGGTGGAGACGGTGGGTGGACATAGGCGGATCGACGCGCAGGAACGGGCGATAGCATGCTACATTCGCGACCGCATTTCGAGTACGCAGCTGAGCGGCAGTCGGTTACACGGAAGTCGATGAGCTCACCCCCTCCCAGCGAGCAGTCGCCGAAGACGAATCAGTTCGGGACGTTCGGCGGCGTGTTTACCCCGTCGATCCTCACGATCCTCGGCGTGATCATGTTCATGCGGACCGGGTACGTGACGGGGCAGGCCGGGATTGCGGCCACGATCCTGATCTTGTTCATCGCCAAGGCGATCACGTTTCTGACCGGCCTGTCGATCTCGGCGGTCTCGACGAACACCAAAGTCGAGGGCGGCGGCGCCTACTTTCTCATCTCGCGGTCGCTGGGACCCGAGTTCGGCGGGGCGATTGGCGTCGCGCTGTTCCTCGCGCAGGCGTTGTCGGTCCCGTTCTACATCCTCGGCTTCACCGAGGCGCTCACGACCACGTTTCCGGAGCTGCAGCCGGAGTTCCTGCTCATCGGGCTCGTAACCGCGGTGGGGCTGTTCGTGGTGAACTACGTCGGCGCGCACTGGGCGATCAAGGCGCAGTACTTCATCCTGTCGGTCCTCGTGCTCGCGATCGTCGTGTTTCTGGGCGGCGCGCTCCTGCAGTTCGAGACCGCGACGTTTCAGGCGAACTGGGAGCCCGTGTACTCCGATGGCGTCGACTTCTGGGTCATCTTCGCCGTGTTTTTTCCCGCCGTGACCGGGATCATGGCCGGCGTGAACATGTCCGGCGACCTCGCCGAGCCGGAGCGGTCGATCCCGCGCGGAACCCTCGCCGCGATCGGCGTCGGCGCGATCGTTTATCTGGCGCAGATTCTGATTACCGGCGGCAGCACCGCACGGCCGGACCTCATCACCGACCCTTACGGGTCGCTGCTCGATCAGGCGCTGTTTGGCGCCGGCTTTGTCGTCGTGGCAGGCGTCTTCGCGGCGACGATCTCGTCGGCGATGGGGTCGATGCTTGGCGCGCCGCGCATCTTGCAGGCCCTGGCGCGCGATCAGATCTTTCCGATGCTGGGCTACTTCGCCCATGGCACCGCGCAGGGTGACGAGCCGCGCCGAGGTCTCTGGCTGACGCTGTTCATGAGCGTCGGCGTGCTCTACTACGCGGGCAACGAGGCCGGTGGGGCGGCGCTGAACGCCGTGGCGGTCGTGCTGACGATGTTCTTCCTGTTCACGTACGGGATGACGAACATGGCGGCGTTCATCGAGCAGTTCAGCCGCAATCCGTCGTTTCGCCCCCGCTTTCGTTACTTTCATTGGTCGACGGCACTGCTCGGGGCCCTGGGCTGTTTCGGCACCGCGATCCTCATCAACCCCGGGGCCGCGCTCATCTCACTGGTCCTCGTCGTGGTGACGTTCATCTGGATCTCGCGTCGGGTCCTCGAGACGTCGTTCGGCGACGCGCGCCGCGGCTTCTACTACGAGCGCGTGCGGTCGAATCTGCGGCGGCTCGACGCGCACCCGCCCCATCCGAAGAACTGGCGGCCGACGACGTTGGCGCTGTCGGGCAACCCGAACAGCCGACTCACGCTGTCGACCTACGCGACCTGGATCGAGAGCGGGCGAGGCATCGTGACGCTGGCCAGCGTGCTGACCGGCGATTTCCACGAGAACATCAAGCGCCGCCGCGATGCGCAGGCTGAGCTGCAGGCCTACGTCACCGAGAACAACCTTCCCGCGTTCGTGGAGGTCATCGTTTCGCCGAGCTTTGACGAGGGTTTGAGCGTGCTGTTGCAGGCGCATTCGATCGGCCCGCTCAAGCCGAACATGGTGATGCTCGGGTGGCCGGCCAACGCCAACGCGGTGACGAAGTTCGCGCAGCACTTGAGGCTCGCCTCCGAACTGGACATGAGCCAGGTCGTCGTGGTCGACAAAGGACTTCCGGTGGAGCAGCCCGCGCGGATCGACGTGTGGTGGCGCGGCCGTCGGAACGGCTCGCTGATGGTGATTCTCGCCTACTTGCTCACGAATAACTGGAAGTGGTCCCGCGCGCGGATCCGGTTGCTGAAGATGATCGACGCTGACGAGACGCCGGAGCAGGCACAGGAACAGCTCGAGAGCCTGCTTGAGGCGGCCCGGCTCGATGCGGACTTCAAAGTCGTGCCGCACGGAGACTTCAAGCATCACCTGCAGCAGAACTCGGCCGATGCCGACGTCGTCTTTCTGGGGTTTTCGCCACCCTCGGACGATGCGGCGGCCAACTGGCATACGGCCTACGCTGGGTTCGTCGAGGATCTGCCGACGACCTTGATCGTCTGCTCATCAGGCGAAGCGGATCTGTTGTCGTAGGCGCTACGCGTCGAGAAAGGCTTGCAGGTACGTGACGACGCGCTCCGGATGGGTCAGATGGACGTGGTGGTCACCATCGACACGCAGGATTTCCACGTTGTGAATCGCCGCGGCGCGCGCCTCCGAGTTTCCGGCGCCCACCGGGTACTGAAGTCCCTGCTGCGCCCACACGAGCAGCGTGGGGGCCGTGATCGCGCGGAGGTGCGTGAGGACTTGTTCTTCGGTGTACCGAAGCATCGACCGGCCCGTCAGGCGCGGGTCGTGGGAGAATGCGACGCCGCCGTCGACCGCGGTGGTGCCGCGTTCGACGAGGGCGCGTGCCTTCGTGCCCAGGTACGGCAGCGCGCTGAGCTTGCGTTCGATCGCTTCGTCGACGCTCGCCATCGCCCGCGGGTCGCGCGCGAAGTGCACCGGACGCGACTCGATGGCGCGCCGCATGTTCTCGAGCATCTGTTCGTGGGGCGTCGTGAATGGGCCGAGCCCCTCCAGCAGGACCAATCGTTCGAGGCGCTCGGGAAACACACCGGCAAACAGGGCGGCGATCCCGGCGCCCATCGAATGTCCGACCAGCGTCAGCCGATCCCACGCCAGCGCTTCGACGACCTCCCAGACCACCGGGATCCAATCGACGTAGTGGTACTCGCCGGTCGGTGATCGCCACGGCGACTGTCCATGCCCGGGGAGGTCGATCGCGGTGAACGTGACGTGTTGGAGCAGCGGCGCGAGCTCCGAGAACGACCCGACGTTGTCGAGCCACCCGTGTAGGGCCAGTACGCGGCAGTCTCCGTGTCCCCAGCTCCGGGTGGCGATGCGCTGGCCGGAGCTCAATTCGAGTGTGTCGTCGCGAAAATCCATGGGCCATGATCACGGCCGGTTCGATTGATGACAAGGGCATTTGCTGAGGATTTGCAGGCCCCGTACACTGTTCGGTGAAAGCCGGAACTACCAAGAGGCCACACATGAAAACCGTCCTGGGACGGATCGCGCAGATCTTGTGCGCGGTCTGGTTCGTCGCGACCCTCGCCGCGTGCGGTAACGATACCAGCACGCCGGTGGCGCTGAACAACGAGCGTGAGCCGGACCTCGGGATGGTCGAAGAGGACGTCGAGATCGACATGAGCGAGCCCGACGACGTCGGGGAGTTCATGTATCCCGACTTCACCGTTCCGCCGATTCCACGCGCCGTCGATACACAGGTATCGAGCCCCGTGGTCGCCGGCGACGCCCTCAACGTGATCTGCCGGTTACTCGACGAGACCGGCGCGGTCGTGGAGCCCGCCGATGCGCCGGAGTTCACGATCGCGGTGTTCCCGCAGGCGTCCTTCGTCGTCGCGGCCGACGTCATCACGGCGATTCGCGTCGGAACCGGGACCGTGCGGTGCGCGGCGCCGTCACTCGGTTTGGTCGACCAGACACCCGCGGAGATCGAAATCCTTCCCGGGCCGCCGCACACCTCGACCATCGAGGTCTCGACGACGCAGGCCGTGGCTGGCGACACGATCACCGCGACGTGCCGCTTTCGTGATGCCTGGGGCAACGACATCGACCCCGCCGCGGCGGGTTTGACCCCCGAGCTGTCGGTTTCGCCCAGTGGCGGCGGCATCGACGTCAACGGATTCGACGCGACGATTACAGTCGCGGACATCTACACGATGTCGTGCTCCGTGCCGGGATTGACCGTCGAACAACAGGTCTCGGTCGAGGTGATCCCCGACCTTCCGGCGTCGATCGTGGCGAACGCCGTGCCCAACCAGCCCGTTTTCGGGCTCGGTCAGGTCGTCGGCGTCGTCTGGATCGTGTCCGATCAATACGGAAACATCATCGAGAACGCCGATGTGTCGACGTCGCCGAGCCCCGCCCAGGGTGCCTCGCCGTTCGGCAACGGGCGCTACCGGTTTGACGAGGAAGGCACGTTTGTCATCACCGTCGACGTCGGCGGCGCCACCCAGGGCGGCCAGCCGGTCAGCACCACCGTCACCGTCGTCATCAACGGCAACGGTCCCGGGATCAACTGCGATGACCCGTTCGATGGGACGATGGTCGACATGAGCCCCGGGGCGTTGATCAACTTCCAGGGCTCCGTCGCGGACGCCAACGGGATCCAGAGTGTGCTCGTCAACGGCTCGGGCGTCACGGTCGCGGCCGACGGCACGTTCTCCGCGCTCGTTTCGACGAAGTGGGGCATGAACTTCGTCGAGCTCGTCGCCACGGACCAGTTCGGCGAGGAGAACAGCCGCACGTGTTCGTTCCTCGTCTCGGACTTCTACACCCCGCAATCCACATTCATGGATGATGCCGTCGGCCTCAAACTGCGGCAGCCCGCGATCGACGACGGCTCGCGCGCCGGCGGGATTTCGAGCCTCGCGGACTTGCTCCACACCGTCTTGAACTCCGCGGGAGTGCTCGCCGAAGTCGACACGGCGCTTCGCGCGGCGAACCCGCTGCAGCCGTGGACCTGCGAAGCGTCGCTGCCGTTTGTCGGCTGCGTGCTGGGGTACGCGGTCTACTACAACAACCAGGTGCGCATTCAGGGCACGCGGACCGTGGCGCTGGACCTCGTGAGCGGCGGAGTGCGTGCCAATGCGCGCCTCAACGACCTCGGCGTGAACGTCGACGTCGACTATCGCGTGGGGTTCAACGGGAGCACCCAAGGCTGGGTCGAAACGGAATTCATCGACGTCACGATGATCTTGGACATGTTCCTCGACGGCGCCAACAAGCCACGCGCGTCGATTCGACCGGGATCGGTCAACGTCTCGGTGGGACGGGTGACGACAAGCTTCAACGGCCTCGATGGCGCGATCGTGAACCTCGTCATCGCGCTGTTCGAAAACACGGTCCGAGGGATCATCGCCGACGCCATTCGCGGTTTCATCGAGGATAGTTTCGACGACGTCATCGACGGTGTCGTCTCGTCGCTGGATATCGACACACTGGGCAGCACGTTCAGCGTGCCCCAGCTCGATGGCAGCGGTACCACGGACCTGCGGTTCAACCTGCGCTTCAGCCGCGTCGAAGCGAACTCGTCTCGGCTCAATCTGGGGGTGGGGACGCGCTTCACGCCCGTCGTGACGCGCAACTCCAGTCCGACGCTGGGCGTTCCGGTCCGCCACAACCCGGTGTGGGCCGAGCCGGCGACGACGCGGCCCGTGGCGGTCGGCGTGTACGTCGGCGTGCTCAACCACGCGCTGCACGCGCTGTGGCGCGGCGGACTGTTTGACGCCACGCTGACCGGCACCGCGCTGGGAGGCCTGCCGGCGGGTGCCAGCGCGACCGTCTCCGCCAGCCTGCCACCGGTCGTCGACAACCTGAGTAACGGGACCGTGCAACTGGGATTGGGCGGCCTGAGCGTTTCGCTGGTGTACCCCGGGATCTTCGACGACCCGCTCAACGTCTCGCTCGGCGCGATCGCGTCGTCCAGCGTCACGTTGCAGGGCGACGAGCTGACGTTCGCCGGCATCGCGATCGACGAGCTGTTCTTCTCGACGCCGACCGTCTCGCTCGATGCGTCGACGCGGGCCGTGCTGGAGGGCTTCTTGCTGCGGGTGATTCAGCAATACGTCGACACGTCGCTGAACCAGTCGTTGCCGGCGTTGCCGATCCCCACGTTCTCGATCCCGGCGAGCCTGAGCCAGTACGGGCTACCGGCGAACGCGGAGCTCGGCATCACGGGCGCGGCCCTCAAGACCACCACTCGCCAATACATCCTCGAAGGCAGCTTCGGAGTCCGATGATGAACATGACCTCGTTAAAGTACGTGCTCATCGTGGCGACCCAGTTCGCGCTCGCCTGTGGCGGATGCGGAGATGACGACCCCAAGCCTCGAACTGAGCAGCCCGACAGCGGCGAACCCGACGTGACGTTGGCCGACGACATGGGTCCTCTGGTCGTCGAGGATATGCCGGTCATCGACCGCGACCTCCCCGGTGCGTTGCTGCTGAGGATGACGCCAGGCCGTGACACCTATCCGCCCGGCATCCGGCTGCTGCCCGAGGTCGAGATCTACGACGCGTTCGGCGAACTCGCCGACTTCGACTGGGAGATGACCATCGAACCGGCGGCGGCCACAACGCTGGTCAACGACCGCTACGAACTCGCCGAAGAAGGCATCGTGCGGTTCACGGCCTGCACGACGAAGAACGGCCCGGAGGGTGTTCCGGTGTGCGGGTGGGACGAGGTCGTCGTCGACATTGGACCGCCCACGATCGAGATCACGTCGCCGCAGCCCGGCGAGATGCTGGACGCGACGACGAGCCCCACGATCGAGGTGACGGGGCGGATCACCGACTCGTTCGGTGAGATTTCGGCCTTCATCAATGGCGCGCCGCTGGACCTCGACGACGACGGCAACTTCACCGCACAGGTGGCACCGAGGTTCGGCGTCAATCACATCGAGGTTGCCGCGACCGACGGACTCGCGCCGGTCACCTCCGAGGCGATCGTCGACGTGCTGTGGGCGACCGAATACGCGCCGCTGAGCGACCCCGCGGTCGACTATCCCGACGCGCTCGACCTGCGGCTCGGCCAGCTGTTCATGGACGACCGTGTGCGCCCAGCCCGTGCGCCGGACGGCACGACGATCACGCAGGACCTCGCCGACATCATGGAGCTCGTGATTCGGAACTTCGACCTGTCGACGCAGATTCCCGACCCCGTCATCGACCAGACCAACTTCACATTGCGGGTTCCGTCGATCTCGATCGGCAAGCCGCTGGTGCAGATCGACCTCATCGACGGGGGGCTGGAGATCTTCGTCCAGATGACGGACCTGCAGGCCCAGACACTGGGCAACTTCACGTTCGACAACAACGTGCTGAACCTCGATGGCAACATCAGCGCGGGGATGAGCGCTCTGATCGTCATCTCCGTCGACAAGGCATCGCCGACCGCTCCGATCGATGTCACCGTCGACTCGATCTCGGTCGCGATCGAGAACGTGAGTCCGAACTTCGCGTCGCCGGAAGCGAACGCGATCTTCACGCTCGCGTCGTCGGCGCTGCGTACGACGCTGGAGCAGCTGTTGCTCGACACGCTGGAGGGCTCGTTCGTCGACGAGATCCCGGCTTTGCTCGCCAGCGTGTTTACGGCGCTCGACGACGTGCTCTCCAATCAGACGATCGATCTCGACACGGGCCTCGGGGCGCCCATCACGCTGAACATCGACGGCGACGTCCAGACGATCGAGGCCGTGTTCCGCGACCACCTCACGGCGAGCCTGAATCTGACCGCCACCAC
>JBFIHF010000274.1:0-8862 GCA_041601915.1 Bradymonadaceae bacterium
CCGCACCTTCGATGGTGCGGCGGCCGACCTTGAAGTCATCGAGGGGCCCGGAGGCCCCGCGTGAGGACTCTCGCAATCGTCATCGGTGACGCTTCGCGTTGCCCTGTCCACGTGCTGCGTTGTTGGTTTTGATCTGTGCGACCATGCGCATCTGCGCGGCCTTCAGTTCGGCCTTCGCCGCGCGCCGGTCGCCGCCGTGGTCGGCCAGGATGCTGGCCTTCTCGGCTTTCGTGGCGTCGACGATCGTCTTCACGGGCACCCGGGAGGGGTTGACCAGCTCGGGCTCATCGACAGGCGCGGTGACGGGCACCTCAACCGGCCGTGCCGCGGGAACGAGTTCCGGCCGGATCACGGGCTCGACCTTTGGCAGCTCGACCGACTTGGGGAGCTTGATCGGCTCGAGTTCGGGGACGGTGACCGACTTGGGCAGCTTGATCGGCCCGAGCTCCGGCAGGCCCTCGGGCAGCTCGATCGACTTGGGCAGCTTCGCCCGCTCGAGGATCGCGCCGACGTCCAGGTTCTTCAGCCGGTCCGCGACCTGGGCAAACGTCGGGAGTTGCTTGGGGAACTTGATGTCTGGCAACACATCGCCGATGTCATCGGGTGACTGGCTCGTGATTTCGGCCTTCGAAGCCGCGTTGTCCGTCGCGAATGCGGGCGCCACGAGGCTTGCCGCGAAGAAAGTGCCAGCGATGAGGGTGGTAACGATATTCTTGTTCATGATGGTCTCCAATTGAGTCGTTTCATGGCGGACCTCTCTTGGCCCTCACCGCATGCAACGAGTCGATTCTGAAGCGCATCTTAAGCTGCGAAAAAAAGCGCGTGCTTGGTGACACTCGCCATCCTCGCCAGTTCTTCATCGCCTCCGCGGACATCAGCACCAACCGGCTGCTGACCGCGACTGTCGAATTCGTCGATGACGAGCGCACGATCACTCGCGAAGAGGCCCGGTCGCCGTGTACATCACTCGTCGATGACCGCGGTCATTCAGCTGTTGTTTCCATTGAGTAGCAATTGTTACTGGCGGGCGGCTTCACGGCGCGCGAGCTCTTCGCGAACGAAGTCACGCAGGCGCTCCTTGTCCGGTACTGGCAGAAACTGGCCGGGGCGCGAGGTGTCGCCCGGCTCGCCCTGGCTGGTGAGCCCGGCCCACTTGAGCAGGCGCGCGTCCGTGAAGGTGTCCGTGAAGACGCCGGGATAGCTACTGTCCCAGTACAACGTCCCAGAACCCTCGAAGAGGGTGTTGTGGCAGCAACCGCATGTCGTTCTGGCGACTTCGGTTCGCCAGTATGCGAACTCGGGGTCGGCGTCACGCACTTCGGGAGTCGGTAACGGTGCGGCCGACTGGTCGAACCCTGGGTTGAACGGGCGGCCGTCAGTGTCTGCGATGCATTGGCAGACGTCGGCCGGGATCGCGGCGGCCTGGTAGATCACCGCCGGCAGGTCGGCGGCTGTGAAACAAGCGGCCGTGCCACCGGTCGCTTCCAGTGGTTCGAACCCTCCGATGTCGCGGCCACTCGCTGCCGGCATGTCTCGACTGGCGTTCGCGGCGTCGGTTGAGAGCGCGTCCTCACCGTTCGCGGAGACGTCCGTCGTGTCTAAGTCGGCGGGTGCCGCACAGCCGGCGATGACCAGGAGTGAGCTGATCGTGATCCTCAACATTGGCAGCCTCGAATCGTGCAAGGACTTGATTTTACGCCAGAGTATCGTACGGCGCGCGGACGATCTATTCGAACGGCCCATGACGATTGTAACGTTTTGGCGTGCTTCGTCGTGAACACTGGGACACGGGCATCTCGCCCGAAGGAGGTCCCATGAAAGCACTGGTCATTGGTGGTGGAATCGCAGGTCTCGTCGCGGCGAACGAGCTGGCGCTCGGAGGAGCGCACGTCACGGTTCACGAACGTTCGACGGTGGTCGGCGGGCGGGCGTCGAGCGATGCCGTCGCATCGACCGTCCTCAATCGAGGACCGCATGCGCTGTATCGGGCAGGTCTGGGCCTGCCGATCCTCGAGCGGCTGGGCGTCGTGGTGCGTGGGGAGGTCCCGGACCTTCATCGGTTCGACGTCGTCGTCGACGACGAGGTGTTGCCGGGGCCGACCACGCCCTGGGGCACGGCGCGCGCGCCGTACATGAGTTGGGCTGAAAAGGCGGCGGTCGCGCGGTTCCTCGGGGCGCTGTTTCGGCTGGACCCGGCGGATTTCGAGGCGACCCCGTTCGGCGAGCTCGAAGAGCGCTACGCGACGACGGATGGGGCGCGACGCGTGGTGGAGATGATGGCGACGATCTCGACGTTTGGGCGGACGCCACGTCTCAGCGCGGCGACCGCGCTGCGGCAGATCCGCGCCTCGTTGTCCAACGTGCTCTACCTCGAGGGCGGCTGGCAGTCGCTCGTGGGCCAGCTCGCCGATCTCGCGGTGGCGCGCGGTGTGACGATCGTGACGTCCTCACGCATCGACGATCTGGGCACGCTGGACGCCGACGTGATCGTGCTCGCCGTCGCACCGGACGCGGTCGAGCGCCTGACCGGCGTCGATTTCGGCGAGCGTCGCCCGACGCGCATGGCGACTCTGGACTTCGTGATGCCGACCCCGCCGCAGCCGCCGCGAAACACGTTCGACCTCGACCGCGGCGTGTTCCTGTCGTTCCATCCTGGTGGCGTCGGCCACTGTGGCAAGTACCTGGATCCGTTCGATGAAGCGCCCGCTGGCGCAGCCCGCGCCGAGATCGAGGGGCTACTCGACCTCGCGCAGCCAGGGTGGCGGGACCACGTCGAGCATCAGCGGTTCCTGCCGGCGATGCACGTGAACGAATGGTTCCCCGATGCCGCCACGAGCGGTCAGGCCGGCCGTCCTTCAGGTAGGCTGGACGACCGCACGTTCCTTGCGGGAGACTGGGTCGGTCCCGACGGGTTGCTCGGTGACGCCGCGATCCACAGCGCCGTCATCGCTGCGCACAACGCCCTCCGCACCGTGGGACGAGAGGCCGCGTGAGCGATCTAACGCCCGTTTTCGAAGCCGAACGCACCTACCTCTGGGGACTGCTCTACCGGATGACGGGTAGCCGCGCCGATGCCGACGACCTGCTCATGGATACGTTCGAGCGCGCGATGACGAAGCCGCCCACGGACCTCTCGCGTCCCTGGCGGCCATGGCTCACGCGGGTCGCGACGAACCTCGCCAGGGACTCACTGCGCCGCCGCCGCCGCCGCAAGTACGTCGGTCCGTGGCTGCCTTCCGTGGCGGACACATCCGGACTTCCGGCCCCGGCGACGCCCGAGGCGCGCTACGGCGCGATGGAGAGTGCGTCGTACGCGTTCCTGAAGGCGCTCGAAGTGCTCACGCCCAACCAGCGCGCGGTGCTCGTGCTTCGCGACGTGTTCGACTACTCGACCGATGAGACCGCCACGGCGCTGGACATGACGGCGACCAACGCCAAAGTCACGCTACATCGCGCCCGTCGCGCGATGACCGACTACGACAACGCTGACCTGAGCCTCGACCCCGCCGAAGTGCAGGACGCGCTCGGTCGCCTGATGGCGGCTCTCATGGCCGGCGATGCCGAGGGCACCGCCAAACTCCTCAGCGAGCATGTCGTCGCGACGAGCGACGCCGGCGGCGAGTTCAAGGCCGCACTGCGCGCCGTGCAAGGCGCAGACAAGGTCGCGCGCTTCCTGCATGGGCTGGGTCGCACGACGACGACGACCTCGGTCGAACCGATGATCGTCAACGGCTTGCCGGCCGTCGGCGTGGCGATGCTCAGCTCTCGTCCCGGTGTCACCGACTACACGCTGCTGCGCATCGATGTGGTGGACGGCAAAATCTCAGCCATCGACATCCTGATCGCACGCGACAAGCGCTGACGACGTGGCGCCACGGGATATCGGGAAGCCGGTGTGTTCGTGCTACAGTGAGCAGACTTGGAGGATCGATGAAACATCTCGTCAGATGTGCCTTTGTCTGCGTAATGCTCGCCGGATGCAGCGACGCGCCGGCCAAATCGAACGCGGTCGCAGACACGGGCGCGACCAACGCCGACCCCGGAGACGTGGGCATGGCGACCGACGGCAGCCGTGCCGACGGTTCCGTGACGGTGGGGGGGCTGTTCTACGGCACGGGGCATGGCTGCGTGCAAGCCGAGGACTGTGGCCAAGACGAGCGGTGCAACCCGCCCGATCGACCTTTCGACGTTGGCTGTGGTGCGGCCCCCGGCGAGTGCACACCGGATAGCTGCGAACCGGGCCAGCTCTGCGAGCCGCTATGCGCCAATCAGACCACCTGCCGCGATGGGTGCTCGATCACGGGATGTGAGCCGTATGACCAGTGCGAGGCCGAGAGCGGTCGCTGCGTTCCGGTCGACGACTGCGCCACGGCAGCCTGCCCGCCTCAGTTCGCCTGCACGGGCGGCGCCGGAGCCGATGCCCGCGGATGTGTCCGGATCCCGTGTGAGTCCAACCAGGATTGTCCCGATGGGGGCAGTTGCTGGGCATCGGGGTGCTACGTGGGCGTCGCCTCGTGCGTCACCACGCTCTCGCCTCCCTGACGGGGTCGAGCTACATCAGCTTTGTGAAGATGAAGTACGCCGCCGCGGCGAGCGCCAGCAGCACGACGACACCTGTGAGCGGTGACGAGGGGCCCTTGGTGTCCTTGACCGCGATCGAGCGCATTGGCTTCGCGGGCTTGTTGACCTGAGCCGCGGTCACGTCTCGACGTTTCACGGTGCGCTCGCGCTGAGGTCCACCGGACTCTCCAGCTTTCCACGCCGCCTCGACGTCGCCGACGCGCACGTGATCGCCGGACTGGGCTTTGAGGAACGTCGTCATCGAGGCGACGTCAGTTTCGGCGCCGACGACCGCGCGGTGCTCGTCGAGCGGGCCGCTTTCGACCGGATCACCCCCCGCGTTGCGCGGAACGCTCTTGGTGATCTCCCATGCGACGGCCTGACCAGCTTGCTTTGTCTCGATTACCCACATCGGTTCAGCATGCGGCGGCCGGCGCGCGAGCGCAACCCCGGATGCGACGTGCGGGCCGCTCAGTGCTCTCGACGTTCAGCGGCGCCACTTTGAGAGGGGAGGCCGCCCAGACGCGCGCCACGAGGCGGCGAACACCGAGGGGGTTGCGCCCCGTGATCCTCGGTCCCACTATCTGAGACCAGTCGTTCACGCCGCTCCGTAAACCAACGCAGGAGCCGCCGGATGATGTCTGATCGCCTATGTCGAGCCGTGTTTGCGCTGATCGCGCTGTTTCTGATCCCGGGCTCCGCGGGCGCGACACCGTTTTACGCCGCCTTCTCGGCGAGTTCGTGCGACACGTGCCACGCCGAGCCGATCGGGTGGAAAAACCCGGAACTCAAAGACCGCCGGTGTTCGCTGAGCTGCCAGAGCTGTCACGTCAGCCCCACCGGTGGCGGGCTTCGCACACCGTACGGAAAGTACTTCGCGCGCGAAGTTCTGCCGTTGTTCGGCTCGCGCCCCAGCGAGCACGCCGATCTCGAACCGGGGCTCGCCGCAGCGCGCAAGGCCGAGGACGTGCGGCGGTCATGGTGCGCGGCACGCGCCGCCGAGGCCCGGAGCGCTGGCTTGCCGGCGTCGACCCTCAGCTTCTACGAGCTGGACGGCTGCTGGAAGGTCCCGGTGGCGGGGCGTTTCCGCTGGAGTGAGGGGTTCTCGGGCTGGCAGGTCATCCCGGGGTCGCGGGTTCACACCGACATCCACGATCGCGTGGGCGACATCGATCCGAATCCGACGTTCGACGTCGGCGCAGACTTTCGCGGGATGGTGCTGGTCCCGCTGGGCGATTCGGACGATGACGCGGCGGTGTTCCCGATGGAGGCGCAGGTCTACGGCGCGTGGCAGCCCTTCGACGAGCTCCTCGCCTACGTGGACGCCGGTTGGCAGGGCTCGCGCGCGAACCCGATCGTGGACACCGACCAGAGCGTGACGGAGGTGATCCTGACTCGCGTGTGGGTCCGCGAAGTGTTCCTGAAGCTCCAGAAGCTTCCGTACAACTCCTGGGTTCGGCTCGGCCGGTTTGCGCCGCCGTATGGCTGGCGCATCCCCGACCACACGGCGTTCATCCGCGAGCCCTTCGACCAGCACCGTCAGGGCTATGGTATCGAAGCCGGCGTCAATCCGAACTACGCCTTTGGCAGCCTCGCCGTGTACTGGCAGGGCGTCGCGGACTGGCCCGGCGAGATCGATACGCTGGCGGGCGGCCCCGCCGTCACGGCTCAAGCGGGTTGGCGCGACTTCGGGTTTACCGCCGCGATGTCCGCGCACGCGATGTCGATCGTGCGCCGAGCCGGGGAGTCCGCGTCCGGCTCCGAGGTCATGGTCGGCCCGATGTGGGGCGTCAACTTCCATCACTTCGCGGTGCTCGGCGAATTCGACTATCGGAACGTCGACAATGGCGTCGCCGACTCGCATTCGTTGCGGCTGTACAACGAAGCGCAGTGGATGGCCATGCGCGGCCTGATCGCGAAGCTGCGGCATGAATGGAAGGACGAAAACCTCGACTTCGTCGATGACCACGTCCATCGGATCACCGCGGGTGTCCAGTGGACCCCCGTGCCTCCCCTTCAGCTCGATGTCTCGCTACAGAATCTGCTGCGCCCCGGTGACTCCATCGAGCCCCTCTTGCTGGTGCAACTCCATGCGTACTTCTAGTGCCGCTGCGCTCGTCCTGGCCTCCGGCTTTCTGGTGAGTTGTGGTTTCGGCAGCAACGCCTGCCCGCCTGCTCCCGACGTCTGTCCGGCACCCGCGACGGTGCAGAAGGTGCTCGACGACAAGTGCGGGCAGTGTCACAGCGTGCCGCCCCAGAACGGCGCCCCGGCGGGGTTTCGTTTGGACCGCCTCGACGGAGCGAACGGCGCCCAGTCGGTCGCCGACAATGTGATCGTGCAGATCGACAGCGGCGCGATGCCGCGAGAGGGGTCCCTCACGGATGGCGAGCGGGAAACGTTGCACGACTGGCAGGCGTGTCTGTGCGCGCAGAGATCAGTGCCGTAGTTCGTTGCCGCCAGCGTGTACTCAACGGTTTCGCGAACGAACTGGATCCGTCATTCGTCTGCCGATCTCGCGCCCGTATCGCCAAGCGATTGCCGCTTTTTCCGGCGCGAGCGGACGATTTCGGGGGGTTACGTGTGATCACGCGCCCCGACGCGTTGGCGCCATGCTTGCAGGAGCACAGGTCCCTCCTTCGAGCAGTATCCCATGAAATCGAGAGTTCTTGCGGCGTTCTTCGCCGTCGCGTTTGCCGCAAACTGCGGCAGCGGTAACACGAGTAATGACTTCGACAGCAGTACCGATGCGCGAATCAGCAGCGACGCTGGCAACGCAGGTCACGAGGATGCCGGGGAGCAGGGGGATTTCAACATCGTCCACGACCTCGGCCCGCCGGTATGCGGTCTGAACGAGGTCTTCGTCCAGGGCGCGTGCTTGGCCTGCGCTGCGGGGGAAGAGTCCGGGACGGATCGCTGTGAAGCGATCCTGTGCGAAGCGGGGACCCGTGTGGCAGCCCACGCCTGTGTGCCGTGCTCGCCGGGCACCGACGCGGCGGCCGGGAGCGATGCCAGCGGGCCCGACACGTCGTGCGAGGCGGTGGTGTGCGCGGAGAACGAGCGCGTGAGTGCAAACGGCTGCGTCGCGTGTCCCGCCGGTACGAGCAACATGGCCGGTGACGATGCTTCGTCGGTCGACACCTCGTGTGACGGCGATCGCTGCGCATCAAATCAGCGCGTCGAAGGCCACGCGTGTGTCGCTTGCGATCCCGGTACGATGAACGACGCCGGCGACGACGCATCTGGCCCCAACAGCTTGTGCGACCCGATCTTTTGCGACGCGAACGAGTTCGTGAGCGCGAATACGTGCTCGCCCTGTGAGGCGGGTGCGACGAACGAGGCCGGCGACGACGAGTCGGGTGGAGACACCCAGTGCGATCCAACGCTGTGCGGCGAGGACGAGCGCGTCGTGGGCAACACCTGTGTATCTTGCGCGCCCGGGGAGCGGAACGCCGCCAGCGACGACGCGTCGGGTCTGGACACCTCGTGCGATCCGATCCTGTGCGCCGTCGACGAGCGAGTCGTCGCCAACGCCTGTGAGCTGTGCCCGCCAGGCGCGACGAATGCTGCCGGTGATGATGCATCCGGCGTCGCCACCTTCTGTGATGCCGTTCTGTGTGGGGTCGACGAGTCGGTCGCCAACCATCTGTGCGTAGTGTGCGGCGTCGGTGAAACGAATCTCGCGGGCGACGACGCGTCGGCGGCCGATACGACGTGCGACGGCGTCCGCTGTCCCTCTAATCAGCGTGTCATGACAAACGCCTGCGTGGCCTGTCCGGTCGGGACCAGCAACGCCGCCGGTGACGACGCCTCCGGCGGGGATACGACGTGCGACGCGCTCCTCTGCGGGGCCGACGAACACGTCGGCTCCAATCGCTGCGCCGGATGTCCGAACGGAACGACGAACGCCTCAGGTGATGACGCGTCCGGGCCGGACACGACGTGCGAACCCATCCTGTGCGAGGCCGACGAGTACGTGCAGTCCCATCGGTGCGAGGCTTGCGCGCCGGGGTCTCGAAACGGAGCGGGCGACGACGCCTCGGTCAGCAACACGGTGTGCGACATCACGTACTGCGCAATCGACGAATACGTCTCATCGAACGCGTGCACCACGTGTCCGCCCGGAACCGGGAACATCCCAGGAGATGACGCATCGGGGGGCGACACGACGTGTCGACCGTACTTCTGCGGTGCGAACTTCCACGTGATGAACAACGACTGCGTGGTCTGCGCGCCAGGCACAACGAATGCCTCCGGTGACGCGCCCTCCGGCAGCGACACGCAGTGCGACATCACGTACTGCG
>JBFIHF010000275.1:0-8854 GCA_041601915.1 Bradymonadaceae bacterium
CGAGATCTCCGTGTACGGCCGCAACACGCAGGGCGTCCGGATTATGAACACCGACGAAGGCGAGCAGATCGTCTCGATCGCGCGCATCCGCGAAGAAGATCTCATCGACGAAGACGACGATGAGATGGACGGCGAGGAAGGCGAAGCGACGGAAGGCGAAGCGTCCGAGGGCGGGTCGATCGAAGCCGACGCCGTCGCGCCGGACGTCTCCGGTGAGGAAGAGTAGTCAGCTAGTGATTAGCCGCACTCTAGCTCGCTCGCCACGAGCGGAAATCGCGCGGTGAAGATCTCGCATGTCGCGTCGCGCGACATGGGCTTCACTGCGTTCAGCCATTCATTGAGAAAGTCGACGAGACGAAACTCGGGCGGCGGATCCGCGATCGCCTTCATCGCGGAAATCGTGGTGAGCGCCACCTCCTCGTCGGTCAGAAAGTCTCGTGTCGACCACAGCGACGACGCGATGACACTTCCCAGCAAGTACGGGTTCGGCGCGGCAGCCGGCGACTCGTCGATCTCATCCTGAAGTTCGCGATTCCACGTGCGCTTCACGGCGAGATCGCGGTCGAGCCCGAAGATCTCCTTTGAGATCGACGGCCCAATGAAGTTTGAGTCCCCCGTCGCGAGGGCGCCGAACACGTCCGCGATGCCTTCATCGAGGCTGCGAATCTGATCGCGGGCGGCGGCCGGGTAGCTCGTGTCCCAGATCTGCTCCGGCGCGCGATCGTCGAGGTCGACGAGTCGATTGAACACGGCGTGGCTGTACTCGTGCACGATGACACCGCGATTCGCCGACAGCGGAACGTCGTCGACCAACGACACGGTGGGCGGGATCAGGAACGCGTCGAGCGTCGTCGCGTAGGCGGCGTTGTCGGTCAACAGCGGCAACTGGAACCCGAAGATCGAGAACTGCGGAAAGTAGTAGGTCTTCAGGCGTCCCACCGGCTCCACGCCGAGCCCGACGAAGTACTGATCGGCGCGCTCGAGGTGATGGTACAGCGTAACCATCAGCTGGGTGTCGAAGTCGAACGGCACCACGACATCGCCGTCGACGAAGTACTCCGCGCTGGGGGTCTTGTCGCCGCGGATCTTCAGCAGCCCTTCGTAGTCCTCTTTGGTCTGTGGATTGCTATTCGCGATGACGAGCGAGCCACCGCCGCGAAGCTCCGCAACGGTCCCCGCGATGGCGCGTGGATCCGTGAGCGTCTCAATCTTGGAGGCGTGGAGCTCGTAGGTCCGCGTGTCCGCGTTCCAGTCATAGACGAGGTACTGCTGATGGGTCGCGGGATCGATGTCGGGCCCCGGCGCGCAGCTTGCGGCGAGGAACGCGAGCGGGGCGATCCCGGCGAGCCTCACGGCGTAGCCGTGCCGAGCGTCCAGTCTGCGCGGCGCCATGACGTAGGCGCACCGACGAAGGTCGATCGGTTGATGCTCTGGTTGTTGGTCAGCGGCACCACGTCGACCGGGCCGGGCGTAAACGCGGCGCACGCGGGGCCCCCGGGCAGGTCGTTGTCAGTCGTATCGTTGTCGGAGGACATGAAGTCGAGCACGTTGGAGCAGCCGTTGCGATCACAGAGCCCATCGCACAGCAGCGTGTGGGATGCGCCACCGTAGATCAGGTCGCAGGTCGAAATCGGGACGTCGATTCCAGCACGTCGAGTGCCCTCGGTGGCGCGTGCGACGGCGCCTGCCGCCAGCGGATTTGTTCCGGCGAACGAGGCGAGGACTGGCGACGCGTCGCAGGTACCGAGGTGTTCGATGCGGTAGTTGCTCATCGGCACCTGGCATGCGCTCCGATTGACGACTTCGATGAAGTCGGCGGTCGCCGCGTAGCCGCCCACTTCGTTGAGCTGGACGTGGCGCGGCCGAGATCCAACTCGGAGCTGGAAATCGCTGACCGCGCCGTTGAAACCGTCGACGATGATGTTGTACGTGGTGCCCGCGACCGCGGCGAACTCGACGGACTCCGAATTCACACCGCCGAATTGCGATCGACCCACGCAGGCGCCCGCATCGAGCCAATCGCAGCCGTTCTGCCCGGTGGTCTGCCGGATGACGAGCAGGTCGAGGTCGGCACTCAAGCCGCTGAGATCGACCACGACGAGGCCTGTCGAGGTCGCCGTGAAGCGCCAGGCGATCTCGGGCCCGTTCAGGGTGAAGTTCGAACAGGCCCAGGTATCGAAAAGGTCGGTGCTGCCGGCGGCATCGTTGCGACTGGAGGCGCTGGCGTTGCAGCCCAGCGTACCGACCGCGACACACCCTTCGCGGGTGCAGGTGCTGCTGCAGCCGTCGCCACTCATCGTGCCGCCGTCGTCGCAGGCCTCGAGGCCGCTGCGCACAAAGCCGTCGCCGCAGGTGGCGAGCACGCAGGTGTTGAGACATGCGTCGGTCTGAATCGTGTTCCCGTCGTCGCAGGCCTCGAAACCAGCGCGAGTGAAGCCGTCACCGCAGGTGGGCAACTTGCATGTGTTCAGGCAGCCATCGGTGTTGCTCATGTTCATGTCGTCGCACTGCTCGCCGGCTTGCACGATCCCGTCGCCGCAACCCGACAGCGTACACAGGTTGCTGCACCCGTCGGTATTGTTGGTGTTGCCATCGTCGCAGCCTTCCATGCCGGCCCATACGACCGAATCGCCGCAGCGGGCGCCGACGCACGTGTTCAGGCAGGCGTCGGTATTGATCGTGTTCCCGTCGTCGCAGGCTTCCATCCCCGCCCAAACGACGCCGTCGCCGCATCGCGCGGTCATGCAGGTCGTTCGACAGGCGTCGGTGTCCACGGTGTTGCCGTCATCGCACTGCTCCACGCCCATGCGAACCACGGCGTCGCCGCAGCGCGCCGCGACGCAGGTCCCCAGACACGCGTCCGTGTTCACCATGTTGCCGTCGTCGCACTCTTCGACGCCCGTTTGAACCACGGCATCGCCGCAGCGTGCGGCCTGACAGGTGTTCAGGCACGCGTCATTGTCGTTGGAGTTTCCGTCGTCGCAGCCCTCGACGTTCGCCTGCACAAAGCCGTCGCCGCAGCGCGCCGTCACACAGGCGTTGAGACACCCGTCGGTATCGGACATGTTGCCATCGTCACACTCCTCCATCCCCGCGCGAACGAAGCCATCGCCGCATCGCGCCGTCGTGCAGGTCGACGTGCAACCATCGGTATTGACGGTGTTGCCGTCGTCGCACTGCTCGACGCCCATGCGCAGGAATCCATCGCCACATCGCGCCATCTGGCAGGTCGAGGGGCAGGCATCGCTGTCGATGTCGTTTCCGTCGTCGCAGGCCTCCACCCCGGCTTGAACGAAGCCGTCCCCACAGCTCGGCAGCAAACAGGTGGCGAGGCAATCGTCGGTGCTGACCAGGTTGCCGTCGTCGCACTCCTCGCCTGCCTGCACGACGCCGTCGCCACAGCCGGCGAACGCGCACTCGTTGTTGCAGGCGTCGGTGTCGACCATGTTGCCATCGTCGCAGGCCTCGACGCCGGCTCTCACGATGCCGTCCCCGCAACGGGCCGTCGTGCACGCATTGGTGCAGCCGTTGCCGTCCGTCAGGTCGCCATCGTCGCATTCCTCGACCCCGATCTGCACAACGCCATCGCCGCAGCGAGGGGCGCGGCAGGAGTTCAAGCAGGCGTCTCCGTCGACGAGGTTGCCGTCGTCACACGCCTCGACACCGGCCTTGAGGAAGCCGTCGCCGCAGTAGGCCAGCGCGCAGGTCGACAGGCACTGGTCCGTCTCGATGTCGTTGCCGTCGTCGCACGCCTCGCCTTCCTGCACGACACCATCGCCGCAGTCCGACGGTCGGCAGTTGTTCGCACAGCCGTCGTCGTCGATCTGGTTGCCGTCGTCGCAGCCCTCCCCCGCGCCGACGAACCCGTCGCCGCAGAACGCGAAGATGCAACCAGCCACGCACGCGTCGCCGTTGCTGTCGTTGCCGTCATCACACTCCTCGCCGGCCTGCACGACGCCGTCACCACACGACGCGAAACGGCAGTTTGTCGTGCAATCGTCGGCGTCGCCGTCGCACTCCTCGTCCCCGTTCACGATGCCGTCACCGCAGCTCGGGGCGCGGCAGGTGTTCAGGCACGCGTCGGCGTTGTCGGCGTTGCCGTCGTCGCACTCCTCGCCGGGATCGACCTTACCGTCGCCGCAATTCACACCACCGGTGGTGTTGTTCGCGGTGATCACGTTGACGTTGTTGACCGGTACTTCACCCTCGGCGCAGCCACATGCGATGGCGACCAACAGGGTGGCGATAAACTTCAGAGTGCGGGTGGTCATCGGGATCAAACCCATCCTATCGATGTCTGCGGCGCATCGTCGTGTTCTGACTCACGCATGTCAAATCGCTCGCCGGTCCGGCGCCGGTCCTGTTGCTTCGGTCGCGAGCCACCTAGGATAGATCCTGGGATTCAACGAAACGGTGAGCGCGATGGCCCTTGTCGATGACCTGCTTTCTGCCGAGCCCCGGTCCACGGTCTCGACCATGACGCAATGGTGGGATGCGCTCGGCGCGCAGAGGGGCGAGCCCTTCGAGGTCGCCGCGCGCGTCGCGGCCCGAAGCGATCGGCTGGCCTGGGTGTTCGCGTCGGGGTACCACGGCGCGCTCCGCTCGCTGTTCGGCGTCGCGGCCGGGCGACGGGCGGCGCTGTGCGTGACCGAGGACGCCGGCAACACGGCACGAGCGATCGCAACCCGGTACGACGGCGGAAACCTGCACGGCACGAAGTCGTTCGTGACGTTCGGCGATCGCGCGGACGAACTTCTGGTCCTCGCGAGTCGCGGGGAGCAAGACGGCCGCAAGGACCTCGTCATCGTCCGCGCGCTGGCGGCGCCCGAGGCGGTCCTGAGCGTGATGCGCACTGCCTTCATGCCCGAGATCGCGCATGCGCGGGTGGCGTTCGATGGCGCGCCCGCAGAGCTGGTCCTCGAGGACGCGTGGCCGGTGGTCAAGGCCTTCCGCTATGTCGAGGATGTCTTCGTTCTCGGCACGACGCTGGCGTGGCTCGCCGGACTGTCAGCCCGGCACGGCCAGGTTGAGCGCGCCGCCGTCTTCGCCGGACTTTCGCTCTCCGCGCAGGGGTTGTCGGCCGCGGATCCTGGATCGGCGGCCGCCCACCTGGCGTTCGACGGCTTCGACACCATCGCACGCCGCGAAATCGATGCCGTGGATTGGGCGAAGTATCCGACCCCGATCGGCGCGATGTGGCTGCGAGACCGAGCCGTGCTCGATATCGCCGGCGGCGTGCGGCGTGCTCGTGCAGAGCTGGCCCGCGCTTCGATCCGTGAGGGTTAGGGCGCGACCCAACTCATCGCCTCTCGCAGAACGGCCGCGCCATCGCGCTCCACCACGTCGCCGTGCGACATCACGATGCGCTCGGGGTGATGCGCCAGCACCTGCTCCAACGATCCGCGGAACGCGCCGTGGTCCTTCGTATTGTACTTCCACCAACGGTTCGACCCGAGCTGCTGCCAATTGCCCATCGCGCGATGGAGCTGGCGGGTGACGAAGCTCTCCTCGCGATGCACGTTCTGGACGAGGTCCGCGCAAATCAAGGCGTTGCTGGCGCGGTGCACCAGCACGAGCTCCCGGCTGAAGGGTACCCCGCCGAGGCGAATCGGCACGACGTGGTCCCGCAGGTCCGGCAGTTGCTGCCAGGGCGAGTCGCGCCTCTTCTTCTCGATGCCCGGCGGGCCGTGCAGCGTCGCGGACCCAAAGCGAGCCGCCGTCGGTTCGACGAACAGATGGTGGTTCAAGTTGGGGGCGACGATGTGGGTCACATCGCCCAGCGCGAGAATCTGAGCCTCCACCGCGGCGTCGAACGGCACCGGTGAGTACAACAGCAGTCCTTCCGAGAGCCGGATGACCGGCATCCGCAGGGTGATGTGCAGACCCTTGTCCCAGACTTCGCAGTCCACGCACCACAGCTCATCGCCGAGCGGGCGGAATGCGCTCGAGAATCGCATCTACGGAAGTCCCATCCGCTCAGCGATCTCCGCGGGGACTGCCGCCAGGTTGCGGCCATCATCAGCGAAGTTCATGTCGAACGGCACGAACTCGTAGCGGCCGACCTCGTGTCCGCACATCACCAGACGCTTCCCCGGGAAGCGCCAGACGAACTCCTCGTCCGTCGTGACTTCGAAGAACCGGTAGTTCTCCGGAAACGTGCTGTCGAAGTCTGCCTTGGACTTGAATCCCTCTTCGTTCGACACATTCAGCTCGAAGAACACCGCGGGACGGTCGCGAACGAGTGCCTTCGAGAACCCGTGCAGCGCGGGCTTTTCGAAGCCCTCGATGTCGATCTTGATGAGGTCGACGCGGCTCACACCGCGTTCGGCCAGATAGTCGTCGGCGACGACCAGCGGGAGATCGATCGTCTCGCCGCCGGCGTAGTGATCACCCGCATAGGTATTGGAGAAGCTCCCCCATCCCTGATTGAAGCCCGGCGGCACCGAAAACGGCATCGAGCCCGTCTCAGCGGCGAAGCCAACCGGGTGCACGACCACGTTCGCGACTTTGTTGTCGGCGAGCGTCTTCTCCAGCCGCCCCAGAATCGTCGGCCACGGCTCGATCGCGTGGACGGTCTGCGCGTGGCGCGACAGAAACAGCGTGTGGGTGCCCACGTTGGCGCCGACATCGACCGCGACGCCGCCGTCGGGACGTTTCGCCTTGAGCACGTCGCGCATCGCGAACAGCACCGGCTTCTCGTACGCGCCGTACAGATAGACTTGGATGTCGATCAAGTTGTCGACGGTGCCACTGTACTGGTAGCCGAAGTAGTCACGTTGGAACGGGCTGCCATCCATCACCGCGTACCCGAAGCCCTCCCCGGTCCCCAGGCAGCGGGCGAGCTTAACGAGGCCCGGCGTGTCGTTGGCCAACGTGGCCCCGACCGCCAGGAGCGCCACGACGGCGAGGATAATCGGGCGCTTCGACCGGGGCTTGCGCTCTTCGGGCGTGGTCATCTGGGGCCTGTTCGCGGGGATCGTCAGTATCGGAGATCACTCGCCGGCTTGCAATCGGGCGCACGAGCTGACTTCAGCCGCGGTGACCAATGCCGCCGCGTGACGTAGACTGCTCCGACTCAATCTGGGAGCGTCTGTCATGGCCCAATTTCTGGGGCGCCGCACTGGCGTCGGGCTGGTGTTCGCGAACATGGTCGGTGCCGGCGTGTTCTTGAGTGCCGGCTTCATGGCGCAGGACCTCACCGCCGGACAGATCCTGCTGTCGTGGGTCGTCGGATGCATCATCGCGATGGCCGGCGCACGCGCCTATGCCGAACTCGCGGGCCTGTCCGGGGAGTCCGGCGGCGAGTATCGCTATCTGACGCAGTTCGTGCATCCGTATGCCGGCTACGTCGCGGGCTGGGCGTCCTTGCTCATCGGATTCTCCGCGACCGTCGCGCTCGATGCGTTCGCGGCGGGTGCGTTCATGAAGCGCGTCGTGCCGGGCGTCGAGCCGAAGGTTGTCGGCGCCGTCATCATCATCGCCCTGACAGCGGCGCACGCGCTGCAGCTCGCGTGGTCGCGACGCATTCAGAACGGGCTCGTGGTGGTCAAGATCCTGTTTGTGCTGCTCTTCGCCGCGTTGGGACTCGCGGCCGGCTCGATGGTCTGGCCAACCTGGGTGCCTGCGAACCCCTCGGAAAGCTTCCCCATCAACGCGTTCATCCTCAACCAGTACTGGGTCGCATTTGCATTCAGCGGGTGGAACGCGGCGATCTACGCGGCCGCGGAGTTCAAGAACCCACGGCGCGATGTGCCGTTCGCGTGCCTCGTCGGCTGCCTCGTGGTCGGCCTGTTGTACCTCGTCCTCAACTGGGTCTTCGTCGCGAACCTAACCCCGGCCAGCGCCGCGGCCGTCTTCAGTCATGAGGAAACGCGGATCACGCTCGCCCACGTCGTCGCCGTCGAGCTCTGGGGCGACGGCGCCGGCAATGCGGTGTCGCTCGTCGCCGTGCTGGTGATGGTGTCGGCGATGAGCGCGATGACCCTCATCGGGCCGCGCGTGTACGCGGCGATGGCCGACGATGGGCTGCTGCCCGCCGTCTTCAAGACCCGCGAGGGCAAGCCGCCACTCGGGTCGGTGCTGCTGCAGGGTGGCATCGCGATGTTCCTGCTGCTCGCGTGGTCGGTCCTCGAGGTCGTGCAGTCGGCGTCGGCCGTGCTGATGTTGTCATCCGGTCTCACGGCGACCGCGGTGTTCTTTGCGGCGCGTCACCACAAGATTCGACCCATGGCGTACATCGCCGCCGCCCTCTACATCGTGTGTGTCGGTACGTTCCTCGTCGTCGGCTCCTTCGACTCGCTGGCTGTCGGCGCTTCGCTCGGCGTGCTGCTCGTCATCGCTGGAATCGGTTACGCCCTGCGCCGCAAGATCTAGACCGCGCCGGACTACCAACCTGCGATCGCCCCGCCAACACAGGCCGAACCGCCCACCACCCCACGAATTCTGCAACGATCGCGACCTGCTGCCGATAACGCTTCCTCAAGGAGGCGCTATGACCGCACCAAACCCCGTGTACAAACACCAGACGTTGATGCTGACCCGCCGCACCGCGAACGGCTGCTTTCGGTTCACCCCGACCCCCGAAAACCTGAACATCTTCGTCTACCTCGTGCTGCACTATGCCGAGCGCTACAAGATCCGGCTGCTGGTGCTCGCGATCATGAGCAACCACTACCATCTCGTCATCGACGACCCCGAAGGCCTGTACGTAGCCTTCATGCGCGATCTCCACGCGATGCTCACCGAGGTCTTCAACCACCTCCAGGGCCTCGAGGGCCCGATGTGGGCGAACTGCAAACCCGGTCGCGAGCGGCTCCTCGACCCGGAAACGGTCATGAACATGATGCTCTACGCG
>JBFIHF010000276.1:0-8822 GCA_041601915.1 Bradymonadaceae bacterium
CGCTTTGACGAACATCGCGCTCGCCCGTTCGGACTCCGAGGCGCTCTTGTTGGTCTCCAGGAACGTGTCGGCGGCGCGAATCGTCCCGCCGTAGTCGCCATTACGGAAGTACTCGTTCACCTGCGAGATCGAGTTGGCCGGCGCCCGATACTCGCGCTGCTCCTTCTCTTCGACAGCTTGGACCTCTGGCACCGGCGCCGGAGCGGGCATGTCGAGCCCGGATTTGCCGTGTGCCCGGCCGCTGTTGGAGTAGGTCGAGCTGCTCGAGTCACTCATCTTGTCCTGGTCGAGCTCGATGTCTCCGAACGACAACGACGAACTCGCTTCGCCCTTCTTGTTGCCGTCGCTGCGCTTGGCTTTGCGCTTGGGCGCCATCATATCCTTGGCGGGAGCCGGCTTTGCGGCAGTCTGACGCGTGGATGGGGGAGCCATCGGCTTCTCGTCCGGTTTCGCGGCAGGCTCGGCCTTCGGTGCAACCTCGTCCTGACGCTCGTCGCGATCGTAGGCCTTCGCACGCTCGCGGGTGTTCGAAAGTTCCTTGCGTAGCGACGCGGCGACGTCAGGCGCCTCACTGGGAGCCTCGGCCGTGGCAACCGGCGGGACGGGGGGCGCGGCGTTCGCTTTTCCGGGACCGTTGCTCGGCTCCGGCGTCCACTGGTCGGCCAGTGCGCCGCCGATCGCATCCTCTACGCCTTCACCGCCAACCGGAGCCGCGGCGGCGGGGTCTGCCTTCTCATCGGCGACCAGTTCGGTCCGCGCGGCGAGGGTCGGCGCCGCCTCTTCCATCGAGCTGATGTTGCCTGCGGGAGCATGCAGCGGCGACTCGCTCCGATCCACGGCACGCACCACGAACAGCCCTGCGACGAGCACTGCGGCGACGAGCGCAATCTGTGAGGCTTGTCCGCGCCCCAGTCGACTCCAGATCCCGGCTTCAGGCGCGGTCCGTCGGATCAGGCGATCGTTGTCCGTGCTCTGTGCGCCGAGGCGCGCCGCGTCCATGATCGAGGCGTGGATCGACGGCGACACCTCTTCAATCGGCATCGCCTCGCGGACTCGGCCCAGCAGACTCTCGAAATCTCCGAGATCGCGACGATCCTCCGCAGAATCTGCGAGATCCTCGCGCATCTGCCGAGCTTCATCGTCGGAGAGGTCTCCGTAGATGAGGTCGATGATGCTCTCTGTGGATCGGTCAGCGCTCATTACCGTGTATCCTTAGATGAACCGCACTCAAGTGCAACGGTTCGTCCGCCTCTTTGTTCCCACGCCGGCCGCTCTTCGGCCGACAACCCATTCAACGCATCCGAGGTGGGGTGGATCTGAAAATTCGTCATTCGGCCCCCCCGACTTCCAACTTCTCCTCTTCATCAAAGCTGTGATCGCGGTACGCCGCAAGGTGTCCACGCAGGGCCTCCAGGGCATAGCGCATGCGGCTCTTGACGGTGGGAACCGGGATCTCCAGTACCTCCGCGATCTCGCGAAACTTGAGCCCCGAGAATTCTCGCATCACGAACACGTCGCGTTGCTCTTCCGGCAAATCCTGCAGCGCGGCCTGCAATCGCTCGAGAAAGACCTTTTTCTCGAGCTCGGTCCCACCCGACGAGGCGCGCTCATCGACGACGTTGTCCAAGAACGTCGCACCCCCGTCGTCATTGCCGACGCTGCGATCCAGCGACAGTTCCTTGCGCTTCTTGAACTTGCGCGCTCGATCGATACAGATGTTGCGGGCGATCGTGTACGCCCAGGTCGTGAACTTCGCGGTGGTCTGGTACTTCGAGGCGCTCTTGATGATCCGGACGAACGTCTCCTGCAGGAGTTCTTCGGCGATGTCGCGCCGCCCGACGCTGCGCAGGATGAAGTTGAACAGCGGACGCTCGTGGCGCTTCACGATGATCTCGAACGCGTCCACGTTGCCGGCGGCGTAGGCGAGCATCAACTCCTCATCGGCCTGATCCGAAAGCGGGACGCTGGGCGCCTCGTCTTTCACCGCACGGCGGCTGGTCAGGGATTTGAGGAGCGCAAAGATCATAGAGTTCCGGCGGGTCGGCGATCGGCGGGGCGCCGCTCGAAAGCCGGCTTCAAAACTGGGCGTCAGCAAAGAGTTTATTCCATGCACGCCGCTGCGGCAAAACTCAGAGTTCGGCGGCGATGTCCGCGGCGAGTTCGCCCAGCGACTTGTCTTCGCCCCAACCGGGCAGCGCGGTCTTGTCCTTGCTCATCGCGACCAGCGTCTCCTTGACGTCCTTGGCCCCGGTCGTCTTCGCACACTGGACACCCAGCACGACGACCGGCCACCGACTGGAGCCCAAGAACTGGGCGACAACCGACGTTGGGTCGACGTCTTGGGAGCGCAGTTCGCTGTTCACGAAGTTGCAGAAGATCTCGCTCTCTTTCTTGAACGAGTCATCCTCCGGCTTGGCGTAGCTGGCGGTCTCCAACGGCAGGGCGTTGGCCGCGGCGAGCGCCCCGGCCTTGCCGCGAATCTCGATCAGGCGCGTCGCGGACACCCAGCGCAAGAGGTCCGTTTTTTCCGCCACGAGCTTACTGAACAGCGGACCGGCGCGGTCCTTCATGATTCGGGCGTAGACGTCCATCGCGGCATCGATGAGTTTCGTCGGCGATTTCGGATCCTGAATCGCGATCTCGAGGTAGGGCACGATGTTCTCGTGATTCATCTTCAGCATCGCGACCTCCGTCTGTGGCGAGAGGTTGGGGTGTTCGGCCTCGCACCGCTTTCGGATCGCTTCGGCGAGCGCGCCGTCGAGCTCGGTATTCTTGTCCGCGGCTGAGGCCGTCGCGATCTTGTCCACCACGACGGACGGCTGCTTGGTCGTCTCCAGCCACTTCAGCATCATCGCGATCGCCTGCTTGCCCGCGCGCGGGGCCACTTGTCCGACGGTCGTGACGCCGAGCTGATCGCGCACGTCCTGGTCCTCGGACATCCACTGGGCGAGGATCGTCTCGAAGGCGGTTTGGCTGGCGCCCTCGGCGTGCGGCTGCAGAAAGTACGCCGCGTCCTTGGCACCCACGGACTCGGACCGGCCCTCGATCTTGACGAGGCCGCCGGCCCCGGCGTCGATCTTCGGCCAGTCCTTCTTGTCCCACATCGCTTGCACGGTCGGCAGCGCACCGTCGACGAGCTTCTTCTTCATCGCTTCGTCGGTGATCGCCTCCAGCAGCGGCTGCAGTTGGTTGGGCTGATGTTCCTCGATCAGGATCTGGACCGCTCGGATCCGCACCGCGTCGGACTCTTCCGGACTCTGGGCCCATTCGGCCATCTTCGCGTAGCCGCCCTCGGAGGTACGCCAGACTTCGAGATCTTCGGGTTTGCGCTCGCAGCCCACGCAAAGCCCCAACGATAACAGTGCCGCCCACCACCAGTTCGTGATCATGTCGTGTCCCAGATCGAAGGATTCATTCGCGGGGAGTGTAGTGCGGTCGCCGCGGTGGCGCTAGTGCGCTCCGAGCGCTCGTGTTCTGCGACGGAGATCGAGGGCGTCGGCTGCGGTTGCGCGGCTCCGTGGCACTGGTAGGGTAGCGAAAACTCGGAACCTGGGAGGCGAGAATGAAGCTACTGAGATGGATGTGGGTCCTGGCGTTGGTAGTCTCCTGCTCGAATTCGGCGGGACAGGCGAAGTCGGATGAAAAGTACGCCGAGGCGATGCAGGTCGAACATGCCGACGAGGTGCCGGCGCCCAGTGGAGCGGAGGCCCAAGCGCTAGGCAGCTTCCAGACGACGACGAAGCCGGTGCAGTACGGCACCGTCGACGGCGCCCCCGTCTCCGGATTCCTCGCCGAGCCCGACGGGCAGACCGCCAGGGGCGGCGTGATCATGATCCACGAGTGGTGGGGTCTGAACGACAATGTGCGCGAGATGGCGACCAAACTGGCTTCGCACGGCTATGTCGTCCTCGCGGTCGACATGTACGGCGGCAAGTTCGGGTCCAAACCCGAGGAGGCCAAAGCGCTGATGACGGCGGCGATGGCCACACCGCAGAACGGCGTCGCGAATCTGAAGGCCGCGCGCGCGTTCCTTGCCGCCCAGGGGGCACCGAAGGTCGCCGTCATGGGGTGGTGCTTCGGCGGCGGCTGGTCGCTCGAGGCCGCACTCACGCAGGGCGCCGACATCGCCGCGGTGGTGATGTACTACGGCCGCGTCAAGACGACCCCCGAGGAACTCGCGCCGCTCACCGCGCCGCTGCTCGGCATCTTCGCCGCCAAAGATCAGGGCATTCCGGTCGACCAGGTCAAGCTGTTCGAGGCGTCTCTTGAGGCGGCGGGCAAGGAGGCGCAGATTCACGTCTATGACGGCGTCGATCATGCGTTCGCAAATCCGTCCGGCGATCGCTACTCCAAGGAAGCCGCGGACGACGCGTGGTCGAAGACGCTGGCGTTCCTCGAGGCACATCTGTGAGCTTTAGGCTTCAGGCGTCTTCGGCGAGGTGCTCGAGCGCGAATTCGACGAGCTTCGACACGTGCTCGTCGAGCAGGTGATAGTAGATGTGGCGCCCTTCGCGCCGACCGGCGACCAGTCGGCGCAGACGCAGCAGTTTGAGCGCATGCGACACCGCACTCTGGCTCATTCCCGTGATCTGGATCACGTCGGACACGCAGATCTCGCCGCCGATGCGCAGGGCATCGAGGATCTTGAGCCGGTTGGGGTCCGCGAACGCGCTGAAGAGCTCGGAGGCGTCGCGATAGGTCGCTTCGTCCATCAGCGTCGCGCCCACATCCTCGACGGTCGCGCCGTGGTCGTGGGTTTCGTCGTCACAGTGGTCGAGATCTTCCATGGCCCATCGTAGCCTGCGCGTCGCGAAGACCCAAGTTCGCGGCGCGAGTTTGCCGCGCGCCGGCGACCGAAATGTGCCACGCTCGATGGAGTCCAGGCACTGAGGCAGCGATGTCGCGAGCACGAAATCATTGGGGATGGGGCTGGTCCGATCGATTCATGACGGCGGAGGAACGCCAGAATCTGGGCCAGATGGTTCACGGTACACTCGGCCTCGAGGTCGGCGCGCCGACGACGCCGGTGCCGTTGCAGGACGTGGAGCTCGCGCCGCCCCGGATCAAACCACCCGATGACAGCTGCCGCGCGGATGCTTCGAGCCGCGTGCGACACACCTACGGACGCGCGTACCCCGATCTCGTCCGCGGGTTTCGCGGCGAGTTTGTTGGGCCTCCGGACGCTGTGGCCTATCCCTCCGGCGACGTCGAGGTGCTTCGACTTCTGGAATGGGCGAGCGAAGCGAACGTCGCGGTGGTTCCGTTCGGCGGCGGAACGAGCGTCGTCAATGGGGTCGGGACGGACATCTCGGGCGACTACCGGGGCGTCGTGTCCATGGACATGAGCGGGATCGCGGGAGTCAGCGACATCGACTCGACCAGCCTCTGCGCCCGGATCGGCGCCGGCGCGTTCGGCCCGGCCATCGAAGATCAGCTCGTCGCGTCGGGGCTCACGCTGCGGCATTACCCGCAATCGTTCGAATTCTCGACGCTCGGGGGCTGGATTGCGACGCGCGCCGGGGGCCACTTCGCGACGAACAAGACCCACATCGACGATTTCGTGCAAGCGACCACGATGGTGACGCCGGCTGGGGTGCTGCAAACGCGACAACTGCCGGCGTCCGGCGCCGGGCCCAGCCCTGACCGACTCGTCCTGGGGTCGGAGGGGTCGCTGGGGGTGATCACATCAGCGTGGATGCGACTTCAGCGCCGTCCCGATCACCGCGCCACGGCAAGTTTTCGCTTCACGAGCTTCGCCGATGCCGTGCACGCGGTGCGAGCGCTGGGGCAGTCCGGGTTGTGGCCGTCGAATTGCCGCCTCCTGGACAAGAACGAAGCGATGATCAACCAGGTCTCGTTCGACGGCAGCCACGTGCTGATCGTCGGTTTCGAGGCGCACGGCGTCGCGGTCCGGGAGCGCATGGCGCTCGCGATGCAATGCGTTGCCGACCATGGCGGCCTGTGCCCCGATGGCGCGCGGCACCGCGAACCGGGCGACGAGAGCCATGATGCGGCGGCCGGAAGTTGGCGCAGCGCGTTCTTCGACGGGCCGTACCTGCAGACGAACCTCGTCTCGCTCGGCGTGATGGCGGACACGTTCGAGTCCGCCGTGACGTGGTCGAAGTTCGAAGAGTTCCACCGCGGGGTGAAGGGGGCGGTGATCGACGCCCTCAACCGCATCTGCGGCGGCGGACTCGTCACCTGTCGCTTCACGCACGTGTACCCGGACGGAGTCGCCCCGTACTACACGTTCATCGGCGCGGTGAAGCCGGGGAGCGAGATCGCGCAGTGGCGCGAGGTCAAGGCTGCCGCCGGTGACGCGATCCTGAAGTACGGGGGCACGATCACGCACCACCACGCCGTGGGGCGGACCCACCGTCCGTGGTACGACCAGCAGACCCCGGCGCTCTTTCAACAGATCCTGAGCGCGGCCAAGGATGTCGTCGACCCCGCGCGGATCATGAACCCCGGCGTGGTGGTTTCGGCGTAGCGCGTACGGCTCGCGCGGCTTGCGCTTGCCAAGCATACGGTCCGCTCGGTAGACAGTCGGGATGGACGACAGACAAAGAAAACTGGTCGCGAACAAGCTGATCGTGGCCCTCGATGTCGATACGATCGAAGAGGCGCTCGCGGTGGTCGATCGGGTGGGCTCGCTCGTCACGCGGTACAAGATCGGGAGCCGGATGTTTACCGCGTTCGGCCCTCGGATCCTGACGGCGCTCGAAGAGCGCGGCAAGCGCGTGTTTCTCGATCTCAAGTACCACGACATCCCATCCGTGGTGGGTGACGCGATTCGCATCGTCGCCACGGAACATCCCGTGGTGTTCCTCGTGACCGTGCATGCCTCGGGCGGGGGAGCGATGGTCTCCGAAGCCGTCGAGAACGCCGCGTTGCGCACGGGGCAGAGCCTCGAGGTGGTCGCGGTGACGGCCCTGACGAGCCTCTCTCCGTCGGAGACGCGCCTGCTGGGCGTCGATCTCAATCTCGAAACCTGGGTCGTCAAGCTCGGTGAGCTCGCCTTGGATGCTGGCGCGCACGGGCTCGTCTGCTCGCCGAACGAGGTCGCGAACATTCGGGAGCGCTTCGGGCGCGACCCCACGATCGTGACGCCCGGTGTGCGGCCCGCGGCCAGCGAACGGCTCGCCGGCGACGATCAAGCTCGCACGGCGACACCGGCCGCAGCGATCGACGCCGGATCGACGTACCTCGTGATGGGGCGTCCGATCGTGCTCGCCCGCGATCCGCGCGCGGTCGTGGAAGCGATCGGGGAGTCCTTGTAATGGCCATCGTCTACGGTCGACATCCGGTCGAAGAGATCTTCGCGGTGGCGCGGGATCAGATCGAACGCCTCGTGTTGGATCGCGCGGATCGCGCCGACGGGCTCTCGCTGGCGGGGTTGACCGTCACGGTCGACGCCGTCGAACTCGAGACGCTGACGCAGAGCGGCAACCATCAAGGGATCGCCGCGGTCCTTCAGCCGTTTCAGTACGCGCCGTTCGAACCGCTGCGCGAGATCGCCGCGGGGTGCGTGGTGGTGCTCGATCAGGTGCAGGATCCCCACAATCTGGGCGCGATTCTTCGATCCGCGGCGGCGCTCGGCGCGTCGGCGGTCGTGATCCCCAAGGATCGCGCGGCCGTGGTGACGGACACCGTGATTCGAACATCGGCGGGCCTCGCGTATCGGGTGCCCGTGGTCCAGGTCACCAACATCGCACGCACGTTGGAGGCGCTCGCCGAATCCGGCTTTTGGTCGGTAGGGATGATGATGGATGGCGATCAGACGATTGCGCAGGTCGATCTGCGCGGAAAGATCGCGATCGTGGTCGGGGGCGAAGGAGACGGGATCCGCCGCCTCGTCGCGGAGAAGTGCGATTTTCGGGCCCGCATTCCGATGCAAACGGGCGCAGAGTCGCTCAACGTCTCGGTCGCAGCGGGTGTGGCCATGTACGAGTGGCGTCGCCAGGTCGACGGTTGAGGGCGCGGAATTTTTCGTCCGTCGGTCTCGGTTCGGGCTGACTCACGCGATGGGTGCGAGAAGCATTGACAGCACGCACCGTGGAAAGTAGTAGTACCGGCCCCCGCCGGTCCAAATCGGTGGGTTCTTTGACATGAATGCGTGTTTTCCGAAGCCTCGCACGCTGGCGTAGCTCAATTGGTAGAGCAGCTGCCTTGTAAGCAGCAGGTTGCGGGTTCAAGTCCCTTCGCCAGCTTCACGGCGGTCGCGGGACTTGATTCTCGTGACGTCAGCACAAAAAGCGCGGGAGTAGCTCAGTTGGTAGAGCATCAGCCTTCCAAGCTGAGGGTCGCGGGTTCGAATCCCGTCTCCCGCTTTGTTCGAGTCTTCGGTGGGGTTCCCGAGCGGTCAAAGGGACCAGACTGTAAATCTGGCGGCTCAGCCTTCGAAGGTTCGAATCCTTCCCCCACCACTTCAAAATACGCCCTCGTAGCTCAGGGGTAGAGCACTTCCATGGTAAGGAAGGGGTCATCGGTTCAATTCCGATCGAGGGCTTTGGCGTATTGCGCTTCGGCGCGCATTCAAACGGTTGTGATTCGTTTACGAACGGAGCATTGAGATGGGTAAGGCAAAATTCGAGCGCAACAAACCGCACGTCAACATTGGCACCATTGGTCACGTTGACCATGGCAAGACCACGCTGACGGCTGCGATCACGAAGGTCCTCTCCGAGAAGTTCGGTGGTCAGGCGATGGACTTCGACATGATCGACAAGGCTCCGGAAGAGAAAGAGCGCGGGATCACGATCTCGACCGCTCACGTCGAGTACGAGACGCAGAATCGTCACTACGCGCACGTCGACTGCCCG
>JBFIHF010000277.1:0-8803 GCA_041601915.1 Bradymonadaceae bacterium
CAAGCACCACAGCGGTGCGACTCGGCATCACGAGTGGTGGGTGAAGAAGCACATCGTCCGCGTCACGATCGACGGCAAGACGACCGAGATCCCGATCAACGCCGCCGACCTGCGCACGGACGCCGAGATTGCGGCGCACAAATGGTTCACCAACGACTCGTACTGGTTCCTGTTCGAGTTCCACATCGGCTGGGACCACCCGAAACTCGAAGACCTCGGACCGACAACCAGCCCGTTTGGGGGCAAGGCGAAGGCGTTTCGCGTGAGCTACCCGGCCCAGGGTGGATACACGCCCGGCGACGCGTACGTCGGGTTCATCGGCCAGGACGGCAAGCTGCTCGGCTGGAGCTACCACCCCGGCGGTGCCAAGAAGGCGAAGCTGACCACGACGCGCGGCAGCTACAAGCCCTTCGGGCCCCTGGTACTACCGACACGGTTTGAGACCCCGGACGGGAAGCTCTTCGTGGAGTTCACGAACGTCGCCGTGCGATAACTGCCGCGCGTAATCGGAGATCGAACCAACCCCAGCGCAGTGGTATCGAGCGGCACGCCCGCGAACTGTGGCGCGGCTCGCCTACGGTTGTGCGACAGCGCGACAGAATGCCTGCTCGACGTCACGCGCGACCCCATAGCGGTCGACGCACTCTGCGGCTTCAGGGCAGTCCGAACCCGACTCGCATTCCCTGCACGACCCTGCCGTGCATCGTGCGTTCGCCGGGTTCATGAACACCGCGCACCAACACGCTCACAGTCGAAGTCATGTTCGCACCCTACAGTGGAAAGCGACGAAGCATGTTCGCGCTGCACTCAGCGCGCGGCAAGGCAGTCCACGTCAACAAACACTCGCTGCACCGTGGTAACTCGTATCCGGGACCAGGATGCAGCGAGCTTTCTCAGGGTTCATGAACTGTACCACATCGACGAAGCACGTAGTTGACGGCCCGAGCGCGCCGTGTGTGAAGCGGCTCAGTCTCGGAGATCGGCGGACAGTCTGACGGTGCCAGGGTTTGCAAGCGATCGGAGGAAGACCTCTCGCAGGTATGCGGTTGGTCGGATCCCAGTTCTTCCGTGCGGTCTCGCATAACGTGTGCGCCATCGAAGCGACGCGGGCGCCGTCGAGGCTCTTCGTGCCGTGAAAGTTTTGCCGGCCGCGCACTGGCTCGCGCAGGGCAAACTCCGAGTCGTTGTGCAGCGGCACCTCCGGTCGGTTTGGCGCGTCTCCCGATGCTGGCTGGCGTGGGTTTTCCACGGTTCTACGAAGTCGGTGCTCACCGCTCAGCTGACGGTCCGCACGCGTGGCGTCGATTAATCATACGAGGCAGCGTACGAGTAGTCGGAACTCTGCGTGAACTGCGCCACCCGGGTCGAGCGTCTTGTGTTCTTCGCGGGCCGCAGATTTGTTGGAGATTCGTCTTGAGTGCCCAGCAGTCGGCGGGCAGGGTTGAAGCTGCGCCACCCAGAATCCTTCTCATCACCAGTGTAGTCGCACGGCTTTGCATTGCCGAAAGTCCTCTGCGAGAGAGGTGCACCTCGCCGATCGGGCCGCTGGCTCGAAGCGCGTTAAGCGAAAGTTGATCCTCGCCAGTCCACACGGTACTCTCAAATCAGCAACCCCCCAAAGATAGGGAATTGAATGCACGAACGCACGGCTCTGCCTTGCCTCCTCGCTATCTTAACGGCAGCGAGCGCTTGCGACCCGCAGACTGAGCCGCTCGACGACCCGCCTTCGAACGTAGCGTCGCTCGCGGTGGTGCTCACCGTGACAGAACTAGATCCGCAGGGTGATCTGTCGATGTCCGGCGTAACTTCGGCGTCAGTTCGAGTATCTGAAGTCGAAGCGATCTATGCGTCGGGGCACGTACAACTTCTAGCCAGTGAACCGCACTGGCTCAACCTCCTGTTGACCGGTCGAGATGCTAGGCCGAGGGCCGTTGATGTGCCTGCCGGCGACGTCGTCGCGTTGCACATAACCGTAGACGATGGCTATCTCGTTGAATCGGGAACCATCGTTCCGATCGGCGTCACCAGCACCTACTCCATCGTCTTAGATCCACCCGTCACAGTTGAACGACCTTGCGTGGTCGGGATTGTTGCGGCGTTCGACCCCAACGCTTCCTTGGTCCGATTGTCCGAGAAATGTCAGCGGTCGGTCGACTTCTCTCAGGACCTTGAAGGCACACCACTTCCGGGCGGTACCGTCGTGAAAGATCAATTCGCGAACGACTTCACCGTGAGATGCACGAACGAGAGAGAAGGGGCCTGACGTCTGTCTCATCTACGATGCAAGCGCGCCTAATGGCGCGGACCCCGACCTGTCGACGAAGACCGAGCGAGGGGCGATGATCATCGTCGCCGAGAACATCGTTGACGACGACGCCGATGGTCTGGTCGATCACCCTGATGACGAAGCGCGCGGTGGGCGGCAGGTCTACACCTTCGCCACGCCAGTGGAGCTGCGATCCCTTACGATCGTCGACATCGACGCCTCGGAAACCGCCGCGAGTGTTGAGATGCAGCTCACAACCGGCGAAACCGTAGAACACCTGCTGCCTGTGACTCGTGATGGAGGTGATGCGATCGTCGAGCTTCGGCAGGCCGGCGTCGTACGCCTGATCGTGAACCTTCCGGCGTCAGGGGCCGTGGACGACCTTGAGTACCGGCGACTGGACTGCGTCTTGCCAGACGGTGGCGGGTGGGCGTTGGACCCAGCGTTCAGCTACTCGCCAGCGGAGCCGTACTGCACGGATCAACACCCAGACCACGAGATCGAGATCGCTCAAGGAGAGCTGGATTTCAAATTGCCTACCACCCAGATTGGCCAGACCCTAGGGGAACACTTAGCAGACATGATGTCGATCGCTGACTATGAGGTGCACATCGCGCGAATTTTTCTTCTTCGCGACCACGCGCCGGAGGTCGTCGCCACCGTCGCGCAGGCGCTGAGTGAATTGCCGGAAGCAGCCTACTGGCAGCGATGGATGCTAATCGAGCTGGTGGGAAGCCTGATCACGCCAGAGTCCATTGAGCTGTTGCAGTTGCAGGGATCCGCCGCCGTCCCCCCAGAACGGTACCCGCTGGACGCCAGCCACGTGTCAAGCGTCGGCGAGGAGCTCACGATTCGGTTCGCGGCAATTCGGGGGCTGACCTACATCGCGTGGAAACTTGAAAACACCGCAGCCGTCGACGGGTTGCAGGCTGTGGCCACGAGCTCGACCAGCACGTCGGTGAGAAAGTTCGCCGTTCGGCGCTTGCTCCGGTTCCGCGCCGAGTCCGAGGTCCTGGCCATACTTCCGTTGGTCGACCGTTGGATGGTGACAGATGTCTATGATGTTACCGAGCTGCCGCTGATCACACCACCCGCCGATGAGATCGTCAGTGGCCCGCTCTTCTTGTCAACTCCTCCGTAGTTGGAGCCGTTCATGCGCGAACTTATCGTTTGCCTCGTAGCCGCTTTCTGTACTTACGTCGCCCCAGTCCCGGTGTCAGCTCATCCGCCTACGGCTGGCAACCACCTGCCGTGTCACTGGACCGACCACGACGCCAACGGCGTATTCTCGGGAGATTGGTACATCACTGTTCAGATGGATCACTATGAGGCCGCCTGGTCGGAGGCGAACCGGAACCTCTGGAACAACCGGCACATTAGCGAGGGGGATTGGAATGACGGGTGGGGCTGGGGCGATGACGACACGGGCGGCTACATTGGGTCAGCGCTCGTGAGGCAGTACAACGCCCTGTCCGTGTTACGGTTCTCATCGACGGACTACATTTGGAACCTCAACACGAGCTACTACAAGGTCGACATCTTGGTCTGGGGTGCGAACTATGTCCACAACTACAGCAAGCGATTCAAGCCCGAGTGTCCTGGTGCTAGCTCGACGACTGGCGCATTCAATCCCTCGCAACTCAACAAGACCGTCATCTTCTACCCCAAGTACTTCTGGGGGGACTTCGGAAACGCTGGCTTTCCACCCAACCTGAAGCCGCCCCATTATCGGGCAGCAACCCTTGTCCACGAGACCCGCCACCAGTCGAAGGCTCATACGAAGCAGGACGATTCAGATTGTGGTCGGCTAAACTCATGTGATCCCGATTTCTTCTACAACGGTGCGAACACTTGGGAGATAACCTGGCTATTCAACTATAGTCGTAAGGCCGTCTTGGAAGGGGATGCCAATCCCAATCACGCTCTCACCACTACGCCGTACATTCGTAACCTTACCTTCGACCGCGCCGCCCAGCTCTTGGATCATTCGTTCCATCAGGCCCCTGACTTTCACCTCCAGGACGTCGTTGATATCCACATTGTTGGAGCAGTGAACCTGTGATCACAAGAGCCGTGTCGCTGCTTCTCGCCCTCGTCGTCGCCGCATGCGGGAGCCCCGACGACGCAACCTCGGGCTTGGACCCTCGTGTCCCGCTGACCCGATGGAGTGCGTCCGCGCCCCACGACATTATCGTCTCACTGCACCCAAACGAAGACATTCTCTGGCTGCGAGCCCGTCGCCTCCCCGTCGGGGCTCCTGTCACGGCTTGCATACCGGTGACGACGAGCAGCGATTGCGCATGGTCGGCGTGGGTCCGATTTGAAACACGTCCTGACTCAAAGGACATTGAGGCCCTGCTCGGCGCATGGGCAGTCTACGAGGAAATCCGTGCCGACGCATCGAAATCGCCGGATCCCATCGCGGACCCTCTGTTCAATCTCAGCGGCGATTATGGCTCAATGGGTTATTTTTCGGCGTCTCCTTCAAATTCTGCGAGTACCAGTGCCGCCGTTGAGACGTTCGAGCGTGTCACGATGAAGTACGCAGACAATTCCGTGTTCCGTGATGCTGGGTTATGGGACGATTAACGTTGTCGGCAGCACTGGTCTGCCTCATGTGTGCGGCGGGATGTCGTGATTCGAGACGAGCGAACGGCGACGCTTGGGCGCCCGAAACGGGAACCGTTGGCACCAACGACAGCGGCGCGAAAAATCGCGATTTTGATATCGTGGATCCAAACTGGCCACCCGACGCCGCATTCAGCATCCAGTCGTTCGAGTCGCGATGGAGGGCAGTCGTGATCGGCGAAGGCACCGACTTGGAATGGATAGAACTCGATGAGCCAAGATTCTCCATCGCCGAGGAGCTCGCATACTACACCGTGACCCTCATTGGTGACGAGCAAGGCGTTGGCGCCACGTTCTGGCGCGTACCCCGCGGCCACTACCTCGTGCCCCCGGGACGACAGCCCGCAGGCTGGATCGGCCCTGGCGCGCGAACGTCGGTCTTGGCGCGTTTCGAGGCTGCCAGTTCGCCTATTTCGTTCGGTGTGGGTTTGTTCGGTGAGATTCACGGTGTTGTCGAGAGCGACTCGCGGACGAATACCACCGGCATATCTTCGGCGCTCTCCTACCCCGTGCGAGCGTGGGCGGTTGCGTGGAGCAGCACGCATGCGGGCTTCGCCGCCTTGCCGGGGTTCGCTCGCGGCGGGGGGGACTACGATGTCACGATCCCGCTCGCCCGCGGGACCGACCTTACGATCAATTTTCCTACCCCATCGTACACGCGACCCTTGTTGCGTCCCTCGAGAATCGGGTTCGCCTTTGCCCTGGATGCGTGGAGCGCGAACGCGTCGTCGGTTCGCTTGCATCCGGACGCAGGCGAGGTGCAGGTAGTCGGTGGAATGGTCGGATTTTGGGAACGAGCTCCCGCATACCAGGTCTGGACCACGCAGTCCGGCACGATCCGCCAACCCACCCCTCCAATCTGGCTCCCAGTCGGACGCGAGGGCTCCATGGATCTGATGGAGCTGACGGACGTGAACTCGTTGACCGACGTGAGTTGGCCCTCGTGGGCGTCGACCCGCGAGATCACTTTGAGTCGCCCCGAAGACGACGAACCTCTTCTGGATTGGAGAATCTGGTACGGGGCGGACCATGCGCAGAATGCCGACGATCTGCCTCGCATCGAGAATCTGCTGATTCGGCCCGGCAAGGTGTACCAATTCCTCGCGACTGCGATTTCCGACGATCAGCAATCGTCGGCTGCAGGTCGGTTACGTCTGCCGCTCGAGGCCTGCACCGATCCGGGCGTGCTCGTCGGCTCGTGGCTTGTCGACGACCTGATGCTGGAAGACTGCCCTCTCGGTCGACTTGAGCTTCACATCGGTCCATGCGGCGAAGTCGAGGTGGACTTTGAGCAATCCGACAACGGAGGCACCGAGTCGGCCGTGCTCACGCTTGGCCCGCCGATTACGGTTAATTCAGTGACGTTGTCATTCGTCATGGGCGGTGGCAGCACCCAGATTTTAGCTGTGACAGGCGACCGCTTGGAGATCTCCGCGGCTCCTGGCGTTCTGCGCGCCGTGCGCGCCCAATCGTGGGACAACGCATGGCGGGGATCTCCTCTCGTGGGGGCCTGGCGGAGCACACGTCGGGCACGGACATACATGGAAGCCGAGTTGGGCCGAGTCGTTGCCACAGACGATCTCACCGAGAACCGGCGATCCATAGTAATCGACAGCCATGGGCGGTTGCGAGAAAACTCTGAACTCGGCCTAGTTGGCGAGGCGATGATTCGTTCCGATGGTGGAATCACTTGGCGCTCGGGACTCTGCGACACCGTTACGGGGGGGAGCGCAACGCTCGACGGAGAAACACTATCCCTTGAGATTTCGCGGTTGGAGCCCGATGCCCGCGACCTCGATGGCGATGGCGACACGGTCGAAATGCTCGAAGTTCGCACGATTACGTTGGCTGAGCGCGGACCCGACCCACTCGTTCCCGTCCCCCCACGCTGAGATGCCGTTTGGAATCCAGATTCGCGAATGCGGGGCGAAGTCATCGTGCTCGAGCATCCCAGCAGCAACTACTCCGCAGCCGTGTTAGCGTTCCCACGATCGGTGTTCCGCTAAGGCGCGACGGCAGCCGCAGAAGGCCAGTCCTCATCCCCCAACATTGTGTGTCCTGGTCTTCGAGACAGTTCACGTACATTTCGCCTTCCGCGGATGAAGGTAGGTGACGTCATATGCATTGCCGCCGCACTTCGCAAACGGGAGCCGGGGGAGCCGGTGCGCACTTCGCAAAGGGGTTGCAGCGCACTTCGCAAAGGGGTGCCAAACGAACCTGTAATCTGTTGACTTTGCACAGGCTACCCCCGAGACGGCGCGCCACGCACTTCCCACTTCCCGCACTTTCCAAAGGAGTGCCGGACACGCGCTTCGAAACGCCGGACGGTACGCTCTACCTCGAGTTCACGGACGTCTCCGTTCGCTAACGCGCAATCGAAGATCGAACCAGCCCCAGCGCAGTGGTATAGAGCGGCATGCCTGGTATCGGAATCATCACCAACCCGCACAGCCGTCGAAATCGGCGGTATCCTGAGCAAATGCGGCGGCTCGCCTACGTGCTGGGCTCCGAGGACACCTACGAGCTGACGAACAAGGTCGATGACATCGTCACCGTCGCCGAGCAGTTCAAGCGCTCCGGCATCGAGATCCTCGCGCTGAACGGGGGCGACGGCACGAACCACGTCTCGCTGACCACGTTCATCGAGGTCTACGGCGACGAGCCGCTGCCCAAGATCACGTTTCTGCGCGGCGGCACGATGAACACGATCTCCGATGGCATCGGGATCGAGGGCACACCGGCGCGGCTGCTCGCGAACCTCGTGGACAAGTACTACACGGGTGTGCCGTTCGAGACGACGCAGCGGGACATGCTCAAGATCACCGACCAGGACGACACCCGGTACGGCTTCATCTTCGGCAACGGCGTCGTGTCGAACTTCCTGGAGATTTACTACGACACGGGGAACCCACCGACCCCGCTGACGGCCGCGGTGCTGCTGGGTAAGGCGATCGCGGGGCTTCCGTTTGGCGCCCAGCTCGTCAAGGACATCGTCCGGCCGTTCGTGGCGCGAGCGACGTTCGCGGACGAGGAATGGCCGGAGCGCGAGTACACGTCGCTGCTGGCGGCGACGATCGACCAGATCGGCCTCGGCTTTCGCCCGTTCGTCCGATGCGAAGAGCGCGAGCACGCCTTCCACGTGCTGGGCCTCATGATGAAGCCCGGCGCGCTCGCCGCGCAGCTGCCACGCATCCGGATGGGCGTGCCGATGCCGCCAGACAAGGCGGCGTCGAAGGTCACGGACTTCGTCGAGATCAACTCGCGCGAACCGTTCGTCTACACGATCGACGGCGACATGCACCGGTCGCAGGGCAAAGTCGTGCTCGAGGCCGGCCCGCGCGTCGAGATCATCCTCAAGTAGGACCGGCGATGCAGAACACGACCCGCTTTTCCGACCGCGTCGACGACTACCGAAAGCACCGTCCCACCTATCCGCGCGCGATCATCGAACACCTGTTCGAGGCCGGCTACCTGTTCGAAGGCGCGACGGTCGCTGACGTAGGGGCCGGCACGGGCATCTTCACGCGGCTGCTCGTCGAAGCGGGGCTCGATGTCATCGCTGTGGAGCCCAACGCCCCGATGGCCGAGGCGCTGAGCGCCGAAGTCGACGCACCTCGTTGCGTGATCGCGCCCGCCGAAGCGACGACGCTCGACGACGCCTCCGTCGACCTCGTGACCGCCGCCCAAGCGCTGCACTGGTTCGATCCGCTGACGACGCGCGCCGAGTTCCGGCGCATCACGCGCCCACCACACCGACTCGCCGCGGTCTGGAACCGCCGCGACACCACGAGCACCCCGTTTCTCGTCGAGTACGAAGCGCTGCTGCGCAGTCACGGCATCGGCTACGTGGCGCTGATGGCCGGCCGTGACGAGCTCGAGGCATCGCTGCTGCCGTTCTTCGGCCACGAC
>JBFIHF010000278.1:0-8743 GCA_041601915.1 Bradymonadaceae bacterium
ACCGAGGTGGTGAGCGGGCTCCAGGTCGACGACCCCAACAAGCGCACTCAGGTGTTGGAGCACATCGCCGAGATTCTCGGCCAGCAAAACCGCGCCCGGGCGATGCTCGTGAACACGACCTCGTCGCTCATGGAGCGCGAGGGCAAGGCGGAGTTCGCCGTCCAGTTCCAGCTGCTGGCGCAGACCGTCACCAGCGCGCTCGCGATGTGCGCGACGCCCGAGTCCTGCGACGACCAGCTCACCCGCGTGATGATCCAGCACGAGGAGCTCGAGGCCCGCTTCTCGGCCCACGACGTGTTCCTCGCCGACCTCGCCCAGAAGCGCGACGAGATCTACGAGGCGTTCGAGGCCCGGAAACAAGTGCTGTTGGAGGAGCGCCAGCGCAAGGTCCACACCCTGTTCGAAGCCGCGGCTCGCGTCATCGCTGGCGTCACGCGACGCGCCAGCGCCCTCAAAACCATCGATGAGCTGAACGCGTACTTCGCGGCCGACACGATGGTGATGAAGGTGCGCGACGTCGCCGCGAAGCTGCGCGCCTTTGGCGACGACGTCAAAGCGGACGACGTGGAGACGCGCCTGAAGTCGACGCGGGACCAGGCGGTTCGCCAGCTGCGCGACAAGATCGACCTCTTCGAGGATGGCGCGAACGTCATTCGCCTCGGTCGCCACCGCTTCAGCGTCAACACGCAAGAGGCCGAGCTGACGCTGCTTCCGCGCGGCGAGCAGATGGCCCTGCATCTGACGGGCACGGAGTTCTTTGAGCCGATCGCGGACGAGGCATTCGCGGCGACCCAGCCGTTCTGGTCGCAGCACCTCGTCTCCGAAACCCCGGATACCTACCGCGCGGAGTACCTCGCCGCGTGTCTGCTACTGGACGCCGAGCGCGGTGAAGGCGCGGTCTCGATGGAGCAGCTGGTCGGCGCGGTACAGGACCGCGACGCGGCTCTGAAGCTGGTGCGACGCGCCATCGAGGACCGCTACGACGAGGGCTACGAGCGCGGCGTGCACGACCACGACGCCGCGCTCATCCTCCAGCACGCGACGACCCTGTACCGCGACGCGGGCCTGCTGCGCTTCTCCCCTGGCGCTCGAGTCCTCGCGACGGCGTTCTGCGCCTTCGCTGACGGCGAGGCGCGAGAGCTCCTCACCGTGCGCGCGAACAGTCTCGGACGGCTGCGTTCCACGTACAGCGATCCGGAGCCGCTTCGAAACTTCACCGCAAACTTCGAGGTCGCGATCGCGAACTTCGTGAGCGAGCACGACGTCGCAGCGGTTCTCGGCGCCACCGATGAGCGAGTGCAGGAAGCAGCTCGCTACCTCGCCGAGGAACTCGTCGCGCCGACGCCCCGTTTTGTGGCCGATGGCGCCGCGGTAGAGCTCCTTGAGTCCTTCCTCGCGCACACGGATCGAGCCGGCGACCGACCGGCATTCGACGCGGAGTTGCGGCAGCTCGAGCATTCCCTGACCGCGGTCATCGAACTCACGACGAGTTGGATTCGCGCCTACGCGCGACAGCATGCGCGCGAGGTCGACTTCGCGAGGTTGGTCGACGAGGCGGCAATGCTGCACCTGACCGGCGACGTCCTCGCGCGCGACGTATCGGCGGTGGGCACGACGGCGGTGGTCGGCGACCTCCTCGGCCAGCACCCCCGCGTCGTGGGCGGCGAGCTGACGATTTGCATCGACCAGTTTCTGGCGCGACTCGGCGAGTTCCGCGCGCACCGCGTCCCCGCGTACCGCGCCTATCGGGCGAAAGCGCATGACCTGCTGGCCCAACAGCGCGAGCGACTGCGGCTCGCCGAGCTGGAGCCCAAGGTGCTCACGACGTTCGTCCGCAACCGCCTCATCGACGAGGTGTATCTCCCGTTGATCGGGGACAACCTCGCCAAACAAATCGGCGCCGCCGGCGACGAAGGGCGCAGCGATCGCAGCGGACTGCTGCTGCTCATCTCGCCGCCCGGCTACGGCAAGACGACGCTGATGGAGTACGCCGCGAACCGGCTCGGACTGATGTTCATGAAAGTGAACGGCCCCGCGCTGGGTCACGACGTCGTGTCGCTCGACCCCGACCAGGCGCCCAACGCCACGGCCCGCCGCGAGGTGGAGAAGATCAACTTCGCGCTCGAGATGGGCAACAACGTGATGCTGTATCTGGACGACATCCAGCACACCCATCCGGAGCTGCTGCAGAAGTTCATCTCGCTGTGTGACTCCACGCGCCGCATCGAGGGCGTCTGGAACGGACGCACGAAGACCTACGACTTGCGCGGCAAGCGCTTCGCCGTGGTCATGGCCGGCAACCCTTACACGGAGAGTGGCGACCGCTTCCGGATCCCGGACATGCTCGCCAACCGCGCGGACACCTACAACCTGGGCGATGTGCTGTCCGGCAAGGAGAACGCGTTCGAGATGAGCTACATCGAGAACGCGCTGACGTCTAACGCCGTCACGGCGCCGTTGTCGACGCGGCATCGCGACGACGTCGACCGCTTCGCCCGCATGGCACGCGGCGAGCAGGTCACGCTGTCGGACTTCGACCACGAGTACTCGCCGGTCGAGGCGCAGGAGATCGGCGACGTGATGGCGAAGATGATGGTCATTCGCGACGTCGTGCTCGACGTCAACCAGGCCTACATCAAGTCCGCGGCGATGCAGGACGACTACCGCACCGAGCCTGGCTTCCAGCTGCAGGGGTCCTACCGGAACATGAACAAGATGGTCGAGAAGCTCGCCTCGGTGATGAACGTGGCCGAGGTCGAGCAGGTGATCTCGAACCACTACCAGCAGGAGGCTCAAACGCTCACGACCGGCGCCGAGCAGAACCTGCTGAAGTTTGCCGAGCTGCGCGGCGCGATGACCGACGCCCAGCGCGCTCGCTGGGCCGAGATCCGCGCCGAGTTCTCCCGCCGCAAGATGTTCGGCGGCGACGACGACCCGATCGCGCGCATCGCGGGCCCCCTGGCGAGTCTGGTGCAAAAGCTCGGCGACCTCGAGGCCGCGATGTCGACGAACTCCACGTCCCTACACCTCGGCGGCATCCGCAACGCGCTGGAGAAGCAGGCCCGCAACAAGCCCAATGGGTCATCCAGCGACACCGAGTCACTGACGAACGCCGTCAACGCCCTCAAGGATGCGCGCCTCGAAGTGCAGCTCGTCGGCGACCTGCCTGGTCGCCTCGCCGAGACGCTGGACCATCAGCTCGCGATCATCGAGTCGGCGCTCATCCCGCTGGCCAAGGCGGTTCACTCGCAACTGACCGAGCGCGATGAAACCCACACCGCGCTTCGCGAGATTCTCGCCAAGCTCGACGGCATCGGAGCCATTGCAGCGGAGTAGCCCGAGCAGGAGCGAATTCCCCCGCGGCAAAGACCATCGCCGTCCTATAACGTTCGCCCTGCGCGTCTAGGAATGGATACTCCCGTACGGTAAGATCCAACCTGTCAATGACAGGCCAGCCCATGAATCTTCCCGTACTGTAGTGGACGACTCTTCGGCATCGCAGCCCCATCGCAGAAACGCACGGTCTGCGCTCTGTGCGCACGTCGCGGACATCACTCGGATCTCGGAACGAAACGTGACGGCCGTGTGGGGTTGACGGGCAGCGGTGGAGTGGCATTGTTACGGCATGCGGACGACACTGCTCATCGCGATCTTGCTAGCATTGTTCTGGGCGTCTCCGGCGACGGCGGTCGAGTGGATGCATTGGCCCGTCGCTCGTGCTGAGAGTTCGCAGCGTTTCGTGACGCAGGGCTTCTACGGCGACTACATCTCGTACTGCTGCACCACCGGCACGAACTGCCGGAGCGCGGGCGGCATGAACTGCGGGACACACAACGGCTACGACTACGGGATCCCGACCGGAACGCCGCTGTACGCCGTCGCGCCGGGCATCGTCGACGCGATCCACACCACGGATACGCGCGGCGACTACGGTGGCGCTGGGCTCTACGTGCGGGTGCGGCACGACGCGAGTACCGTCAGCGCGCTCGGGACCGAGGTGTACTTTTCGGCGTTTCTGCACATGTCGCGTATCGACGTTGCGGTGGGCGCCGCCGTCGACACGACGACCGTGCTCGGGCTGAGTGGCGCATCGGGCGGCGTAGCGGCGCACCTGCACCTGCATCTGCACACCGACAATGCGAGCCGCTACTGCGGCGGCGCGGTGGACCCGGGGTGCCCCACGGCGCCCTACGTCCAGGACTCGGTCATCCCCGGCTTCGCGGGGGCGCCCGGCTGCCAGGGCTACTGCGAACCTGGCGGCAACATGTGGCTGCAACCGGCAGCATACGGCGGCGAGGCGTACGGAGGCTGCCAGGGCCTCGACTACCTCGGCCTGTGCGAAGGCTCGGTCGTCAAGTGGTGCGAGAACGGCTCGCCGCGCGAGGTCGATTGCGCGTCCGACGATCGTGTCTGCGTCTTCGAGAGCGACGCGATCGGCTACAACTGCGCCACCTGTGACGCCCTCAGCCTGCCGGCCTGTACCGATACAACCCATCGCAGCTGTGCCGCAGGCGTTGTGACCGAGACGGAGTGCACGTTCGGATGTGACCCGCTCGACGGATGCATCGCGGCGTCGATGCCCGATCTGGGCGTGGGATCGGACATGTCCATCTCCTCGGACATGGGCGGTGCCTCGGACATGCCGCGCGGCGCCGACCTTGTGGGCACCGGCGCCGAGCCGGACGATACTCGAGACATCGATGCGCGGGGCGGTTGCACAACCACCGCGCCACAACGCGGCCCCTGGCTGCTCTGCGGCCTGTTACTGACCGCGGTCACTGTACGACGAAGGAGACGACATGTGTCGTAACATCAAACCATTGTTCAACTTCGACCCACCGGCAACCGACGAGGAGATCGCTGCTTCGGCGATCCAGTTCGTCCGTAAGATCAGCGGGTTCACGAAGCCATCGAAGGTCAACGAGGAAGCGTTCGAGGCCGCCGTCGGCGAGGTGACCGCCGCGGCGCGGAAACTCGTCGACAGCCTTCAGACGACGGCCGCGCCTCGAAACCGCCTGATCGAGGCGCAGAAGCAACGCGAGAAGAACAAAGCCCGGTTCGGATGACCGCGGTCATCGAGCGACGACGGTCGCGCCGAGGATGCGCTCCAGGCGAGTCACGGTCGCGTCGGTGCGCTCGATGACCGACCGATAGCCGCGGACCCAGATCTCGTCGAGCGGCTCGCTCATACGCGGTGCGTCAGAGTCTCGACCGGCAGATCGACGGTGTCATGAAAGCCCGTCGCGTTGGCGTATGCGGCGAGGAGGATGTCGCTGGTCTTGCCGTAGACGATCGCGCCTTCGCGATCGACGGCGATGGCGCCGAAGACCCGACCACGACGATCGCTGGCCTCCATCGTCTTGCGCATCGCGTCTTCCAGCGATAGGCCGTCCGTGCACCGGATCACGATCGTCGACGCCAACGCCTCGTCGAGGATGTGTTCGCCGACGCCCGTCGCGCTCACGCCCGCGCAGTCGTTGGCGAAGTTCCCGGCTGGCGTGCCGCTGTCCGAGACCCGACCGATGCGCTCGAACCCCCGGCCTCCAGTCGACGTGCCGGCGACGATATGGCCGTGGACGTCGAGCGCCACCGCGCCGATGGTGCCCGACCGCGTCGACTCGCTGATCTCGGACGTGACCGCTGCGGTGTCGCTGCGCGTCTCGCGACTTCGCTCTGCGATCCACTCCTGGAGCCGCCGTTCGGTGACGTTGTCCCAGATCTCGATGCCGAGTTGCCGGCAGAGCTCATCGACCCCCTCGCTCGCCAACACGCGGTCGTCTTGGGTCTGCAGGAAGGCGGCGAGCTCGATCGGGTTGCGGATGCGGTTCCCGTTGATGACCGCCGAGAACGACTGGGTCGCGCCGTCCATGAACGCCGCCGACAGCCGGATCTTACCATCCGCCTGCATGCACGCGCCGGTGCCGGCGTTGAAGTTCGGGTCGTCCTCCAGCAAGCGACACGCGAGCCGCACCGCGCTCACCGCTGATTCTCCCGCGAGCATCGCGGGATACACCTCTTCGACGACCGCGAGCAGTGCGGTCCGGACGGTCGACGCGCGGGAGGGATCGCGCATCGCGCGCCCTGCTCCGCCGTGAATGATGAGTTTGGGTTCCATGGCTCGAACATACCCCAGTTGGCGGCGTCCAGAAAACGACCCGTGCCGTGTCGCCCATCGCCTCGCGCGTTGCCGCAACGCCCGTCTTGCGCTTTGCGCCATCCGGGCTCACGATGGCCGCATGAATCGATTGATGATTGTGCTGTTCCTTTTCGCATCGGTGGGTTGCACGCCGAACGGACGACCTGACCGGACTCCGACGGAGTCGCTGGTCACCCGTCAGTCCGAGCCGCTCGTCGCGCGGCCCCAGCGGCTCGCCGCGACACGGTTCGAGGCGACGCCCGACATCGATGCCGCGATCGCGGAGATGCTCGGCGCCGAATCGAGCTCCAGCGAAGTGGTCGTCGCCACGGGCCTCGCGTGGTCCGACGGTCGCAAGACGGTCGCGGTGTCGCACATCCACTTCCCCCCGCACGACATGACGGAGAGCGACTTCGCGGCCGCGGTGGACGACGATGCGCTGGAACGCTGCGATACCGAGTTCCAAGACTGCGTCGACGGCGCCGACTCCTGCAAGGAGGAGGCGTACGAAGCCTGCATCCGAAGCGGCTACCGCAACACGTTCGTCTACAAGTCGTCGCACCTCGGGATCGACTGCGGAGTGCTGGAACTGTCCATGTACGGCGTGGACGGGACGCAGGTCACGCTGCTCGAGCGACGGATGCTCGACGCGATGGTATGCGACTACGACTACACCGGAGCAGCACCGGCCGCCGAGGACATCGACGGCGACGGCGGACCGGAGCTCGTCTACACGTGGTCGGCCTCCCGCGAGGACAGCTGGCGGCCTGACGAGCAGGGGCACGCCACGATCGTGATCGTCGACGCCAACGACTTCCGCGAACAGTTTCGTTTCTCGCGCAACGTCGCGCAGGACGAAAACGACGGCGAGAACGTCACGGGATTGACCACGGTGGACGAGGACGGCGACGGGTTGTTCGACCTGCGCACGAGCTTCCTCACCACGTCCGGCTACTGCACGGGGTACGGCTGGGCGCTCGATTCGCGGTTCGTGTTGCCCGAAGACGCGACCGAGGAGGACCCGACGTGCCGGATCGAGATCGAACAGACGACGCACACCTACGACGCGGCGCGTGACTCCTGGATGCCCGACGAAGGGAGCCCCAAGTCGTGATGTCGCTGGGCGCCACATCGTGGCTCGACGGCACGATCGAGGTGCCGTTCCCCCTCGTCGCCGGCGTGGTGGGCCTCGTAATCCTGATTACGCTCGTCTACTTCGCGCGACGTGCCGAGTAGAACGCTCGTTGCGGAACAACCGCCTGTCCGGCGCGGTTGACAGCCTCCTTGGGGCCGTGCGTTACTCCGGCCCGAAGTTCCACGAAGGAAAGGCGACATGCGCTTCTCGAAGATGTTCATCCCCACTCGCAAAGAAGACCCCACCGACGCCGAAGTCGTGAGCCACAAGCTGCTCATCCGCGGTGGGTACATCCGGATGGTTTCGCGCGGGATCTACACGTTTCTGCCGCTGGGTTGGCGCAGCGTGCGCAAGATCGAAGAGATCATTCGGCAGGAGATGGACGCCGCCGGCGCCCTCGAAGTGCACATGCCGATGGTCCAGCCGAAGGAGCTCTGGGAAGAGAGTGGCCGATGGAGCCAATACGGGCCGGAGCTGCAGCGGCTGCGCGACCGCAAGGACGCGGAGTTCTGCCTCGGACCGACGCACGAAGAGGTCATCACCGATCTCGTGCGCGGCGAGCTCACGAGCTACAAGCACCTGCCGGTGAACCTGTATCAAATCCAGACCAAGTATCGCGACGAGACTCGCCCGCGTTTCGGCCTGATGCGAGGCCGCGAGTTCGTGATGAAGGATGCGTACTCGTTCGACCTCGACGCCGAGGGCGCGCTGAAGTCGTACGACATCATGTTCGCCGCCTACGGCAAGATCTGCGACCGGCTCGGCTTCGAGTACCGCGCCGTGGAGGCCGATACCGGCAACATCGGCGGTTCGCGCTCCCACGAGTTCCAGGTCCTCGCCGACACGGGCGAAGACGAGATCGCGAGCTGCCCGTCTTGTAACTACGCCGCGAACGTCGAGAAGGCCGAGATCCGCGTCGCCCAGGATGAACGCGACGACGAGGTCGTCCTGCTGGGCGCCGAGACCGTCGACACCCCGAACGTCGGGACGATCGAGGACGTCTCCCGGTTCCTGAAGCGCGATGCTGCCGAGTTCGTGAAGACGTTGATCTTTATTGCGGACGACAAGCCGTTCGCGGTGCTCGTGCGGGGCGACCATGCCGCGAACGAGATCAAGGTCAAGGACCTGGTCAAGGCGCAGGGCCAGGCCGCCGTGGACCTGCGGCTCGCCGGTGACGCCGAAGTCGCCAAGATCACGAACGCTCCGGTGGGCTTTGCGGGGCCGGTGGGACTCGAGATCCCGGTCTACGCGGACCACGCGATTCGCGCTCTGACCAACTTCATCGTCGGGGCCAATGCGCGCGACAAGCACACGCTCAACGTGAACTGGAGCCGCGACTTCGAGGTCGCGGCGTTCGCGGACCTGCGCAAGGCGGAAGCCGGCGACGCGTGCGGCCGCTGCGGCGCCGGATTCGAGATTCACCGCGGCATCGAGGTCGGACACGTGTTCTACCTCGGGACCAAGTACTCCGA
>JBFIHF010000279.1:0-8583 GCA_041601915.1 Bradymonadaceae bacterium
AGTAGCGATTTCGGCGAAACTGGGTATGCGGCAGCGACGTCAGCGTCGCAGCAATAATCGACATAGGCTCCTGTTCCGCAGCCCGCACGGCGCTCTCGATATCGAACACCGTGCGTGACCCGAAATCCCCTCCGATATACCCACTCCGCGCGACCCGCGCCAGCGCGCAGTGGGCTGGTTCCGGAGGCGGCGTGGCGTAACTGTCCGTAGGGGCTGTCGTTTTTGGCGAGTCGGCCGCGCATGCCAGCCAGCTTGATCACCTTCGGGGACGATCGTCGGGAGAAGTTCGGGTGTGACGCGGGCGCAAACGGCACGCGTGCCGGACCACTTTTTCGGGGGCCCCACGCGTTCGCCGAGGCGCTCAAACTCGGCATTCCGTGACAGGACGAAGGTCCGATGGAGCGCATGGCGAAAGGCAATGAGAGATTGCGAACGCGCCGAGCGTCTCTCCTCGCCACGAGCGGGACGTCGTTGAACACCCCGATCCGGATGGCTAGCATTCGCGGATGTCGGTCGGACAAATCATCGATGGTCGGTACGAGCTCGTCGAGCCCCTCGGGACCGGTGTCAGCGGCGACGTGTGGGCCGCAACCCAGCAATCCGTGAACCGAACCGTGGCCGTGAAGTTGCTCAAGAAGATGCCCGATGAGCGGTTCGCGGTTCGCTTCGTGACCGAGGCTCGCGCGATCGCGATGCTGAACCATCCCCATATCGTGACGCTGTTCGACTACGGCTACGACGAGTCCGTCGGCACCCACTTCATGATCATGGAGCACGTCGCCGGCGAGTTGCTCGCCGAAGCGATTGTGGAAGCTCTGCCGCTGGTGGACCGCGTCGCGATCGCGCGCGATATCGCGTCGGCCCTGCGACATGCGCACCGCGCCGGCATCCTGCACCGCGACCTCAAGCCGGAGAACGTGATGCTGGCGACCTCGGACACCGGGGAACGACAGGTCAAGGTGTTGGACTTCGGGCTCGCGCGGGTGCTCGGGTTTGACGAGATCGTCGTGCGGACCGCTCTGGGTGACGAGATCACCACGACGTCGCGCATCACCAAGAAAGGTGAGATTCACGGGACACCCGCCTACATGAGTCCCGAGCAGGCGATGGGCTCGCTGGACGTGGGCCCCGAGGCGGACGTCTATGCCCTGGGCGTCATCTTGTACGAACTGCTTCACGGCACCGTGCCGTTTCACGCCAAACATCAGTGGGACGTGATCTACGCCCAGATTCGCGACGAGCCGGTGGTGTCGTCGTCGATTCCCCCGATCCTCGGCGACTTGATCCACGTCATGATGAACAAGGAGCCCACGAAGCGGCCCACGGCCGGCGATGTCTTCCAGATGCTCACCCAGTACATCGCTCTGCAGATCGAGCTGCCGACGTCGCTCACCGAAGACAGCATGATCTACGGCGACGGCTTCGTGCTCGAACACGTCGAGCGGGTCGAACAGCCGTCGAATTCCTTGAAAGTGTGGATGTTTCCGCTTCTGCTCCTTCTCATCATCGGCCTCGGCGCCTATGTGATCTGGGGCCCCGCGCGCGAACGCGTCGTGGTACGCGAGGTCCCGGTCAACGTGGCGACCGAAGTCGTGAAGGAGATCCCGATTCTTCAGGAGATCCAAATTGAGGTCCCGTCGCAACATGCCCATCCTCGAGACGAGGATTCCCGGCGTGCGCATCGCGCAGTTGTGCCACCTCCAGAAACCGACGTATCGGCCGCGGCACCCCCGCCGGCGGTCAAGCCGCGGAAGCGACCTGTGCTCGCGAGGTCCGAGTTCGAGAGCATCAAGCTCAAGCTGTAGTCCGCAGCTGTGCGCCGCGTTCGTCGCGACGGTCCTGCTCGTCACGAGCGGCGTCGCGTTCGCCGAGACGGCCGCCGAGGCCAACGCCGCGGGCGTCGCCGCGTTCCGATCCGGCGAGTACGCGGCGGCGGGAGATGCGTTCGGGCGGGCGTGGAAGCTCAGTGAGAATCCGGCGACGCGAAAAAACGAGGCGATCGCCTGGTTCAAGGCCGGGCAGTGCGCACCGGCGCTGGAGGCCGCCAGCTCGTTCTCCAGCTACGGCGAGGGCCCACGGGCCGATTTCGTGGAAGTGAACTCGATCACCGCGAACTGCAAGGCGCTCTATGCTCGGGAGGCCGTCGCGCGGGCGAACTTCGACCTCGCCGAAGACCTCCTCAGCGAGGCGGGGATGCTCGAGGTGGACGCCTACTCCCGCGAGCAGGTCAACCTCGCCCGGATCGAGCTGCAGCTCGCCCGTCCAACCCACGACGCCACATCGGCGAACTCGGCGCCCTCCAGAGGGCGGCCGGCCTGGGCATGGGCCACGTTCGGTACCGGGGTCGGGTTGGTCGCGGCGGGCATCGTGTACCACCTCGTGGCGTCGACTTCGACGTTTCCGAACTTCCGCGACGCCGAAGCCGACGCCGATCCGCAACGCTACGCGCGTCTGTCTCGCCGCGCCGCGACCGCTCGTTGGCTCATCCCGACCGTGTATGCCACGGGCGCCGCGACGGCGTTCGTCGGCGGCTTCTTCCTGTTCATTCAGCCCCGCCGAGAAGGTGCAACGGCCGGGCTCTCGATGAGGTTTTGACCTGTGACTGACCTCGGCCTGAAGTGCGGCGCTTGTGCGAAGCGCTACAATCTCAAAGTCGTCTCGGCGAAGATCACGCGGTTGCCCTGTCCCAACTGCGGGGAGTTCATCTCGCTTCCCGACGATGCGGACGCGCGGCGCGGTTTGATGCGCACGATCCGGGCGACGATCGTCCCCGGACCTGGCGCGCGACGCCCCGATCTGCCCGAGATCGTGAGCTCAGTGCTCCCGGGCGCTGTGGTCTTGAAGAAGTCCAGGCGCCGGAAGCCGCAGCCGCATCATCCCGAGGCGTCCAAACCGCTCATGACCCCCGGGGCGTATGGCGTGAGCGACGACGACGATGCGCCGCCGTCGGCGGTTCGCGAGTTCCGGGCGTCGAAAGCGGAGACAAGGCCCGTCACACCGATCGCGCCGAACCCGAAGACACGTCCGGCGCACGCAAAGCTGCGGCTCGCCAGTACTCCTACCGCCCCGGCCGCTCCTCCCGCACTGGATCAGCTGGAGACCGAGCGAATGGTCCTCCCGACCGACCGCGCGGACGTGCTCGCGGAGTCGGAGTCGGACGCCGACGAGGCGGACTACGACACACTGGGGACCCTGGAAGACGCCGCGGTGCAGCTCAATGCGCTCGGTTACGTCATCGTCTCGGTGATCGCCGTGCTTGCGTTGGCGACGTTCGCAGGGCTCGCCTACCTGCTGTCCACGTTCGTGTGACCGACGCATGACGGCAGGTCCTAAAGCGGAGAGCCGTCCGCTCGCGTTCCCGCCGAGAACGCGTTCGGGGCGGGGTGCGGTCGCCAGCCACCCACGAGTTCGGGCTCGCGAACGATCGAGACGTTGCTGTTCAGTGCGATGCCGATGTGGTCCACAGCGCAGTCTTGCGTTCCACAGTCGCCCCACGAGACGGCGAGTCGAACGATGCCGCCGGGGTCGCGCAGGCTGAGCACTTCGCCGCTATTCGTCAGGTCGAGTTGTCCGCCGTAGGCGGCCCACTGAACGCGGGCGAGCCCGAAGTCGCCCACTGGAACCCCGCCGCCGAAGACGACGATCGCCTGGCCGGGGGCCAATTCGCTGCCGATCGGGAACACGTGCCGCTCGTCGTCGCTGAGATCGCCGAGGCTCCAGCCGGTCAGACACAGCGTCGTCGTCGAGGTGTTCACGAGCTCCACGAACTCATCGTCGGAGGCGTCGCGCGTGCCGTCCGCGTTGGCATCCCCGGCCACGGGGTCCGGGTCCGCGTGGATCTCATTGAAAACAAGGCCCGTGATGTCGGCGCTGGGAGAGCAGGGCGTCGTCGCGCTCTCGAACAGGTAGAAGTCGGCCGATGGCATCACCTCGTCCTTGTCGTGCCCGGCGAGCGGCACCACGCCCCCTCGCCAGCCGAACGGCGCGTTGAGGGCGGTCGCCTCTTGTTCGCCGGCCGAGACGTAGAACTGCGCGCGCGCGAGTCGGTGTTCGCCCTGTGCTCTCGCCTCGCTGGTCTGGCGCAGGTCGGCGTCGGCCAGTACGTCGCGACTGCCGGCCAGCACGGTGAGGGGCGCGCCGACGATGCGAGCCGAGTCGGCGGCAACCGGCGTGCCGCTGAGCCCGTACGGCATCGCGTAGTTCGGGTCGCCAGCGACCGCGCGGGGCAGGGTGTACCAGCCCGCGTTTGCCGCGACGGCGCGAATCACGCGCGCCTGGGGCAGGAACGTCAGCAGTCGATGCGTGAATTGGGCACCGGCGCTATGCCCGAACAGGTAGTAGCCCGGCTGTCGACCGTTGAACGTCGTCCGCACGGCCTCAAACAAGTGTTCGATTTCGGCGAACGTGGTGTCGTCGGTGGCGCGCCACTCGCTAGCGACGTACGTGGGGCCGTCGGGCGTCGCACCGACCCCGACGCCAAGGGCGAAGCTCTCGCTCGTGGGATAGCGCAGTTCGTCGAACTCGACCGCGATGGCCAGCGCCCCGCGCCGCTCCGCCAACGGGGCTGCGGCGCGCAGGTACGACTCCGCGGTGCGTCCCGACCCATGCATGACGAACAAGATCGGTCCGTCGCGGTCTGCGAACGAGGTGGCGCGGTAAATGAACGCCCGCAGCTCATTGCCGTCACGGGCGACAAACGTCACGGTGCCGAAGCCCGTTGCCTGCAGGTCGACCGCGTCGACCAGCGTCGAGGGGAACGGGTCCCTGTAAAGCGGTGTTTGAGCGTCCGCGCCAGCGTCTGCGGTCTCCACGTCGACCGCCGCCGAAACATCTGCCGTCGCCAGATCGACCAACGTGGCGCCATCGCCGCCGAGATCGCCAGCCATTCGAGTGTCTGTGGGATTCGTCGCATCGAGCGCGACGTGGACGTCGACCGTCGCGTCGAGCCCCACGTCTGGTCGCATCGCCGGCCCCGGCCTCGGTTCCGAGCCGCCGTCACAGGCACAAACCGCCAAGGCCACACAACAAATTGCCGCTCGAATCGCCATGTCTGCAACGTGACACGTCCGTCGCATGCCATCAACGTCCGCGCTCACGATCGACTTGCGATGGACACTTGATTACGCTCACTGCTCTCGACCTCCAGGAGTGGACATGAAGAGATTCTCAGCGGCCCTTGGCCTCGTTGTGGTGCTTGCCGCGTGTGGGAAGAAAGATCCGGGCTCCGAGCCGCGGGACATGGGCGGTGACACCGCGGTCGCCGACGACGTCAGCATCGTGCCGGACGGTCAGACGGCCGACGACGTCGCGAATCCGCCGGACATGCGCGTCGCACCGGATGCCGGTGACCTGGGCGTCGAGCCGGACATCGCGGTCGACATGGGCACTCCAGGGTTCAACGATCCAGCCGTCGTCAGCGGCACGCGACTTCGCGCGCAGTACCTGCAGGCGGGCCTCGGCGCGGACGTCGTCGTCGGGATGTGGGACGTCGGGCTGAACGCCTCGTGTAGCTACGCCACCGCGCGGGACGGTAACCTGCGCTGCCTGCCGCCTCAGCGCGGCGGCCTCGCGTTCGCCGACATGAACTGCACCGAGCCCGTCGCGCTGAGCACCGCGACGACGTGCCCGGACTCGTGGCTGCGCGATCGGTCCGACAACGCGGTGTGGCGCCCGACGAATACGCCGGCGACCCTCACCGGCGGACTGATCTACTCGCGCGTCGGCGTCGACTGTATGTCCTATCCCGTCCAGCCAGGCACCGAGTACTGGGTCGCGGACCCGGTGCCCTCGAGCCAGTTCGTGCTCGGTACGATCGAGGACGCCCCGCGAACCGACGGCCTCATCGCGCGTACTGTGATCGGCGATGACGGCAGTCGGCTGATGACGGCGATTCGTCACGAGGCGCGCGACTACGACTGCATATTCGACGCCCAGCAACGTTGCACTCCCGCCCAGGCTGGTTCGGACCACGTCTATGCCGATGCGACCTGCACCCAGGCCGTTCACCCGGTCTATACCGCCGGACTTCCACCGATGCTCATCGGCACGCGCCTCGACGCGATGCAGTGCCCGTTCAGCGTGGAGTACTTTGAGGTGGGGGTGGTGCACTCCGCGCCCGTGTACGCCTTGAACGGCCCCGGTGACTGCCGGCCGTACGCGCGGGCCAACAACGCGACCTATTACGAGCGCGGCGCGCAGGTCAATCTGCCCGTCGCTTCGCTGCGGTTAGAAGGTGCCGGTGATCTTCAAGCTCAGCGCCGCGTCGACGGAAACGGAGACGCGCTCGGCGCGAGCCACACGTTCTGGAGCACGTTGACGGACGAAGCCTGTGAAGGCCTCGATATCGGCAATACGGGCCAGTTCGCGTGCGTGTCGCCGCATCGCGCGTTTGTCCGCGAGACGTGGCATCTCGCCGATGACCCGGGATGCACAAAACCCTGGGCCGTCGGCATCATGGACTGCGCGCGCACCCCTCCAAACGTCATGGCGCCCGCGCCAAACCGGGCCTCGTGCGTCGCGCCCTCCGTGCTGGCGATCGACTTTGTCTGGGAACGAGGCGCTGCCACGGGCCCGGACCTCTACGACTCCACGTCGGGGACGTGTCTGTCGCGACAGTTCTTTCCGACGGCGACCGCCTGGGAAACCGGGCCCGACATCACCGCCACACTGCCGACCCTGCAGCTGCTGACGGACTAGAACCACGGATCACTCGAGGTCCAGCGCGCTGACCCAGAATGGGCGGTCTGCGATGGCCGCGATCTCCGGCGCCGAAACGCCGGCGAATCCGGCCATGATGCGCACGGTCTGCGCACCGAGGCTCCAGAACTGCAGCCACCCGAGGCGCATCGCGCCGAGCAGCCAGTCGTGCAGCGGTTCGCGGTCGTCGAGCATCATCACCAGTGCGCGACTGCGATGTCGGACCATCGCGCATTCGAACAACTCGATGAGGCGGTGCCGGTGCTCGTCCTCGGCCCAGATTGCGGCGGTCTGGACGACGGTCGTCGGACGCAGGAAGTTCCGCAGAAACGGGATGTGGCGGCCCACGCGGACGAGGCGTTGGCCCCAGCGGCCGCCGAGGCTCGTGACCTCGACGCGTTTGGGCACGAACTGCGCGGCGGCGACGATCCGACCGTCCACACGGCAGGTCAGGACCTCGTCGTGGATCATCGACGCGTCGGCGTCGAACAGCGCGTGGTGTCCCATGTCGCGCTCGATCTGCTCGATCAGGCCAACGCGCTCATCGGGGCTCAGTGCCGACACGCGCCGGCTGGGGTAGGGGATGAGGCGCGTGAACGTGACGACTTTGAGCGTCGCCAACGCCGAGTACCCGGCGCGCTGGGCGAGCCGGTGCGATCGCGTATTCGTCGGGTCGATCGTGCCGTAGAGCACGACGCGACCATCGCTTTGCCCCAGCACCTCGTCGCGCACGCCATCGACCAACTTGGCGCCGAGCCCGCGCCCGCCGTGCTCCGCCGCCACGGCGAGGCACGTGCGGTAGACCCCGGCGATCGGGCCGCCCGGGGCGCTCGCGCGGCGGTCGACAAGCAGGTACGTCCCGACCAGCTCGTCATCTTCGCGCAGCTCCACGCAGTGCGCGTGCTTCGACAGCCGGCCGAGCGTCTTCGGCATGTCCGGTGTGCGGTACTGCACGCCGTCGCTGCCGTACACGATCGACTCCAGCAGGTCGACGAACTCCGGGCTCGCGTGTGGCGACACGCGAAGCTTGGGTCCTGCCTCCTCGGTCGTTGGCTGCGGGGCGTCTGTCGGTGTGGTGCGGTGCATTCAGGCTCCTGGTGTTGTACTCGCCCGGCGCCCATCGCAATCATCATGCCACTGCCGGATCACCGCGAATGGTGGGGAACTCCATGTCAGCGCATCAAACGTGGATAACCGGTGTGCCACATGCGGAGTACCGCGACCTTGCGACCAAGTCGGCTTATCGTCGCTCGAGCATGGTTTCCGCAGCGCCGCCGAGCTTCATTTGCATGAGCGAAGTTCAAAGGGGTGTCTGTTCTACTCGTAACTGCTTGCCTCCCCCTGCGCTTTCTGGCACCGTCCACGTACGAACACGAATCGCGGGGGAACAGTAAACAAATGGTCGCCATTATCTTTGGGCTCATTGCTGGGCTCTGGACCGCTCAGGCCGCGAGCCAAAGCTGTGTTTCTGCTGGTCATTGGCAGAGTACCGATGACGAGAACGGCTATCCATCCCACCACGTGTGGGTCTACATTGATGCGTCGCTCGCGAATGATCTGCGCGCGACAACCAATGACCCCTACGATGGGGCGCTGGCCTTCCCGCAGGTACGCGCGGCTGTCATGCAGGCGGGTGAGATTTGGAACAACGAGACGCGTGGCTACCGCTTCCTATATGCGGGCGCCGTTTCCGTGGACGACGTCGGTGATTTCTGTGCGGCGACCACAATGCGCCCTGCCGTGTTTGTACACCTCGACACGAATTCAACGCGGAAGGCAGCGGTAAACAACATCCCTGGCTGCGCAGACGCACGTCATCTCTGGTTCGGTCAGCAGCTGTTCGACGACGAGGTGTCTTGGGGCATTGGCTCGACCTGGTGGGAGCCC
>JBFIHF010000280.1:0-8578 GCA_041601915.1 Bradymonadaceae bacterium
CGAGCAGCCCGCGCCTCGCGAAGCGCGGGCTGCTCGGCGCTAGGCGTGGTGGGGTTCGGGCCGAAGCGCAGGCCCGCAGACCAGCGGACCCGCGGATCCTTCAGCGCGCTGGCATGCTTACGGGCAGCTGGGCCCCATGCATGTGCAGTCGCCGCCCGCGCAGTCGATCGATTCGCAGGTCGAGCCAGACTGGCAGTCGAAGGTGCAGCCCCCACCACAGGTGAAGTTGCAGGTGGCTCCTGCGTGGCACACCATCACGCAGCCGCCGCGCTCACACGAGAACGTGCAGTCGCCGTCGCAGATCTGGCGACATGCACCGCCCGCGCACGTGAAGGTGCATGTCGACGGCGGCGGACACACATCCCCACAGCCACCGGCGGGGCAGTCGCGATCGCACGACGGCATCATACAAATACTCTCCCCTCCGGGCGGCGGCACTCGCGGTAGAGGATTATTCGTGTTGTTCGGCGCCGTGTTGTTCGCCGTCGTGTTGTTCGCTGTCGTGTTGTTCGGCGTCGTGTTGTTCGTGGCGACGTTGTTCGTGGCGACGTTGTTCGGGGTGCTGTTCGGTGGTGAGCTGTTCGTCGGCGGCGCGGGCAGCTTGTCGTAGGTGCCGCAAGCGGCCACGCTGAGCACGAGCATCAGGATCGGGAGCATCTTCAAAATGTGAACCTCCAGTTCACCGACCACGCGGCGTTCATCTCCGCGGACTGGCGCGGCCAAAAAATGAGCATCGCTGCGCCACCACCACCCAGTACGAGGCCGGCGGGGAACAAGATTCTGCCCACCGTCTGCAGCGCCTGGATCTTGCCGCGCTCGTCGAGCTTGCGGTCAGGGCGCTTCTTGAACTCGTTCACTTTCGGGGTCGTGATGAACGCGTCGACGACGGTCGCGGTCGTCAACAGTGTCACACCGGTGGCGAACAGTGCCCACCCCGCGACCTTGACCCAATTGGGCTGGCTCGCCGGATCGGTCGGCGCATACGATGTCGGCGGCTCGATCGTGACCTCCGGCTTCACCGGCTCGACGATCGGGACGATGAGCAACATCTGAATCGTCTCGTTGGCGACCGCGTCGACGGGGTGGCTCTTGTGCGTCCCGTCCTCGCGAATCGCCACGATCTCGTGTGGCCCCGCGTCGACCTGCACGGCGGCCGACGGGCACGGGCCCTCCTCGCCATCGTCGATCCGAACACGCAACGATTCCGGCTCACAGCGGATCACGAGCTTCGTGCCGCAGGTCGCGAGGTCGCCGCGATAACGATCGAGCGTCGCACGCACTTCGACCGGCGTCGGCTGCGGCACCGTCGGTGCCGTCGCGACCGCGTCGTAAACCTTGGCGGCCTCGGAACAGTGGCCGAGCCGCGACAGCGTACGGCCGAGATTCAGATACGTGACGTTAGACTCGCCGAGCGACAACGACGACTCGAACAGTTTGACGGCCTGCTCGGGGTCGCCTTGGTTGATCAGCTCCAGCGCGCGGGCGTTCAGGTCGAGCTGACTCTCGGTCAGTTCGACGGTGCGCGGCTTTTCCTGGGCGCTGAGCGCGGCCGGCCACATCAGACACGCGACGATCAGCAGCTCAATCCACGAGGCCGGGCGCGCGCTTCCTAGGCTCTTCGACAGGCTCACGCTTCTTCTCGATTCGCGGGGACTTCTTGGTGTCACTCTTCGCCGGCTCGGTCAACTTCGCCGTCACGGGCTCCTCGAGCCGCACCTCCTCGATGCCCAGCTGGACCACCAGACGTTGGGTGTCTGGCCCCACGATCACGCTCTTGGGCGGCAGATCACCCTTTCGAAGCTCCCATTCCACCGGCTCGGTGACCTCGACTTGCACCGGGGTCGTGTAGCGACGCTCGCCCGCGATCCACACCTCGGCACCAGTGGGCGTGGAGTCGACGTACACGGAGACGGCCGCCGGGGCGGCGCGCGGCTTCGGATCTGGCTCGGGCGCGATCACCGCGATCGGCGCGATCGGCGCGACCACCGGGACAACGACAGGGGGCTCGACGGTGTCGCCCGAAAACACGACAATCCCGGTCGTCGCGACGATCAGGACCATCACGAACGCGGCCAAGATTCGGGCGCCACCTGGCAATGCGCTGGCCGGCGCGACCTCACCCGTCACCGGCGCCGCGAGCGCTTGACTCTGCCGCTGCGATGGAATCGCGGCCGCCGTCGGCCCCAACGAGTCGACGACCAAGCCCGCGACCACCGGGGCAGAGTCCGGCAGCAGATCGTCCATCAGGTTGCGATCCACCGACTTGAAGGCCGCCGAAATCTCGTCTTGGCTCACGACCAGTGACCCGTCGACTTGCGCGCGCGCCTCGACCACCGCGGCGAGAAACTCGTCGGCATCCGCGTAGCGCTGTTCGACGCGCTTGGCGGTGGCCTTCACGATCACCGGCCCGATCGCGGACGCCTGCAGCGATGCCGCGATCGGGATCTGCATGCGCATGTGTTGCAGCGCCATCTTCGTCGGCGTATCCGAATCGAAGATGCGCCGTCCATACAGCATCTCGAGTAGCACAAGGCCCATCGCGTACACGTCGGCGGCGGCCGAGATCTGGTTCTCGGCGAGGACCTCCGGCGCCATGTAGGGCAGCGTGCCGGAGATGTAGCCGGTCGTGGTCTGAAAGTGCGCGGAACCCTCCACCGGGCGCGCGATGCCGAAGTCGAGCACCTTCACGAAGTCGCGTTCCCGCACCCCCGGCGTCACGAAGATGTTCGGCGGCTTGAGATCACGATGCACCACCGTCCGGCGATGGGCGGCCGTCAGGGCGTCCAACACCTGCTCCAGAATGTTGAGGGAGCGACCCAGATCCAGCGGCCCCTCCCGATCGATCAACCCCTGCAGGTCCTCGCCTTCCAGCAACTCCATTGCGACCCACGCGACCTCGCCTTCTCGCCCGAAATCGATGAGCTGAACGATGTGGGGGTGCGCGAGCTCCTTGGCGAGGTGGACCTCGCGCTCGAACCGCAGGCGTGCGCTCTCCTCCCGCAGTGCCTCGGGGCGCACGAGCTTGATCGCGACCTCGCGGTCCATCGACAGCTGCTGCGCGCCCATAATGAGCCCCATCCCGCCTTCACCGATCACTCGGGTCAGCTTGTAGCGTCCCGCGAGGACGTCGCCGACGAGTGGTAACCGGGCTGGGCGCTGTGTCACGTCCGTCATCGCCTGACGTTAGCCTGAACGGCGAGCCCGGACAATCGAGCAGTCAGCTTCCCAGATCGACGATGTCGGCCCCGCGCGCCTCGAGGTCCGGGCGCAGAGCGTGGAAGCAGGTCCCGTAGCGATAGAACGGCACTCGCGGGAACAGGTGGTGGACGAGGTGATAGCCAACGTCGTCCCGATCGAGCGCGGCCGTCAGGCGCGAGCGTGGCTCGTCCGGGCCGGGATCACCCCGAAGTACGTCGAGGTCCCGGGCATGGCCCACACGGTGGACCAGACGGTCGTCCAGCAAGCCCGGGCATGGCTCGAAGCCGTCGCCAAACATTGATCATTGTGGGGCGAGCGCCTCGTGCGGAACCGCCGACCGGCAAGTCGATCTGCCGATCCACGGCCTCGATCGTGTCCAGGACCGCCGATTCCGATGAAAAGCGCATGGCACGATCCATGCGAAGGCATGCCAGCATGAAACAACCACACGTCATCCTACTCGCCCTCTGCTGCACCCTGATGCTGTCCGCGTGCGGCGCCGATCCGGAGCCGGAGCCGGAGCCTGCGGCGCAACAGGCTGACGATCTGCCCGACAACAAGATCGACGCCGCGGAGCTCACCAACGAAGGCAAAGGCGACTTCAGCCTCGATATCTGCGAGTGGAAAGAGTGGTACGGCGACGGCGAGTGCGACTGGTTCTGCCCGCGCCGTGACAGCGACTGTAACGAGGCGCCGCTGGGGCCCGACCCCGCGGGGGTGTCGTCGGAGTACCCGATCGTGCTCGCCCACGGCTTCATGGGCAGCCCCACGAACTTCTGGGCGTTCAACAACGTCAAAGAGGCGCTCGAGGCCGACGGCCACGTCGTGTACGAGGGCGAAGTGCCGCCGTTCCACAGCCCGACCGTCCGGGCCGAACGCCTCGCGCTGGCCGTGGACCGTGCCCTCGCCGAGACCGGCGCCCCGAAGGTGAACATCATCGCCCATTCGATGGGCGGCATCGACTCGCGCTACATGATCAGCACGCTCGGCTACGGAGACCGCGTCGCCTCGCTCACCACGATCTCGTCCCCGCATCAGGGCAGCGGCATCGCCGACGCGGCGCTCGCGTTGACGCCGTCGATCGCGGACAAGGCGATCAACGCCCTGCTGCGCGCGATCGGCAACACGTTCTCCAACGAAGCCGACATGACGAACCTGCGCGCGGCGCTCGAAGGCATCGCGGAGAAGAACATGCCCGCATTCAACGAGGCCAACCCCGACGACGCGCGCGTTGTCTACCAGTCGTGGGCGGGTATTTCATCGGTCACCGGCTTCGCTAATCGCGACGCGCGCTCGGCCTGCGAGGGCGGCGAGTTCCTGCTGCACGACGGCACGTACGACCACATGGACTTCCTGCTGTGGCTGACCGTGCCGATCGTCGCGGGCCTCTCCATCGACCCCAACGACGGCATGTCGACCGTGGCCTCATCGCGATGGGGCGAGTTCCAGGGCTGCATCCCCGGCGACCACCTCGACGAAGTCGGCCAGTTGGGCGGCGAGCCGGACCCGGACACCGGTTTCGACCATCTTCGCTTCTACCGCAATATCGCGTACGGTCTCTCGGCCCGAGGTTTGTGAGAGGCTGATGAGCACACGCGTTGGTGGCGTACCCGAACACTTCAACCTGCCCTGGGAAGCCGCGGTCGCCGAGCTACGAACCGCCGGCAAGGACGTGTCCTGGCGCGCCTTCCCCGACGGATCCGGTGCGATGACCCGTGCGCTCGCCGCGCGCGAGATCGACGTCGCGGTGATGCTCACGACATCGACCCTGCGCGCGATCGCGGGCGGACTGGACGCGCGGATCCTCGGCACCCACGTCCCATCGCCGCTGCATTGGGGCATCCACGTGCCGGCCGGCAGCGACCTCGCCGTGGACACGGACATTCGCGGACGACGTGTCGCGATCAGTCGTTTCGGCTCCGGCTCGCACCTCGTCCCGATCGTCGACGCCGTGATGCGCGGCTGGGCGCCGGGCGAACTCGAATTCGTCGAAGTCGCGACCCTCGAAGGCGCGCGGGACGCGCTCGCCGCGGGCGATGCAGACGTGTTCTTCTGGGAGCGCTTCATGACCCAGCACCTCGTCGACGACGGCATCTTTCGCCGCGTCGGTGTGCGACTGCCGCCGTGGCCGTCGTTCCTCGTCGTCGCGCACTCGGAGTGGCTCCACGGACCGGATTCCGTCGACCTGCTCTCCCCAGTGAGCCGCCATTGCGCCGCGCTGGCTGCCGACGAGACGACGGCTGACGTGATCGCCCACCGCTTCGATCTGTCGCGCGAGCAAGCCATCGCCTGGATGGCGCTCACCGATTGGCGCTGCGTCCCGATGCTCAGCGCCGATGCGCTGACACAGGCGTCTCACTACCTGAGCACCGCGCTGGGCCTCGACATCCCACCGCCCGAAGATCTACTCGCACCGTCTTGTGCGTTGGGTGATCCTGGTCACTGAGCGCCCTCACACAGAAAGACTCCGCTGGTCCGCTGGTCCGCTGGTCCGCTGGTCCCCGATCAAACTCAAACTAAGACCCGCGCTCAAACCGCGAAGCCCCCACGCGAAGCGTCGAGAATCCCCCGCATCTCGGCCGGCTACCCGACTCTACCCCAGGTACATTCATTGCGCCGCTGCACCAGTAGTCCGTGGAGCACGGATCCGCGCTTCGCGTGGGGGCTTCTGGGTTTGAGCGCGGGTCTTAGTTTGAGTTTGATCGGAGACCAGCAGACCAGCGGACCAGCAGACCAGCGGAGCGGCAGACGAGTGGACCAGCAGACCAGCGGAACAACAGAGCCCTCTGAGCGCGATAGGTCAGTCAGCCCGTGTAATGCGGACTTCGCTGCCATGTGACTCGACCATCACAACGAGCAACTCGAACGTCATGTCGTCGGCCTGCACGCGCACCTCCTCGACCTCGATCATCAGCGTCGTCCTGCAAAACGCATCGAACGCCGTCTCCGAACTCTGCCACTCCGAGTGCGTGTCGTCGGGGCGCTGAAAGCGGAATCGACCGCCGGTGAGGCCCGTGACACCGAATGCGCCGTCGGCGAGCGCGAGTGCGACGACGTCGGGTTCGGGGTCGTCCATCTGCTGCCACGGACGCGGCGCGTTCCAGTCCGGGCGCATCTCGGTCGTGTTGCGGTGTGCCTCGCGCAACCACCCCAGCATCTGCCGTTCCGTGAGTCCGTAGGATTTGCCCAGCGCGACCAGCTCGGTGCGACAGTCGCGCTCGACCCAGCCGCGCCACTGTTCGAGCGTCGCAAGGTAGAGCGCCATCGTGCGCCCGAACTGCACCACCCGCTCCACGCTCGCCGATTGCACACCTTTCATGCGCTGAAACAGCGTCGGCCGCTCGTCGGACGCGCCACGGGTGAGCTCGTCGCGCGTCATCGCCTGCAGCTCGCCGCGCAACAGCTTGCCCGTGAGTTCCGCGCGCGCCGCATCGCCGGGTACCGCAGCGCAGAGCACCACGTCGAGCAGCAGCATCGCGTCCTCTGGGACCGTGGCCGAGGACGCACACGTGATCTGGTACACCGCGCGCATCATCGCTTCGCCTAGATGACAACGCAGCAGGTAGTCCGCCTCGGCCGCCGCGGCGAGCGCCGCGAACGCCGCGGGTGCGAGCCCCGTCAGAGCCTCGAAGCGCTGGATCAAGGCGCGTTCCTCGTCGCTGAAGCTGTCATCGGCATGGGCCGTCGCGATCGCGATCGCGAGCAGCGCCGACCAATCCTCGGTGTCGAGCTCCATCGTGGCCAGCGCGGCGAACGCCGCGTCCTGCTTCGATTGCGGGTCGAGCTCGAGCTTCAGCAACCCGAATCGCTCCGCGTGTGATCCGACGCGGCCGCGCAACAGGTCGCGCAGCAGCCGCGCCTCGTCCCGCGTGATCACGGCGTCCGACGCCGCGACCGCGATCGCGACGTGCGGCGCGGCCCGCGAGACACGCGCGTACCGGCGCAGCGACGACGTGTCCCGGACCAACCGATATAGCCGGTACGCCACATAGAAGCCGCCGCCCGGCACCAGGAGCGCCGCCGGGATCGCGAACGCCACGAACCCCACGAAACCGCCACTGACGCTGAACGCGACACCCGTCGCCTCGAGGTCGCCCTTTTCGGACACCGAGCCACCCAGCAACGACGCCGTCGCTGGGCCGCGGATGTTGCGAGCCACCGAGCGCGCGTGCCACAGGTTCACGAGGTCGCGCTGAAGCATGTGTGGGGACGACATCGCGCTGCCCGCGCCGAGCTCCAGCGCCAGCTCACGCAGGTGCTCGGGGACCGTATCGACGGCCATCACCTGCAGCAGGTCTTCGGTCACCGGATAGGTGCGCGGCGTGTCCGCTGCGCTCGCGTGTACAAAGTAGCTCATCGACCCGTGGCCTCTCGGCGCAAACACATTGCACAAGGGCGGCCGTCAGCGCTAGTCCGGCTTCGACTACGGGTCCAACACCAGGGAGACCGCGGCCGCGCCGGCGGCGTCATGGTAGAGCAAATCGTTGCCGCACATCATCTGGCCATTGCTCTCCCGACACGACACCACCTGGGGGTTCGCCGCATCGAGCTCCGCGTCGACGATGAAGGAGAGCGAAGCCCATGGCTCCAACTCGAGCGTGTCGTCCGTCGGGCTGAGGTAGATGTGACGAATCACCGACTCGCAGCCATCGCCAAGCTCGTTCGGGAAGGTGAACTCGCAGCTCGAGCGGCCATCGTCCTGCGTCACGCACGTCGCGTCGGCCACGGCATCGACTTGCTCGGGGACGCGCTTGGGCGTCACGCCGTCCCACGTCAGGTCGGTGCAGGAGAACGAATCCTTCGATGATTGGTAGACGAGGTTCACCGACGCGGCCAGCCCTGCGGACAGTTCCACGTGCAGTGCGTAGGCGTTGATCCCGCAGTCCGTGTCTCGAACCGGGCAGAACGCGTCACACGAACCGTCCCCGTACCAGCCTTGCACGATGCATGGGTCGCAGCCGGGGTCGCGGCCGAGGTCCTCGCACATCGCGTCCAATTCCGCGCCGTCGCTCTTCCCCTGCGCAGCGGCCACATCGGACTTGTCGACGGTCGGCTCGGCGGGTTCGTTCGAACCGCATGCACCGAGCGTGAGGACGAGGGCCATCGCAAGAAAACGGGTCATGGTTCGCTCCGTAAGCAAAGCGCAGGTTTATCGGATGGGGGGCGACGGCGCAACACCTTGCGCCCGTTCGCCCGGGGAGATGGTTTGCGTCACAGGATGTCGTCGTCATCCAGCGCAGCGTCGACATCGCCCTTGGCGTGGCCCTTGCGCAGGTTGCTCACCGCGCGGTTGAGCTTCGAGTACGCTTCGCGCATCCCGGCGCCCGTCTTCGGCACGTAGGACGAACTCCCCTGCGACATCGCGAGGCCCGATGCCGTC
>JBFIHF010000281.1:0-8509 GCA_041601915.1 Bradymonadaceae bacterium
CACCTCGGTACATGTCCCCCGAGCAGATTGTCGGGGACACGCTGGGCCCCGAGTCCGACCTCTACGCGCTCGGACTGGTCGCGTACGAGTTGCTGACCGGTGAGCCCGGAATCACGGGTCACAGCGTGCTGGAGATTCTCGCCGCGCAAGTCGATCCGCAGTCCGTGATGCTGCCGTCGTCCTCGAACGTACCGGTGCCGCTGGCACTGATTGTGAACCGCATGTTGCGCAAGGAACGCCGCAGCCGATACTTGGCCGCCCACGATGTGCTCGCGGATCTGCGACAACTCGAGCGAGATGCCGCGGATCGAACTCTGGACACCGCCCCACGACGGTGAGGATGTGCACGATGCGATACATGATCATGGTTTTCGTGACGCTGTTGCTCGCGTCGCCCGCGTACGGTCAATCGGGTTGGCGCGAAGGGTGGGTCCCGGCCGCCGAGGTCGAGCGCGCGGTCCAGCAGCTGCGGACCCCGCTGTACCAGTGTTACACCGCACATGTGCCCGCCGCTTCGCGCAAGCACGGTGACGTGGCGACATTGCGGGTCGTCGTATCCGAAGCGGGGTCGGTGTTCCGGGTCGATTTTCTCGAGGGGTCTACTCGCTCGAAGAAGTTCGACGGTTGTCTGCGCAAGCTCTTTGCAGGGTTGCGTTTTGCCACCACGCCGACCGAGAAGACCTCGTTCATCCAGCGACTGGGGTTTCAAAACGGGTCGGCGAAGATGCTCATCGAGCCTCCGCGCGCCGCGGGCGGCGCGATTACCAAGGAGTCGGTCGAGGAGTTGGCGAGGGCCCATCACGCTCAAATCGACGCCTGCTACCGGACGTCGCTTGCCGCAAACCCGAACCTGCGGGGGCAGCTGCTCGTCGAGATCATCGTCGACGGGGCGCGCGGCAGTGTGACGCAAGCACGCGTCGTGAAGGCCACGATGCAGAGCCCCGAAACCGAGGCCTGCGTGCTCAGCACCGTGCGGAGCTTCGTGTTTCCGATTCCGGAGCAACCGGACATTGTGATCGTCCAGTTCCCCCTGACCTTTGTGGACGATCAGTAGTCGACGATCTGCTGGGTGTAGCGTCCGACGACGATACGGCAGGACTCCGCTCCGTTGGCGTCGAGTACGCGGAGGACCGCAGTCCCGTTGGTCTGGACCGACGTCTCTTCGCGCGCGCCATCGCAGCCGAGTCGCGTCGCGCGCTCACGCCGTGCCGCCTCGAACGCCTGGTTCTCGGTCAACGCTTCATCGCTCGCCGCGGCACGAAGGGTGACTTGGACGACGTCGCCGAGTTGGCTGATGACGTACAGGTGGCCGTACGCATAGCCCTCGATGTAGAGCGGCTTTCCGGTGTACTGAGCCTTCGTCTTGCGGCCGTGATGGTCGAGGTCGAAGGCCCAGTTCGGGGCGCCAGAGACGAGGTGGATCTCGAGCCCGCTCTCCGCGCGCGCCGGCTGCCCGGGGCGCAGTTCGAACATCTCGACGATCAACTCTTCCTCGTCGCCGGGTTGGTCGGGTTCGGCGATCGGGCGGCGCGCTTTCTCCGCGCGCTCCTCTTCGATCTCGTCGACGGCCTGCCGCTTCATCTGCACCGTGTCGTCGGACTCCGTGCTCTGAGGGCCGCTACACCCTGCGACGAGCGCCCCACAGAGTAGCGCGACGCCGAGAGTGCTCCTGTTGGGTGTGGGTCTCATGGTTCTCCCGGTGCAAGTCCGTTAGCCGCCCTGACAGGTTCCGATGCCGGCGCCCATCTTGGCGCACACGCCCCCACAACAATCGTCGTTCTCGCGGCATGCCACGTTGAACGGGTAGCAGCGGTCGGCACAGGTGCCCTCGATGCACGCCGCGTTGCAGCAGTCGCCGTCTTCAGCGCAGGTTCCGCCCACCAAAACGCAGGCCGCTCCCGGACACCCCGAGACGATCTCGAGCGGCGGATCCATCGGGTCGGCCATTTTCAGCGCGTCGCACGCCGCCCCGTTGAGCGTCAACGTGTTGGTCGCCTCGTCATAGGTGAAGCCGTTGGCGTCGCGTCCGACAAAGACGCCGTCCACCGAGACCCAGATCCGGTTGGGATCCTGCGGCGCGGGCTCCAGCGTGAAGGCGCACGGGACATTCAGGGTTTCGATATCATTGAGCGCCGCGGCCAGTTCCAGCGCGCTGGTGGCCTCGTAGTACAGCGGGGTACCCGCGACGCCCGCGTCGGTGCCGCCGGCGGCCGCGATCTCGTCGAGCCGGACGTCGAAGAAGTTGAAGCCGACGACGTAGACCGACACACCGGCCGCCGACAGGTCCGTGGCGGCCTGGACGGCCTCGGCCTGTGCGCTGCAGCCGCAGGCGCCGCCGTCGGTGATCAGCACGACGGCCTTCTGGCGCTGGTCGTCCATCGCATCGCCGGGCTCGCTGGTCAGGTTGCGGACGAGGACGTCATTGAGCGCGGCTCCGGTCTCCGTGCAGTGCCGGCCGCCTTCCTCGATGTCGAGCCCCGGGCCCTCGTCGATCTGCGCGCCGTGCGGGCAGGTCGCGTCCGTGTAGTTCACCCCGTAGCCGGCCTGGAACTCCGCCGCGGTGTACTCGCCCATCGGCAACAGTTCCTTGTTCAAGGTGTCGCAGGCGTCGCCCTGCGCGGCGCATGGGTAGGTCGAGATGCCGAATCTCACGTTCGCCGCCGAGTTCGTCGCGATCTGGTCGAGTCCCGATCGCGCCCGCGACATGCGGCTGAGCCCGGTGCCGTCCACCGCCTGCATCGACGTCGAGCGATCCACGACGATGTAGATGTTGGGCTTGATCAGCTCGAACTCGTTCTGCTGCATGCCGCAGATCTCACCAGCCGGCGCGTCCTCACAGGCGTCCCCAGTGCCGTCGGCGTCGTCGTCGCCCTGATCGAAATTCGGCGCCTCGGGGCAGTTGTCGCACGCATCGCCGATGCCATCGCCGTCGGCGTCGGTTTGCGTGTCGTTGGCGATCGCGGGGCAATTGTCGAACTGCGCCGGGATCCCGTCGCCATCGTCGTCATGCCAGGGGTTGTCGCCGCCGCCATTCGTCGCGGCGTCGGTCCGATTGTTCTGGCTGGCGTCCGGTGGACCGACGTCAGCCAGGTTGTTGGGTGACGCGTCAGTCGAAGTGTTGTTGCTCAGGCGCGGTGGGGTTTCGCAACCGCCACAGGCGCTCAGAGCACTGATCAAGGCGATACAGACAGATACCCTCACCACTCGACGACCTCCCATGTGCAATCAATCTCCCCGTCGGCTGCGGCCGAGCGCAACACCAAGATCTCGGTCGCCCCGTTCAACGCGACCAGCGCGAACGATGTCGGGGCGCCGTTGTTGGACGTCTCGTCGGTCATGCAGGCGCCGTTTGACGCGGTCTGACCGAGATTGGCAAACGCGCGCGTCGTGTCGACGGCCGTGATCGGAGCGTTCGCGCTCTGATCGTTGCTCGCCATCGCGCCACTTCCGCGCTGCACAGTGCCCGATTTCATCTCCACGACTTGGATGTGCAGATTGGTCACGTTCGCCGTGAAGTTGCCCCGACTGCAGCTCACTGAGGTCGCCGAGACCAAATCGCACGACACGAGTGCGTTCGCACCGGACGTACCACCCTCGCTGGAGCGGTTCGAGTGCACGATGAACGACCTCGTCACATCGACCGCGGCCGGCAGCGTGAACGCCTTCGTCGCTTCGCTCCCCCCCATCGTCCCGCTCACTTGCATCGTTCTCAGTTCGTCCGTGATCGCTTCGGCGACCCAGAAGTGCCCCAGGATATTGCCGGAGCTGCCCGACCGTCCGATCGCCACCGTGGTGTCATTCGTGAAGGCCGCAGACAGCATCCGGTTGTCGTACTCGTCATTGTTGCGGCTAATGCTCGCCGCCACGGTGATGAACGCCTTCGAGCGGTCCGTCGTCGCGATCGTCTTGTTGCCGGTGGAGTTGAAACTGACCTTTTGGACGCGGACCTTGGTGGGGTCGAACTCCACGACCGCCACGGCGACTTCGATGCCCGAGGTGAACGCCGGCCGTGTGAGCAGCACTTGCGTATTGGTGAGATCGACATCGACGCTGCTCGTGTCGATGTCGGCGCCGGACGTGCGAAGCGAGATGAAGGGCACCGCGTTCGCGGCCACGATCGGCGTGGGGAGGTCGACGGCCAGCGCGGCACCGGTCATCGTGCCGCGCACCGTCTGCACTCGGATCACCGCCGAAACCGCCACGCACGTGACCCCGTCGCCGACAAAACCGGCGTCGCACGTGCACGTAAAGCTGCCCGCCGGGGTATTCGAGCACGTCGCGTTCGCATCGCAATTGTCGGCGCCCGTCGCGCACTCGTCGATGTCGGCGCATGTCGTCCCACTCCCGCTGTACCCCGAGTTGCAGGCGCAGCTGAAGGACCCCGGTGTGTTCGTGCAGGTCGCGTTCGCATCGCAGTTGTCGGTGGAGCCGCACTCGTTGACGTCCGTGCAGACCGTGCCGCTGCCAGTGAACCCCGCGTTGCACATGCAGCTGAACGATCCGGTGCTGTTCGTACAGGTCGCGTTGGCGTCGCAGTTGGACGTCATCGCCGTGCACTCGTTGACGTCGGAGCAGGTGCGTCCGTTCCCGCTGTAGCCAACATTGCAGGTACACGTGAACCCGCCGGGGGTGTTCGCGCACGCCGCATTCGCATCGCAGTCATCGGTCGCCAGCATGCACTCGTTGACGTCGACGCAGTTGCCCAGCCCGTCGGCGACGAATCCGGGACGGCACACGCACGCGTTGGACCCGTTGCACATCGCATTGGCCGCGCAGCCACCGCAGTTGACACTGCTCGTATTGCCACACTGTGCGCTGACATCGGCGGTTCCGCACTCGAACCCCAGTGCGGTGCAGACTGTCGCGTCGTTCGGGCAATCGCACTGATTCGCGGTCACGGCACCGCACGATTCCGGACTGGTGCACGTCCCGCAGTTGGTCGTGCGCATCTGGCCGCACACGTCGGGCGCCGTGAGCGCACCGCAGACCGCGGCGTTGTTCTGGCAGAACTGCACGTCCGTTTCGTCGGCACACGCGCACACGTTGGCGCTTCCGCCGCCTCCACAGACCGCTGGCGCCGTGCACGACCCGCAGTCCACGCTGCGGTCGACCCCGCAGTTGTCCGGCGCCATCACGACATCGCAGTTCTTCACGAGGCGGGCACAGAATCCGGGGTCGTCTTCGGGCGCGCATCCGCAGACATTCGCGTCGACCGCGCCGCACGTCTCTGGAGCTTCGCAGCTGCCGCACGTCAGGGTGCGCTGCTCGCCGCAGTTGTCCGCGGCGGTGAGCTCGTCACAGTCCGCCCCGATTCGAGCACACATCTCCACGTTCGACTCGGCGATGCACGGCATGTCGCCGCCGTTGACGTCGGTCCCGACGTCGCCGAAATCCGGGCGGTCCGGCAGATCGGCGAGCGGTACGTCCGTTTGCATGTCCGCCAGCCCTTGATCCGGCCCACCGTCCACCACCCACACCCCGTTCCTGCAGATTCGGGGCCCGTCGGTGGCGCCTTCGGTGTCACACGACACATCGAACGCCGAGTCGTAGGTACAGGCCGCCGCGATGCTGGTCGCAAGCACGGTCGCCAGAATTCGCCATCGCCTCATGCTGTGTCTCCGTTGGAGCATCCAGTCTAACAAACTACGCGCCCCGCTACGACGCCGCGCGGTAGAAGCGCTCAAACAGGTCCACGACCCGATCGATATCGCGGACGCTGACGTCCCGATGGGTCACGAGGCGCAGCGACTCCGACGGCGCGTACAGCAACACATCGTGCTCGGCCATGAACGCGACCAACTCGACGTGGCTGCCCACCGGCAGCCGCGCGAACACCATGTTCGTCGGCACGTACGGCACGACGCCGACCGCGTCGAGTCGCGCGAGCCCGTCGGCGAGCCGCCGCGCGTTCGCATGGTCCTCGGCGAGGCGTGCCACGCCGTGTTCGAGCGCCCACAGCCCGGCCGCGGCGAGTATCCCGGACTGCCGCATCGCGCCGCCCAGAACCTTGCGCCAGCGCCGGGCCTTGTGGATCAACGCGTCGCTGCCCGCGAGCACCGAGCCGGCCGGAGCCCCGAGGCCCTTCGACAGGCACACGGAGACGGAGTCGAACTCGGCGGCCATGCGCGCGGGTTCGACGTTGAGCGCGACACAGGCGTTGAACATCCGGGCGCCGTCGAGGTGCATCCCCAGACCGTGTGCGGTCGCCAGCTCCGCCACCTCGCCGAGGTAGCTCAACGGTAGGGCGATGCCGCCGGTCGTGTTCTCGAGGCAGATCAGGCGCGTGCGCGCGAAGTGGTCGTCGATCGGCTTGATCGCGGCCGCGATCTTGGACAACGGCATCGTGCCGTCGTCGCACGGCTCGATTGGCTGCGGTTGGATGCTCCCCAGCACCGCCGCGCCTCCGCCTTCGTACCGATAGGTGTGCGCCGTTTGCGACACGATGTACTCGTCGCCGCGCTCACAGTGCGCCATCAGCCCACACAAGTTCGACTGCGTGCCCGTGGGTACGAACACCGCGGCGGCCTTTCCGAGGCGTCGGGCGACTTCCGCTTCGAGGCGCAACACCGTCGGATCGTCGCCGAACACGTCGTCGCCAACCTCGGCCTGCGCGATCGCGGCCCGCATCTCGTCGGTGGGCCGCGTCACGGTGTCACTGCGTAGATCGATCATCGGTGGACTACTCGCGGACCACGAAGATCGGTGCGCTCCACGCCATGCGATTGGGCGTCGCCTCCACGACTTCGACATAGAAGAAGTGCTGGCCGACGACGACCGGGACCTCGATTGTGTGCCAGCTCTCCTGGGTGAGCTCGACCTCGCGCACGATCGCGGCCTCTCCACCGACCGTTCCGCCCCAGACCGCGACGGCCATCGTGCCGGAGTAGTCGGGGTCGCGCATGAACAGCTGCAAGCTCACCGAATCGCTGATCGTCCGCAGCTCGCTGCCCGCACGGACGCGATTCTCCGCGTAGAGCCGAATCTCGAGGTTCTCGTCCTCGCTCGCGAAGACCGCGCGCTCACCGATCGCCTCGAGAAGGCCCGCCTCGGTGAGCGTTTCCGCGATGATGCCGGTGCGGCTCGTGTGCCCGGTCCCCCAGTTCGCGGCGTGGTTGTCGTGGTTCGCGACGGGCGCGAGGCGCCAACCGTTCGCCAGGTAGTAGTCCCAGTCGCTATGCGCCTTGTGGTGCCGCTCGATCTCCATCGTCTCGTCGTTGAGGGAGAGGCTGGGATTCTGGGGTACCTCGGACTTCAGATCGGTCCCGCGTCCCACCGTGACCTCCATCAACCGGTGATACGGAGCCGTGAGCGCCGCGATGTTCTGCACCGTCTGGCGAACGACCGCCTCATCCGGCATTGCGCTGCCATCGATCCAGGACTGCCGGACCTCAGACAGTGGCGCGAAGTCGTCAATGCCGTAGTCGTTGAACTTCTGTCCGCGGTCGGCGTTGTTGGGGATGTCCAGCAGGTTGACCCCGAACACCTGATCCCAGTTGCCCCCCAGTGACTCGAGGTAGGTCCGGAAGGTGCGCGGGTGATTCAACATCACCCATGCCGCGTGACCATCTTCACGCTGAACCGGCAGATAGCCTTCGTAGAACGTCGCGAAGTCGCCGCGCTCGACTTTGGAGAGGCTGCCCGCGCCCAGAACGTTGACGTGATTTCCGGTGCTGTTCGTACTCCATTCGAACGAGGGCAGGGCCACGAACGTTCCGCCGGACTCGTCGTTGACCGCTGCCGCGGTCGCGATCAACTGCTCGAAGCCGGACGGGCTGATGTTGGCGATGTCCCGCGGATCGTTGTCCCGGTCGTCGACGACGTGCGGCGACAGCGCCATGAAGTCGAGCCCGCCCTTGTCCCGGGCGTACTCGAAAGCGTGCCGCATCGGCTGGCCGCCTGATTCCGCGGCCACATCGACGAGCTCGCCGTCGACCTCGCGTTCGAGCACGCCATCATCGATGAGACGGCCATTCTCTTCGGCCTGAAAGTGGGCGTGCAGGTTGCCGAAGTACACGGTGCGAGCCGCGAAGTCTTGACCGCGTGCGTCGAGGCCCGCGTCCAACGATGTCGCCGTGAGCGACCAGCTCCAGAGCCGTGCGAACAAGCCGTTGAACGCGCTCAGCACGCCGACGTCGTGCAGCCGGACGTAGAACTCCCAGTTGTTGAAGAACGCGCTGCCCGACCAGTTCCCGGAGCCGTTCAACAGCGTCTTGCCATCCACGATCGCGAGCTTGTCGTGCATGAACTGGAACAGCTCGGGATTCGTTTGTTTGTAGCGCACGACACCGCCCGCTTCACGCAGCCGATCCCAGTTCGCGCCCTGCGTCTCGTCGCGATCCTCGGCGTTGACCACGATGCGCACGCGCACACCACGTTCGGCCGCCTTCGCGAGCTCCTTGACCGCGTCGTCAAACACCAGGTGGTGCATCAGCACGTCGATCGACGCCTGCGCGCCGCGCATCTCGTCGCGCAGCATCTTCCACGGATGGGTGCTCGGCGTGAATCGGGC
>JBFIHF010000282.1:0-8502 GCA_041601915.1 Bradymonadaceae bacterium
GGCCTACTTCGCCGCGATCACCGCCGGTGACAATGCCGCACTCGCCGGCATGGTCAGCGAGGACTTCACGATCGTCCACCACGGCATGAACAAGACGATGACCCTCGCCCAGGCCGGAGAGCACATGAAAATGCTCAGCGGCGGACTGACCGAGATGTCGCTGATCCCGCAGAAGCTCTGGTCCGCCGGCGACTATGTCGTCGCGCGCGTCCCGTTCGCCGCAAAGCACACCGGCGAGCTGATGGGAATGCCGGCCACGAACAAGGCCGTCTCCACGCCGGTTCTCATGGTGATGAAGATGGCGGGCGGCAAAGTCGCCAAAGTCACCGAGTACATCAACATCATGCACTTCGCTGGACAGATGGCGCCGCCGCAGCAACAGCAAGCGGCGAAGTAGCCTCGTCCAAACTCGCGCCTGACCGCGGTCAGTGAAAGCAGAGTTCGACCTGCTGGAGTCCGCTCCCTTCGCGGGCTCCAGCATGGGTCTCGTTCAAGCCCATGTACCACAGCGCGTCGGGCGTGCCTTCGTGGTCTTCGGCGTTCAGGCGCAGCAGGTCGTACGCCTCTTGGACGAAGCACATCGGCGCTAGCGGATCGGCATCGACCCGGACGCTCAGCGCGCCATCGGCGACCGTCAGCTCCAACACCCCACCCGTCGCGGCGAGCAGGTCAGGCAACTCGCGGATGTGGTCGGGGTCGTCCAGGGAGTAGTCGCTGCCGTAGATGCGCAGGTCGTTGCCGAACAGATGGAGCTCCGCGTCGTTGCTGAATTCGGCCCCGTCGCCGCCGTAGCCGTTGTTGGACGGCGAGTCGCCGAGGTGGAAGGCGAACTCGTGTGCGTTGCTCACCGTCGCGCGGATCGTGAGGGCGGTGCGGTCCGTCATGTCGATGACCACTCCGCCACGGCTGCTCGCGAGATCGCAGTCCGATGCACCACTGGCCACGTCGATCACGCACGAGTGTGCGCACGGCGGGGTCGGCGCACATGCTTCCATCACCGCGGCCGGCACTGGCGGTGATTGCGGCAGCGGTTCGTAGTCGCACCCCCCATTCTGGCACTCATCCTCATACTCGTAATCGGGGTCGTAGTCGTAGTCGCAGCCACCGTTCCAGCACTCATCCTCGTATCGCTCGCGTTCGTCCGCAATTTCGTCCTCAGGATCCTGCAGTTTCCAGCCTGCGGGCACGGCGTCGATGCCACAGCTCGTCATCAGCATCACGACCGCCACGACTACAATTGCTATCCGTCCATCCAACATGAGCGACCTCCGACTGGTTGTGGTCAGCTCTAGTACAATTGCCGTGCCACAGCCGATCGCTACGGTGGAATGCGGCGCCGAGCGATGCGCACGGCCAGCGCACCAGACATTGGTGTCCGCGAGTGACAGAAATCTGATGGAAACGCCCCATTGGGTTACCGGCCGTTTCGCACCGATGGCTGCCCACAACGGTCGCTCCGACGCGACAAGACATGGTAGCCTCTCCAGATGGAGCTCCCGGCCATCGGCGAGATCGTTTCTGATCGCTACGAGCTGCGATCGATCCTCGGCGAGGGCGGTCACGGCCGTGTGTACCTCGCGTTTGACCGCCGCGAGAACCGGCGCGTCGCGCTCAAGATGCTGCTGTCCGACGATCCTCAGCAGCGGCAGCGATTTGGACGCGAGGTCCGAGTCCTGGGTCAGCTCTCCAGTCCCCACGTCGCGCAGTTACTCGACTTCGGCGTCTCGGCCGCCGGCGCCTTCGCGGTGTTCGAACTCGTCGAAGGGATGGACTTGTCCGAAGCGCTGAAACAGCGCGGTCGCTTCGACGAGGAGGCGACGCGCGCCGTGCTTCACCAACTGCTCCTCGCGCTCGATGAGGCGCACCGCGCGGGCCTCGTCCACCGCGACATCAAGCCTGAGAACATCCGCGGGACCTGGGACGGCCGCCCCGTCGTGAAGCTGCTCGACTTCGGCATCGCGCGACCCACGGACACCAAACATGCGTCCGTCACCAAGACCGGCGAGCTCGTCGGGACACCGCGATACATGTCGCCAGAGCAGTTGTTGGGCCAGCCGCTCGCCGCCACCTCGGACATCTACAGCCTCGGCATGGTGGGGTACGAGATGCTGGTCGGTTCCGCCGAAATGCACGGCACCAACATCGGCGATCAGCTCGGACGGCTGCGTACGGGCCACCTGTTCGGGCTGCCCGAGACTGTCGACGCCACCGCGTCCCTCGGCGAGGTGATCGCGCGGATGTGCGCGACGCGCCCGGAACGGCGATACTCCAGCGCTGTGGCGGTGCAACGAGCGCTCGACGGTCGGGATGCGGCGAGCCCACCTCCAGACGTCGCGAGCCCGCCGACGACCCGCGGCCTCGCCGCACTCGCCGTGGGCCTCGTGGCCGCGTGCGCCGCGCTCACCAGCCTGCTGATATCGCTGACCGATACGCCACCTGAGCCGCCCGACGAGCCGGGCCGGCGCGAAGTTGCGATCGTGCGCTCCGACGAGCCGCCCGCTCCGACGCCCGCGCCGAGTATCGTCCTCGATGCGGGTCGCGACACCGCCGAGGCGCCCGCCGACGGGTGTGGCGCCCCCCAACTCACCGGGCACCGCCATCTGCCGCCGCTGGAGCGCGGGAGAAAGCCGACCGTCGCGTACATTCCCACGACCTACGACCCCGATCGTGCCCACCCGGTCGTCTTTCTGTTCCACACCGACCAGGACGGTGGCGCCGACGCGGTCGTCGCGCATCTGAGCCTCGAGCGCCTCGCCGACGAGCACGGGTTCGTCATCATCGCACCGCGCGGCGGAGCCGAGGTCGCGTGGAAGGGCGAGGACGACATGCGGTCCGCGGAGCGCGACTTCGAGGTCGCGATGACGCGGTTGTGCATCGACCGCCGCCGAATCTACGCCCTTGGGCACGGCAACGGAGGCCGCGCGGTACCGTGGTTTGTCTGCCGCCACCCTGACGTCGCCGCGGTCGCCACCACCGCCTGGGTGCGCGAACGGGAGTTCCCGCGCTGCGAGAACCATGCGGCGGTGCCGACGCTCTACTTTGCGACCCTGCGCAGCAGGTACACCCCGCCGGCCGGCGGCAGCGCGCTCCTCCCGTGCTTGAGCGCCTTCCACAAGCTGCCACTCGACGCGTTCGAGGCCGAGATGCGCGACATCAACGGGTGCGCCGCGACCCAGCCCAAGGTCCGCAAGCGAGCCGACGCGACCTGCACGACATGGCAGTGCGAAACCCCGTTCACCAGTTGCCACGTCGACAGCGGGGGACTCTGGCCCGGCGCCCCGACCCGGGGAATCTGGGCCGCCTGCGACGGCCCGCCGGCCAAGATCGACTTCGGCGCCGAGATCTGGCGTTTCTTCGCGGCCCACCCCGCGCCCGATGACCGCGGTCACTCGACGGACCCACCCGCCCCTTCGGACTGAAGTCCTCAGCGACGAGCTGCCCATGAACGTCTACAGCCACGAAGCGTACGACCTGCTCACGACCGGATCGATTGGTGGTGACGTTGAGTGGTACGTCGACCGCGCCCTCGACGGCGCCGGACCCGTTCTCGAGCTGGGGGTCGGGACGGGCCGAACCGCCATTCCCGTCGCTGCCGCGGGCCGCGAGGTGGTGGGCCTCGATAGTGACCCCGTGATGCTCGAGCGCTGTCGCGCCCGAATCGATGCCGAGTCACCGACGACTCGGACCCACATCTCGGTGCTTCAAGGCGACATGCGCGACTTTGACCTCGGTCGCACGTTCGCGCAGGTTCAGATCCCTCACCGCGCGTTCTTGCACAACCTGACCACCGACGACCAGCTCGCGTGCCTGCGCCGCTGCGCAGCACATCTGGCGCCGGAGGGACAACTCGTCCTCAACGTGTTCCACCCATCGCTGGAGTACATGGCGGAGTCGGCCCCGCCCACCGCGGGCGTCATGCGGATCTCCGGCCACGTCGACCTGCGGGAACTGGGGTTTGTCGTCCTCTTCGATACGACGCGTTACGACACCGCGTCGCAGACGCTCGTGACGCTGCATCGCCACGAGTGGTACTCGCCCGCGGGTGAACTCGAGCGCACCACCGCGCACCGTCTCACGCTTGCGTACCTGTACCCCGGAGACCTTCGATATCTGCTCGCCGCCGCTGGTTTCCACCAGGTGCGCATCGACGGGGGCTTCGAAGGACAGCCGTTCTCGGCCGATGGCCAGGAACTCGTGGTCACCGCGCGCCGCTGACCGGCGAGTCACGTGGGGACAGTCGACGAACGTCGTTGATCCTTGGTAGACCGGGGTGACGGTCCGACCACCGTCGCGGCGCACGAGGTGACGTGCGGCGCATCAGTAGCGAGTCTGACGATGACGATGACCGAGTTGTACCGCGTGGCAGGACGCCCGCCGCGGCGCCCCCGCTCGCCGGCGCAGCCGTTCCCACGCTGGCTGCTGCTCGTTTGGTTGGCGTTCTCTCTCGTGGTCGCGGCACCTGCCGCCGCCCAGGAACCCGTCGCTCCCTCGGTCGTCTACGCGAACACCAAGGCGCTGCAAGCGGAGGTCGAGCTGATCCGTGCCCATCTCGGGCGCCCCGTGGACCAGCGCGCAGAGATCACGGTCCGCGGAGCCGAACCACGCGAGGTGTACTTTCAGGCGCGCTCGCTGGCTACACGGACCTCGAGGCTCGCGTTCGAGCATCTGCGGCGCCGGTTCCTGCTGCCGGACCTCGTCCCGGCAGACGAGGTCCAACCCGCGGACGTGCTGCGGATGGTTTCGGCCGCCCGCGCCCATTTGGCCGCGTTGATGGTGCACTTCGGTATCGAGCAGCGCGTCGAGGTGGCGCCGGCGAATCCCAGCCACGCCCCCACCGACGTCTACCGCGCGGTGGTCACCGCAAATCGCCAACTGAACCAGCTCACCACCGAACCGTTCTCCCCCAGCGACGTCTGGATGCAAGTGACGCTCGCCGTGAGCTACACCGCGCGGCTGCTGGCGGTGTTCGAGGTCAACCGACGAATCCCACACGCCGCGGCGATCGAGCCGGCGGTGCGGCCCCGCGACGTGTATCGCCGATTGCTGGCGTCCTTCACACTGATCCGGGTGATCGCCGAACGCTCGAAACTCCAGATGCTCACCATCGACGTCTCGGACGATGAGCTGGCCAATATCGTCCCCTCCGACGTCTACGACCTCGCTTCGCTGATCGTCGCGGAGCTGGCCTACCTGTTCTCGTTGCATGATGGATTGCGGCCGCCCGTCGAGCCCTATCGGCCCGACGGACTGCAACCACCCGACGTGCACCAGCGTGCGGGCATCCTCGAAGCGCAGTTGAAGCAGCTCACCGAGCTGGTCGAGGCGTCCCCGGACTGGATCGGTGCGAAATGACTGACTCGTCGAGGCATACACTCGCCGCGCGTCTGCTGCGCTCGCACCTGCTTGTCGCCGCGCTCGGTTTGCTGCCGCTCGCGATCGGGCTCGGCGTGACCGTCTGGCTGCAAACACACGCACGGGAACTCGCCGACACCAAGGCTCCGCGCGCCGTCGCCGCGGGCCGGGCCTATGCCGGCCTGCAGCGCTCGACGTCCGCGCTGCGGGGGTGGAAGGCGCTGGACGACCCCAGTTTTCGAACCGAACGCATCGCCGCCTGGGACGACGACGTGTGGCCCGCCGTCGAACTCCTGAGCGCCGGTCTCGACGCCGACGACGCCGCGCATCAGGAGATCACGGATCTCCGTCGCACGCTCGCGGAGCTCGAAGAGTGGCAGTTCTGGATCGAGGACGTTGCACAGACACCCGGCAACGAGCCGGCGCGCGATCGATTGGCCCAAGACGTGGACCCGCTCGCGCGAGTCATCGCCCAGCGCATCGAGCGCGCGCTGGGCTCGGCGCGAGCGGCGAACGGCGGCAAGGCCCACACCGAACTCCATGAGCTGCGCGTGGCCTTCGAGTCGAGCCGCACGACGCTCTCGCGACACACCTTCGACGGCAACCCGCAAGATGCCGCGAACTTCACGGTCCAGCTGGACGATGCCGCGCGACATTTGAAGGACGCCCGACTCGCCGACACCATCTCCGGCGAGGACCACGACTTCCTCGCCGCCGAGCTATCGATCTACCGCGAGTACGCGACACGGTGTATCGCCGACCGTCGCGCACCCACGTGGAACCGCGCTCGCCACATGCTCGAAGTCGAGGCCGTTCCGCTCGCCGCCAAGGCGGCGACGGCGCTGCGGGCGCTCGCGGACCGCGAAAGCCGAGAAATGCGCGATGAGGCAGATGCCGTCAAACAGATCAGCTCCATCGCGTACACCGTGGGCTTGGTCCTGGCACTACTCATGTTCCTCGTCGCCTTCATCGTGTCTCGGCGATCCGGCGAGCGAATCACAGCCCCCGTCGTCCGGCTGACGCGAGTCGCGGAGCGCCTGCGGGCCGGTGAACAGGTCGAGGATGTCGTCGTGGAGGCCGACGACGAGATCGGCAGCCTCGCGACCACGTTCAACCAGATGCGGGCAGCGCTCGAGGCCAAGGAGCGCGAGTTTCGACTCGCCGTCGAGGCGTCCCCCGCGGGCATCCTCATGGTCAGTGACGACGGCACGATCCTCCTCGTCAACCAACGCATCGAGCAGCTCTTTGGGTACACCCGCGACGAGTTACTCGGCGAGCCCGTCCACAAGCTGTTGCCACCCGCGCTGTCCGCGCAGCACGCCGACCACCTCCAAACCTTCTTCACCGCGCCGGGGCAGCGCGAAATGGGCCCCCATCGGGAACTCTCCGGGCAGCGCGCCGACGGCAGCCTCTTCCCGATTGAAGTCGCGCTGAATCCGATCGAACGCCCCGAGGGCCGAGCTGTGCTGGCCTCCGTAGCCGACGTCACTGCCCATCGCGAATTCGCCAATCAAATCCGAGCCGCGCGCGACGCCGCCGAGCACTCCAACCGCGCGAAAAGCGAGTTCCTCGCGAACATGAGCCACGAGCTGCGCACGCCCCTCAATTCCATCATTGGGTTCTCCAAAATCCTCCTCAAGAACAAGAACGGCGCACTCGAGGAACGCCAGTTGTCGCACCTGCAACGCGTCCACAAGAACGGAGTTCACCTGCTCGGGCTCGTGAACGATGTGCTGGACCTCTCCAAGATCGAGGCCGGCCAACTGGAGTACATCATCGAGGTGGTGGACGTTCGCGAGTTGGTCGACGGCGTCGTCGCGGAGCTCCAGGGGCGCGCCGCGACCGCTGAGATCTCGCTCCAGACCGTCCTGCCTGACGGCGCACTCGTCGCTCTCCTCGACCCGATGCGCATGAAGCAGGTCCTCATCAACCTCGTCGGCAACGCCCTCAAGTTCACCGACGAGGGGGGTGTGACGGTGCACGTGATCGTGGACGCAGACACGGCACGGCCCGCCGCGATCGAGGTGCGCGACACCGGTATCGGCATCCCCGCCGACAAGCTCGAACACGTGTTTGGCGCCTTTCAGCAGGCGGACGCGTCGACATCGCGTGAGTACGGAGGCACGGGCCTCGGCCTCGCGATTAGCCGACGGCTCTGCGCGAACATGGGCTGCGCGATCGAGGTCGAGAGCGTCGTCGGCAAGGGCTCGACGTTCCGGATCGCGCTCGGCCCGGCAACATTCGCATCGGCCGCCGAGTCCGAGGCTCCGACGACCGAACCACCGACCGAGTCTCCAGCGCCCACCGTGGATGGACGGCGGCGGGTGTTGGTCATCGACGACGACGAGGACTCGCGCCTGCTCGTCGCGGACGCCTTCGAGGCGATCGGGTGGAACATCGAGTTCGCCACCGGCGGCGCCGATGGCCTCGCCCGGGCACGCGCGCGGCGCCCACACCTCGTGACGGTCGACCTGATGATGCCCGCGATGAGCGGATGGGAATTCATCAAGACCCTCCGCCGCGACGAAGCGCTGCGCGACCTGCCCGTCATCGTCATCAGCCACGTCGCCGACACGTGGCGCGCAGCGTTGGCACATGACATCGCCGCGATGCAGAAGCCCATCGATGCCAACCAGCTCGCCGCTGTATTGGAGCGCGCAGCGCTTCCGGCCGCCGCACGTGTTCTCGTCGTCGACGACGACCCGGATATCCGCGCCCTGCTCCGGATGATCCTCACCGACTCCGGCTACGAGGTCGACGAGGCCGAGAACGGTGGCGTCGCTTTGGACCGCATGACGGCGCGCCCTCCGGACCTCGTACTTCTCGACCTCTTGATGCCCGAAGTGGACGGCTTCGAGTTCCTGAACCGCATCTCCAATCGCGAGCGCCTCAGCAACATCCCGATCATCGTCGTGACGGGCAAGGAGCTCGACGTCAGCGACCGGGAGCGGCTCGGGCGCGTCGACGTCGTCGCGAAGTCCGACGAACTCGACGCCGACCTGCAGCGCGCGCTACAGATCCTCGCGAGCGCGCAAGACACCACGCTGGGCTCATGAGCGCCCACGCTTGAACTGACGATGATTTCTACCCATCATCGGTCGGTTACTCCACATCAGGTGCCCCATGAAACGACTGATCACGTGCGTGTAC
>JBFIHF010000283.1:0-8425 GCA_041601915.1 Bradymonadaceae bacterium
CGGCGCATGGAGATTCCTGCGCGACTGTACTGCGATCCGCATCGACTCATGCCCGAAGGGATCGCTGTGCTGGTCATTGTGCTGGTTGCGGCGGCGGGAGCGCGGGTCGCCTTGGGTCGACGTGGGCGCGGACGTCTTGGTGGATTTACAGCGGCCACGGTGATGGTCGTTGGCATGATGGTCGTATCGACGATCGGCTTCGCTCCGCCTCCCGCGGGCAAGTGCGATGAAGAGGCACGGTACGTCGAAGTGAAGTTCTGACGTTCTCTCCACGAGCTCATCGTGAAAAGAAGGCCGTGGCAGAAACCAACCGAAAATCGAAGTGGGGCGCCAGCGCGATCACACACATGATCGTGGTGTCCGAGCTGGGGCGTTCGAAACGATGGTACGTCGACGTGCTCGGCTGTTCAGTCTACGGCGAGTATGGCGGGACGAGTGTCGTGCTGGACTGGAACGGGACGTGGCTGCTGCTTGTCACCGGCGGCGGCCCGACCGAGGACAAGCCTGCCATCACACTCGAGCCGCCCGGCGACCCAAACGGCGTGTCGCGCTCCACCATTTTCCGTGTCGCGGATTGCCGTGCCGCCTATGCGGAGCTCTCCGCGCGCGGCGCGGAGTTCCTGACTGCCCCGGTCGATCGTGGCTATGAGATCCGTGCTTTCTTCCGTGACCCGGACGGATACCTGTTCGAGATCAGCGAACTCGTCGGGCAGACCACAGCATCCCAATAAAGAGCCTCGGATGAGCTCACCTGCAAGGGCGCGAGAGAACTCCGAGACTTCCCGTCCGTTGCAAACGACAGTCGCGGGGGCGGTCCTGAACGCGAGGGGAATTGGGGGGCCGATGAAAGCATCCTCGACCGCCGTGCAATCCCCACGGTTCCGATCGATCGCGTCAACATGATCCGCCGCAAGCGGGCTTGGGGTGCCATCTTCCGGCCGTCGGCCGTGCGGCGCCACACCGGCCGGTCGGGTCAATTCGGGCTTCACCGGCGTGCGAGTGCGGGATATCTTCCCGCAAATGCTCACGTAGGAGTGGTGTTGGACGACCTGAAGGTGGTTGCAGAATTCGATTACGTCGAGCCGGCTGAGCTGTATGAAGCGTGGCTCGACGGGGAACAACACACGGCGATGACGGGTGGTGAGGCGACGGGAGAAGCCCGAGTCGGCGCGAACTTCACGGCGTGGGACGGCTATATCAGCGGCACGAACCTCGAACTCGAAGAGAATCGCCGGATCGTTCAGAGCTGGCGAACGACGGAGTTCGGCGACGACGACCCCGACTCGCGGGTCGAGATCCTGTTTGAGCCCACCGACGATGGGACCCTTTTGACGCTCATCCACTCGCAGATTCCGACCGGACAAGGCCCCGGCTACTTCGATGGTTGGGCCGAACACTACATCGAGCCGATGCTGGCGTACTTCGATCTCGAAGACGACGACAACGACGAGTGAGCTGAGCGGTAGATCGCGTGATGACGGCTGACCTAGCCGACGAACCAGTTCTCCAGCTGCAAGTTGTCGAAACGTTCGAAGTCGGCGGTGTTGCGGGTCACGAGGACAAGTCCCCCGACCGCGGCGATCGCGGCGATCTGCCCATCCACGAAGGGCGGCGTGAACCCCGTCGCCGTCAGCCGTGCCCGCTCTCTGGCGTGCCAGCGCGCGGCGTTCTCATCATAGGACAGGCGCGGGATCGTAGGTGCCACGACCTCCGACAGGTAGCGTTCGATGTAACGACGACGACTGCCCGCTTCCAGTCGGTGCGCACCAAACCACAGTTCGTGCCAGACGAGACTCGGGATGGCGATGTCGCCGGCCGCAGCGCCCATTCGTTCCAAGACCCGCGCATCGGGGCCCGGACGGATCGGCTCCGAGACGATGTTCGTGTCGAGCAGATACACGCTCAGATCTTCCCGTCGCGCCCTGGATCTTTGCTGCGTACGTCATCCCACTCTCCGCCGCCCTCTTCGGGGGCACCTTCGGTGTCGTAGAACACCTGCAGACGCTGGAGAAACGTTTCTCGCTTCTGCCGCATCGCCTGCTCGAGGATCCAAATCGCCTGCTGATTCAGACTGCGCCGCTCGCGCTCGGCGTCGGTGCGAAGCTGCTCGAGAAGTTCGTCCGGTATGCCTTTGAGTGTGAGCGAGGATGTCATAATGGTTCCGTTATGGTTCCTGTCTGAAGACTAGCGAATCAGCGAGAGATCGGCAATGCGGCCAGTTTGCTGACCCCGAGTTCGTTTGCATGAGAACTCGGGCCTGACACCTTGTCCGCGCGACGTTGAGCCATATTTTTAGCAGCGTGCGGTCCGAGACGGACAATTCTGAAGGGCTCAATGCGACGCACGCGTCTGCCGATGGGCCTCGCGTGCACTCGAACAGGGACGACTTTGAGCGGCCCCGTTCGACGAGCGCGTCTTCCGATGTGCCTCGCGTGCGCTCGGACACGGACAACGTTGAGGGGACCCATGCGACGGGCCCGTCTGGCGCTGTGCTTGGCCGCACACCATGGTGGCGCCGTGCGCTCCGATTCCTGGGGTGGAGTTTCATTCCACTGAGCGTCATCAGCGCTGCTTTGGTGGTCTATGAATTCGAAACGTCGCGATTTCAGTCGGACTACTTCTCGAAGATCGCCGCGGAAGCGACGTACGAGTTGGTGCGCGGCAAGTCGGAGCACATTCGGTTTCCGACGGCTGGTCCGTACGATGAACGACTCGGCTACACCCGATTACCGCTCTACATCGAGAAGCTCGAGAAATCCGGGTACGAGGTTCAGTCACAAGCGAGTTGGTCCGCGAAGATGTTGGAGCTCGATTCGAAGGGTGTTTTCGCGCTCTACGACGAAAAGCCGCAGGCCGGCTTGAAGGTCGATGACGCCGGCGGCTCGGCGCTCTTTCAGACCCATACGCCGACCGACGTCTACCCAACGTTCGAGTCGATCCCCTGGGTCATCGTCACGACGCTGCTGTTCATCGAGAACAGCACGCTCTTGGACGCCCCGCCGACGCGCAATCCAGCGATCGAGTGGAAGCGGCTTCTGCGCTCCCTCATCGAGAACGGCCTGGAGGAGCTGGGGCTCGACCGTGGGAGACCCCCAGGCGCGAGCACGCTCGCGACCCAGTTGGAGAAGGTGCGCCACTCGGCCGATGGACGTACGCGTACGCCGCACGACAAACTCGAGCAGATGCTCTCGGCCTCACTGCGAGCCTACCGAGCCGGGCCCGACACCCGTCAGGCGCGCGAGCAGATCGTGCTTTCATACGTCAACTCCGTGCCGCTGTCGTCGATCCCGCATTCCGGTGAGATCTTCGGGCTTCGTGACGGACTGCGGATCTGGTTCGACGCCGATCCCGTCGAGACCGACCGTCTGCTCCGCACCGCCGAAGTCGGCGCGTTCTGCGACATCGAAGACCTCGAAGCTCGGGGGCTGGCCTATCGCCAGGTGCTCATGTTGATCCTTGCCCAACGGCGTCCTACCGCGTTGATCCTGCAGATTCGGGAGAACCTTGACGACCTCGTCGATGCCCACCTGCGCGCCATGCGCGAGGAAGGCGTGGTTCCCCTCGAACTCGCCAACAGTGCACTTGCAGCGCGTGAGGACTCGATCCCTCAGGGCGAGCTCGTCCTGACGAGAGATTTTGACGACATCAAGATGGAGAACTCCGTGCGCACGATGCTCGGCGAAGAGCTGGGCGAGGCGTCGCTCTACGACCTCGACCGCCTTGATCTGACCGCGCAATCCACGATCGAGTTTGGTGTTCAGAGCGCGATCCGGGAGCGACTGTTGGCCTTGTCCGACCCTGCGGTGGTGCGTGAACTCGGGCTCGCGAAGAAGTCGCTGCTCGCCGAGGGCACCGCCGAGGACCTCGTCTTCAGCTTCACACTGTACGAGCGCACGCCGCTGGGCAACGCGCTGCGCATCCAGGTCGACACCGACCCTCAGCCCTTGAACATCAACGAAGGGGTGAAGCTCGACCTCGGCTCGACCGCGAAGCTTCGGACACTCGCGACCTACCTGCACATCATCGGCGAACTTCACGATGAGCTGGGTGCCAAGACTCCCGAAGAGCTGCGCTCCTACTCGGTGGACCCGAGCGACGCCTTGACCAAGTGGGTTCTGGCGGAGCTGAAGCGCGACCCGACGATCCAGCTCCCGGAGCTTCTCGATCGCGCGATGATGCGCACCTACTCCGCGAACCCGCACGAAGTCTTCTACACGGGTGGCGGCGCGCACCGTTTCGGCAACTACGACAAGAAGCACAACGGGCGTCGGTTCACCGTTCGGGAGGCGTTCCAGCGCTCCATCAACTTGCCCTTCGTGCGACTGATGCGAGACGTGGTCCGGTACAATCTGACGCGCCTGGACAACACCGGTCCGACGATCTTCACCGACCCGGAGCATCCGGGCCGGAAGCCGCGGCTCGACACGTTCGTCGCTTCGGAGAGCGTCGCGTACCTCCGGCGCTTCTGGGTCCGGTACGAGGGGCTCGATCACGCCGCTGCCGTCGCGAAACTCGCCGAGAGCAAGCCCAAATGGAACGCGCTCCGACTCGCTGTCGCGTTGCGATCCTCGGCACCGGCGATGTCGATCACACAGTTCTCGACCCTCTTGCGTGAGCGGGCTGACCGCACGCTATCCGACGAAGAATTGAAGCGGCTCTACGATGATCACGGGCCCGGCAAGTTTGACTGGAACGACCGTGGCTACCTCGCGAAAGTTCATCCTCTGGAAATGTGGTCGCTGGCCTACCGAGCCGAGCACCCCAGCGCGACGTGGTCCGAAGCCGTGACCGCGTCGGCGGACGTTCGGCATGAGGTCTATCGGTGGCTGTTCAAGCCGACGCGCAAACGGCAACAAGACAACCGGATTCGGATCGTTCTGGAACGCGAAGCATTCCGGCTCATCCACCAGCACTGGAAGCAGCTCGGCTACCCGTTTTCGAGCGTTGTGCCGTCGCTGGCCACCGCGATCGGCGTCGCCGCCGACCGACCTGATTCGCTCGCGCGGCTCGTCGGCACGATCGCGAATGGCGGCATCGCGCAGCCGCGCTACATCGCGTCGGCATTTCACTTCGCCCAGGACACACCCTTCGAGACACGAATGACCCGAAAGGACGCACCGGGAACGCGCGTCATGACGCCAGCCGTCGCTGCTCGCCTCAAAGAGGAGCTTCGCGACGTGGTGCTCAAAGGAACCGCCCGACGCCTGACCGCCGAGGAGCCGTATCGGTCCGACCCGCTGTGGGTGGCCGGCGGCAAGACGGGCACGGGGGACCACCGGCGTAAGGCCGTGGATAAGCACGGCCGGGTCCTGTCGGAGACCCCGATCAGCCGGAGTGCGACCTTCGTATTCTTCCTCGGCGATCGATTCCACGGGACGCTGACCGTCTACGTGGGCGGCACACAGTCTGCCCACTACAGCTTCACGAGCGCATTGCCCGTGACTCTACTTTCGCGGCTCGGCCCCGAACTCACCCCGATCGTCGGCGCGACGCGAAACCCCGATTCAGACGTGGAGGTCACGAAAGCGGTGCCGAAGAAACCAAGGCGACCGGCCCAACGAGCACGCGCGCTGCCGCAGGTAGTAGATGGGCTGCCGGAGATCGACACCCGAGAGCTCCTCGACTACGAGCAGTTCATCATCAACGATGAACGGATGTAACGAACCCACAGACCGGCGAGTCCGTGATTCGGCCGGCTGATACGCGGTTCTTCTGCCCGCAGTTACTACACTTGATGATCATCGAAGCTCCGCGAATGATACCGAGGTTGGCGGCTCGTCAGAGAGCGAGGCGCGTGAGATGTGTCTGGATCTCGGCGACGGGGCGTGTCGAAAGGTCCTTTGCGACCTCCTCGAGCACGCACCTCGATGTCGCGATCGACAGCTGATCGCGGAGCAGTCCCAAAAAAGTCGGAGGGGCAACGATGCTGAGTTGTTCGAATTGCTGGCCTTTCTTCGCGTGCCCCAAAAAGTCGGCGAGCGCGCGGGCGAACTTCTCGGCGACAAGCTCCTTCTTGCGCGTCTGCGTCGTCGAGATGTGCAACGCCTGTCCCGCTCCATGAACCGAGCGACCCGGTCGATCGGAGAGATGATCACTCTCACGGATGCGGCTCTCCGGACTCACGAAATCTTGAGCCTCGGTCAGGTTGGCCGTCGGACTCGTTCCGACGAAGATCCGCGCTCGCGCGGCGTCAGCCACAAGCAGCCAGAAACGTCCTTCTTCCATGGGGAACCTCCCAGTGAGGTCCGCCCAATCTGGGCACGCTTCGGCGGTCGGCCACCTCGGCTCGACGACGCCAAACCGCTTCGTTTGCCGTTCAGGTTGCAGGACGTTCGGTTCCTTCCGCGGCAGCTGGTGCAAGCGCCCGGCGCAGGGCTGCATCGAGCTCGGGACCGTTCGACCAGTGTTTGCGAATCTCGTCCTGGATACGGTTCGCGATCGGCGACGCCGTCTCTTCCGCAGCATCGATCCGCTCATCTCCGGGTTCCGTACGGCTGACGACGCGCCGGATCGACTTCAGCATCGGGGTAAACACTTCGCGTCCGACGCCGAAGGCGCTGCTCATGACCAGCCGCGTCGGCTGGAGGTCGACGCGGTCCCGCGCGACGATGATCGCATCTCGCAGACGCCGCATCGTCGGCTCGTCGCCGCGCGCCATCGCCTCCAGCGGCACATACTCTTGCTCCAGTGCCCGCGCGAAAAGCCACCCTTCGTGGAACACGACCGCCGCCACATCCGCGCAGCTCTTGATCGCCAGTACGTACACGAGCTTTCGCAGAATCTTCTTCACCGGCCACATCAGCACGCTGATCAACGCCCCAGCAAGCAGGTTGCTGGGGCGAGACGTCATGGTCGCGGCCCCGTCCGACGACAGGTAGAAGTTGTGCCGCGAGCACAGGACCTGACACAGGCGCCGGTGGACGCGGGTGATGATGACGTCGTCCAGAAACGGGACCGGGATCAACGGACAGAGCCCGGCTACCGCGCTGTATCCGGCGATGGTGGCCAGCGCACCGTCGGAGATTCCCGCGGCGCCGTCGTCAATCTTGATGGAGTCAGTCACCGCGCGAATCTATCAATGCCGATCGGCTCGCGCCACCCGTCGATGCGACGGCCGAGATTTAAGAGCGAGCACGGCGCCTTTAAGTCGCGGCCCATCGCGTGGTTCGCGACCGTGGAGGCGAACCCGACAAGGAGCGAACGATGCGAAGTGCAAAGTGCCTGGCTGTTCTATTGATGGTGGGATGTGGGGACCAACTGCCCAACCCCAAGGCGTGGTCGACGGATGAGACGACCGCTACGACGCAGACCCCGCCGACAGAGGTGGTTGTGGATGGCGAGGTTCTGAACCCGACGACGTCGTCACTACGTCCCGTGTTCCCGCCGCACGGCGTCACGACACCGGACAGCACGCCGCGCTTTGCGTGGGCGCCTGGCGGAGGCGATGCCGCCGTGTTGATTTGTCCGGACCGATGGTGCAGCGAGCCGCTACGCCGCGTGGAGGTGGACGGCGGGAGTGAGACGACGCTGCGCTCCGCGCTCGCACCGGGCCTGTACTGGTGGGCGGTTGAGCGCAACGGCGAGCGCAGTTTCGGTCGTTCGTTCGTGGTCAGCGCGGGCGCTGAGGATCGGGAGGTCACCACGCATTGGGGGATGCGCGTCGATCTCGACGCAGACGGCTACGCCGACGTCGCGACGGTGCCCGCCGACGGAACCCCTCTCGTGGGCATCGCGTACGGCGGCGCCGAGTTGCAGTATCCTCGAATCTGGGACGGCGGCACGGCCGATGAGCAGAGCTGGATCGCGACGACGGTCGCCGCGGTTGACCACAACGGGACTGGCATCGACTGGTTGGCGCTCGGTCAGGCTGACAACAACTCCGTCACCCTGTCCCCGGACTACGTTCGAGGGCGTTTCGATGTCGTGTTCGAGCCCGGATATGGCCGGTTTGGCACCACCGTCACGGCGGTGGGCGATGTCGACGGCGACGGGTACGGCGATGTCGCGGTGTCGTCGGAGTTCGGGCAGTACGTCGCGGTGGTGTTTGGCGGAACCGATCGAGAGGACTCGCGGGTCCAGGCGCAGTACGGGCGCGAGATCATGGGCCCCGCAGTGGCCGGTCCGGCCGACTTTGACGACGACGGCTTTAGCGACTTCGTCCTTCGTGCCGAACGGGGCATCTACATTGTGTACGGCGGTGGCGATCGCTTGGACAGATTCGAACGCCTCGATGCGCCGACCGAGGCGGTGGACGGGTTCGCAGAGTCGCTGGCCGTTGGCGACGTGAACGGCGACGGCCGCCCGGATATCGTCGCCGGCGAAGCGTCTGGCTGCTGGACACTGTTCTATGCCAGCGAGGAAGGCTTCGAGACGTTTCGCAACTGCGCCCAGGGACCGGTGACGTCCGCGGTGACCCGTGTGGCCC
>JBFIHF010000284.1:0-8419 GCA_041601915.1 Bradymonadaceae bacterium
GCGACAAGGTCTTCGGAGTTGAGAATACCTTGCAGCGCGGCGGACGCGGCCTCGGGGTCTTCGGCGAGCAACGACTCGAGCCCCGCCTCTTGGACGCGCTTGACGATCGGGATCGCGGCGGAGATCGCGGCGGCCTCATCGGTCGTGGCCAGATACTCGACATAGCCGTCGAAGGACTTGAGCAGCAGCGCGATGCGCTGGTTGCGCTCCGCGTCCGCGCATCGCTCGCCGGAACAGTCCGTGGTGAGCGGGTTCGCGTGGATGCTGGACGTCAGAAACGTCGTGATGCTCGCCGAGCTACCGCCGGACATCGCGTGGATCGGGCCATAGTGCTCGACGATCCGTGCGAGGGACCCGAAGTGGGCCGGGATCAGCTGACCGTTGCCGCGCACCGCGGCGCACATCGTGACGTCGCCGGTCTGGTCACCCTTGCCGTCGATGTTGTTGGGCGTCGCATTCTGGGCCGGATCACTCGTCGAAGAACCACAGGCGACAGTCGTCGCCATCAACACGGCCATGCAAAACTTGGTGCGAACCATCGGCATCCTCCAGTCATTTGAATCCGACAGTTATACGCAGGTTTGACCGGTGCGTCGAGCGATCTCTAGGCGGTAGTGCGGTCGCTACAAGCTATTTCGCGAACCGGATGTCGTCGTAATCGGCCGCCGAAAACGACTTCGTGTTGTCCCCGTCCGACATCACGATCAGGCCGTCGATCTCCAGCTTGTTGAGGGAGTCCTTGCCGTACAGGCGCTTGTAGTCCGCGAGCACGTTTCGTCGCTCCACCACCCACTGCCCCTTCTTGTCGGGACCGGACTGCAGGACGATGACGTCGCACCTGCCCGGCCACGGGCAGTAGGGGCTCGTGGTCGCCGTGCCGACGGGCAGCGTCGTCGACCACGTGTACTTGATCGTGCGTGGCTTCCACTTCGAGCTGCTGATCACCACGTTGATCGCGGCGCTGGAGTCGCAGGTCGCCTTGTGCTGCTCGTTTCCGCCTTTGGGCAGCGCGTTTGCCCGCCAGCGCCACTCGAGGTGTGGGAACTTCACGAGGTCGACCTTGGCTTTGCGGAGCAGCGATTCGTGGGTCGCCTTGTTCCGAACGCGAAGGTACTGGTTGCCGCTCGGTTCGGCGGCGACGGCGTAGAACCTCGCGGTGGCGTCACTGCGGGTGTTCCACCCGGCCGGTAGCGCACCGAGCGAAGAACTCTCGAAGTCGTCGATCGGGAAGTGGTTTGGGTTCGCGCCAGCGTCGGCGGGGGCCAGCGCGAGCGTCGCGAGGATCACGAGCGATGAAGTTGTCCGTTTCACTCAGAAATATCCCGCGAGCTGCAGGAAGAATACGTTGCCGTATTGCCCGTACTCGCTGAAGACGTTGTACGTGGTGATGTTGGGGTTTTCGGCACCCATCGAGATCTCCGGATACTCGCCGATCCCTGCGTAGCCGCCAATCGTTGCGGTCACGTTCTGTGCGACAGCATACCCAATTGACGGGCTCATCAAAACGCTCGGGTCGGTCAGGTTGCTCGTCGCACTGAGCGAGATCGTGAGCAGGTCATCGAACGGTAGATAGGCGGCCCCAATTCCCGCGTAGTGTTGGCCGAGGAAGTATCGCTCGCCGCGCGCGAACTCCGGGCTCAGAAGATCGAACAGATACTCATCGGGATCTTGGGTGCCGGGACCGTTGAAGTGGTACTCGACGAAGCTGGAGAACTTGGCCGAATGTAGCCAGTCGAACCCGATGGTGGCGCGTGGCAAGTGGAGTTGGGCGGGCGCCTCGTTCTCGAGTTCGAGCGCCAGGGGCAGGCCCATCTCGCCGTGCAGTCGCCCCTCGCCGAGATCGATGCCGATGCCCATGAAGCCCCAGACGCTGCGGTAGTTCTTGGCGATCGCGGCGTAGTAGTCCGCGTCGCCGAGGCTCCACCCGGCTCGAACGCCCCCGGACAGGTCTTCGAGCTCGCCGCGGTCCACGACGATGATGTCGAGCTCGATCCCACCCGGATAGCTCAGGAACCGCGCCGCATCGACGCCGCGCTTCTGTGAGGTGTCCAGTTCGAAGGGGCTGAATTGGGTCCAGATGTCACCGACCGTGAAGATCGTCGAGTTCCCCCAGGTGACGGCCTGCCGCCCGAGCGTGATGTCGGCCACCGGACTGAAGATCGTGAGCGCGAGTCGGTCGAGGTCGTGTTCGAGGTACGCGCCGTTCTTGTTGAGGATCTCGCTCTTGAGATTCACGGTGCGCGTCGGTGGGATCGTCGCCCCGAGTCCCAGCGAACTCGGTCCGCGGCCGGCCGGAGCGACGCTCCAGAACAGGCGGTTCTGGACGTCGATCGCGAACAGCTCCCCGATCGTCGATTTCCACTCCAGGCGCAAGATGGCCGCGTTGGAGCCCGCTCCGTCAGGGATCACGCCCGCGGTTTCGTACGGCAGCTCCTGGTAGGAGGAGGTCGATCCGACGTAGGCGCCAACCCCCACGGTGACATCGTCGGTTTCGACGAGCGACAGCTGAGCGGCGACTGCTGCGGGGGCGAGCAGGGTCAGTACGAAGACGGCGAAGGACTTCACGTTCAGGGCTCCGCGATCGATTCGTCGGAGACGACTTCGCCGCTGTCGAGGCGCACGATTCGCTTGGCGCGCTCCATGACCTGCGCGTCGTGGGAGGAAAACAGGAACGTGACCTGGTGCTTCTCGTTGAGGTCCGCCATCAGGTCCAGCAGCGCGGCCGAGGTCTTGCTATCGAGGTTCGCGGTCGGCTCGTCGGCGAGCACGATCTTGGGCTTGCTGGCGATGGCGCGGGCCACGGCGACGCGCTGTTGTTGGCCACCGGAGAGCTGATGGGGCTTGCGACTGGCTTCGGCCTTCAAGCCCACCGCCTCGAGCAACGGCATCACGGTGCTCACGCGGTCCGCTGCACTTATGCCCTGCAGCATCAGCACGAACTCGGCGTTCTCGAACGCCGTGAGCACCGGGATGAGGTTGTAAGCCTGAAAGACGAAGCCGATGTTCCGCATCCGGAAGTCCGCAGCCTGCGTCTTCGTAAAGTCGGTGACATCCTTGCCAGCGACGCTGATCCGGCCGGACGTGGGCTTGTCCAGACAGCCGATCAGGTTGAGCAGCGTCGTCTTGCCCGACCCCGAGGGTCCGGCGAGCACCGTGAACTCACCGGGTCCGATGTCGAGATCGACGCCCTGTAGCGCGTGCACCAGCACCTCGCCCTGCTGGTATGTGCGGGTGATCCCGCGGACTTCGATGATTGGGTCACTCATTCGTAGAACCTCATCGCATCGGCCGGTTGCATGCGCACGGCCTTGTAAGCTGGGTAGAGACCGCTCAGCAGCACCATGACGAGGACGCTGAACGTGACGTTGATCCATCGCGAGATGGAGATGACGCTGCGGATCCGTCCATCGCTCATCGCGATGCCGGCCACCTCGACCTGCTCGGCGCCCATGATCACCACGGGGTCGATCCCGACGGACGCGATCACGCTGTGGCCGATGAACCCGACGAGGAGCCCGAACGCCAGCGCGACGCCAGCGAGCAGGAACGTCTCGGAGAGCACGAGGATGCCGATTCGCCGCGTCGATAGACCGAGTGCGGTGAGCAGGCCGAGTTCGCGGACGCGCTCCATCACGACCATCAGGAAGGTGTTCATGATCGCAAACCAGACGACGAGGAAGATGATGATCGCCATCAGCGCCCCGTAGGACCGATCCATCTCGATGAAGCCCACGAGATCGGGCATCGCTTCCTGCCAGGTGAGCACCTCGAGGCCGTCCGTCTCGCCCAGCGCGGCCTTGGCCGCCGCGGCCAGAGCCGCCGGCTCACCCTCGCCGATCACGCCGATCTGGGTCAGGATCGAGGTCTCGTCCACGGACTTTCGTGCCGCCTCGATCGTCGTCAGCGCGAGGCCTTTGTCCGTCAACCGGCTGTTGGTGTGCAGAATCCCGGTGAGGTGGAACAGCGCGCGTCGCATCTCGCCGTCGCGCGCGTTCACGCTCAGGATCACGCGGTCGCCGAGTTGGAGTTCGAGCTCCGAGACGATCCCAGATCCGAGCACGATGGGGTCCGATTCGTCGCCGCCGAGCAGAGTGCCTTCGGTGAGGTACTTCGTGAGGTCCTGGAACTGCTTCTCGACCGCTGGATCGACGCCCCGTAGACGAACGGGAATCGCCGAGGCCGACGTCGACAACAAGCCGTCGAGCAGCACGCGCGAAGCGACGTGTTCGACCCCCGGAGCGGCCTTGACCTTCGCCACGATCGCATCGCCGTCGAGCATCACGATGTCGTTGAGAGGGTTGGCCTGATAGCCGGCGCCCTGAATCAGGACGGCGCCGCCTGCGGCGTTCGCCGCCGCGGTCTCCATCTCCGCGTACGTATACTCCTGAATCCCCATCAGCATGAGGTAGACGCTGTACGTGAGCGCGATCGCGGAGATCGTGATCAACGTCCGTGTTCTGTTGCGCCACAAGTTTCGCCAGGCGAGCTTCAGCATGGGTCAGCTCCGTCCCGAGAGGGCGGCCGTGATCTGCACCCGCGCGGAGTACGCCGCGGGCCAGAGGCCGCAGAACACCGCGAAGGGCACCAGCACAACCACCGGCTTGAAGATCGCAGCTGGTGTGACCACGAAGTGCAGGCGACTCGAAAAGCTGATCCCCATCATGTCGAAGCTCCCCCCGTTGTTCGCACTGAACGCGGCGAGGTCGAGCCCGTGGATCACGAAGTACCAGCTGATCATGCCCCCCGCGATGGCGCCGAGCATCGCCCCCGCGAGGGCGATCAGCACCGTCTCGACGAGCACCGTGCCAAATAGTTGTCGAGGGGTGACCCCGATCGCCATCATCATCGCGAACTCGCGGCGTCGCTCCAGCGCGCTCATGCGCTGGGCGTTGAACAGGCCGAACGCCACGAGGATGTACACGAAGATGTACATGATGATGTCGCTGTTCGACATCATGTCGACCATGCTCTTGATCTCGGGCAGGATCTCGTCCCAGCTGCGCACGGCGAGCTCGTCACGGCCCAGTGCCTTGTCGATGGACGCGGCGACGATCGTGGCGTCGTTGGGGTTCTGGATCTTGACCGCGATCTGGTGCACTTCGCCCTCCATCGCGGCGGCGAGCTGCATGTCGGCGATGTGCAGGAACGCACCCTGGCGGTCGATGACGGAGTTGCCGGTCTCCACGATGCCGACGACCTGCATGAGCTCGTTGCCGAGCGCGCCGTCGGCGGCTTCGAAGAACCCCACGACTTCGTCCCCGACCTTGGCTTTGATCTGGCGTGCGAACTTGGCGCCGATCACGACCTCGCGGGGGGCGGGATACTCAGGCGGGGTCTCGGAGAGCCAGCGCCCCTCGGTGACGCCGGACGCGACGACGGTGGTCTGGGCCTCGCGCGCGGGGTCGACGCCCATGAGTCTTGCCACGACGGAGCGGTCCTCGTTTCCGACGAGCCCGTACAGCGCGACGCGCGGTGAGGTGGAGAGGACCCCGGGGATCGCCTCGATGGAATCCAGCATCTGGGGCGTCGTTTTGATCGTGTGGCGCGCCGACGGTGTTTCGACCCATTCCTTGGAGGCGATCTGGACCTGGCTGAGGTCGACCGCGGTCGCGCCGCGGATCATCTCGTCATGGAAGCCGGCGAGGTACCCGCTGAGCCAGATCAGAATCCCGACGCCGATCGCGACGCCGCCCACGGTGAGGACTGTGCGCCAACGATTGCGGGTCAGATTGCGAAGTGCCAGTTTGCCGATCATCGCTGTTTCGCCGCGCGTCGAAGACCCCGCTTCGTGAACAGGTCCGCGTCGACATCCGTGTTGAAGGTCAGGGATTCGTAGATCATCGTTGTGCTCTCCGACTTGTGCTTCTCGTCCATCGGCCGCAGCACCATCTTGTGGGGAACCGGTTTTCCGTCGACGTCTTTGATGTCGGTGAACTCCATGCGCCGCATCAGCTTGCCGCGGTCGAAGTAGTCCGCCTGCAGCGAGACGTAGTCGGCGGCGCGCACGTAGAACTCGATCTTAGTGTAGATGACCGGCGCTTCGGGTTTGGGGGTGAACGTGACCTTGATCGCCTTCGTACCCTTGAAGTCCGCCCACGCAAGCACGCCGTCGTAGTCGTCGGTGTAGCTGGTGTCGCGCACCAGATCGTCGTTGGAGAAGTGGCTGCCCATCCACGCGTCCGACAGCATCCCGGTCGGGATCCGGATCAGCCGGTCGGCGCGGGGCGCGTAGTTCCACAGCCCCTCGCCCGTCTTGAGTGTCGCGGTGCCGGCCTCGCGGGCGGGCTTGCGGATCACGATCAGGGAGAGGTCCTTGCCCTTGCTCCAGGAATCCATGGTCAACTCGCGGGTGCCGCGATCATTGACGACTTTCATCGTCATCGTCGAGACCGCCGAGTTGGAACGGTAGAGGTCGTCGAGCGCACGGGTCACCTCGGTCAGAGTGGGCAGCTTGTCCACGGTGACCGCGGACGGCGCCTTCTCCGCGGTTGGTTTGGCGTCCTGTGCGTTCCCCACCCCGGGAATCGCGAGGGTCACGAGGAGGATGAGTCCAATGCGCGTCGTGTTCATTCATGCCCTCGGGGGTTCGCAAATCTGTCTGTAAATGTTCGTGAGGAGGTGGGCGTAGTTGTCGATGTCGTCGGTGGGCATCTCATTGAGGTGGTCGAGCACCCAGGTGTCGGTGGCGTAGCCGACGCCGAGGACGATCTCCAGCAACAGCTCTTGGGGGAGGTCGGTTCGAATCACCCCGAGTGCCTGACCACGAACGAGAAACTCGAGGGTCATCGCGCGCGTCGCGTTGGCCACGAGGGCGCCGCCTGCGGCGTGGGGGTGCAACCTCGCGTAGCTCAGGACGGTGCGTATCAGCTGAGTCAGTTTCGGGTGCTCCTGCGCGCGGTGCATCGACCGGCCGCTGTACTCCTCCAGCGTGTCCCAGAAGTTCTCCGGGGTCGACGCGTCGAAGACGAAGTCGCCGAAGAAGTCCGTGAGTCGCTTCCACGCAAACTCGATCACCGTCGCGTACAGGTCGTCCTTGTCATCGAAGTAGTAGTAGGCCGCACCCTTACTGATGTCGGCGTCTTCGATGATCTGGTTGAACGATGCGGCCTCGAACCCTTTGCGGCCGAACTCGGCGGCCGCTGCCATCAAGATGCGCTCTTGCTTTTCTTCCTTGAGCTTCTGGAATCGCGGGCGGGGCATTTAGACTCGTAGGTTCGACTCTTTGGTTGGACCGACCGGTCTAAAATACATCGCGTGGAAAAACCTGTCAAACGCCGCGGAGTTCGAGTCAGATGGCAAGTCGGCAGAGGCTGAGTACAGCTGCCGCCATGGCACCGGCCACGAGGTCGTCGGCGACGACCCCCCAGCCACTGTGCCAGCGCTGCTCCGCGGCGGAGACCGGCCACGGTTTGAGGATGTCGAAGAGGCGGAAGAGCACCAGCAGGGCCACGACCTCGGCCCACGTGAGCGTTTCGAACGCCAGCATCGCGCCCCACATCCCGAGGACCTCGTCGATGACGACCTTGCGCGAGTCAGGCTCACCGAGGGCGCTGCAGGCGCCGTCGGATGCGACGGTGCCGATGACCACCGCGCCGGCGAACACCGCCGCGGCGAGGATCGAGCCGTGGCCGTGCAGAACCGCGACGATCGGGGCGGTGAGGATCGCGGCGTAGGTGCCGGGTCCACCGGGCAGATGGCCGATCCCGCCCACGGTGGCGATCGCCATGGAGATGGGCGCCTTGCGCCATGCGGCGTTCACGACGCACCCCCGTCGAGGCGACGATGGAACGCGACGATTTTCGCGCGCACGGGCGGGCGGCTCAGGATCGCGAACAGCGCGACGGCCAGAAAAGCACCGGCGAGGACGTCGAGGATGTAGTGGTGCTGCAGGTAGACCGCGAAGAACGCCATCGCGAGCGCGAGGCAGGCCCCCGCGATCCGGCCCTTCACCGTCGCGGCGTTGAGGGCGACCCACGTGGGGAACGCGACGTGCAACGAGGGCATCGCGCCGAACGTCAACGAGCCTTGCCGGTAGATGCCCTCGAAATGCGGGAATCCGAGGAGGGCGTCGATCCGCAGCAGACCGGCCGCGTTGCCGGGCGACATCACCGTCGGCGGCGCCATCCCGTGCGCGATCACGTACCAGGGCGGCGCGACCGGGAATGCCAGCTGGATCGCGTTGGCGATGAGATTCATCACCAGGAAGCCCCAACAAAACACCGGAACTCGCCAGTCCGCCGCCGCCGAACGGTGTGTGGCCCACAGCAACGCGAGGCACGCGCCGATCACGATCAGCACGTGCGTCGAATAGACGATCCCGGCGGTGACATCGAGCCAGGGGAGGTGAATGTCGAGTGCCGCCTCGCACAGCGTCCGTCGCGCGTCGCCATCGCCGACGCCGAACAGAGCGCGCTCGGCA
>JBFIHF010000285.1:0-8389 GCA_041601915.1 Bradymonadaceae bacterium
CTGCCGGCCCTTCAGGCGGCCGGATTTGGCGTCGTAAAGCTCGCGCTGACTGGCGTCGTCGAACAGATGCTCGCACGCGTCGTCGACCTTCGGTGCATCGCGCCCGCGTCTCTGGGCCTCGAGGTCAGGTTCCTGACGACCGACGACGAAGTCCGTGCCACGGCTGCGCTACGCCGCGATTACTTCACGTCCCATCCCGCGCACGGCTGGGCGTCCGCTAGCCTCACTGATGCGCAACAGTCCGCCATCGACGCCCGCGTCGAGGCCGAGATCGAGCGCCGCCGCACGGAGGGGCCTGGCACGGAATGGGTCGTCCTCGCGGGTGATGTCGTCGTGGGCTGCTTCGGCTTCACCACCCCCAGCGAAAGCCCGATCGTGGGCTGCAACAGCGGCTTCAACATCTGCCTCAGCCCCGCCGTCCAGGGCTGCGGGCTCGGAACGCTCGCCTACCGGATCATGGTCGAGCGCGCCGCCGAACTCGAAGTCGAGTTCATGCACGGGATGACGTCGAACCCCGCCGCAATTCGCATCGCGGCGAGGATCGGGCGCCACGTCGACAACTGGCTCCTGCGCCGAGACCCGCCCTGGGTTGCCGACGAGATCGCCTTCGACCCTGCGCTGCGTCGCTAACCCTGCCACGTCCCCGACGGATGGGCCCTGAGATGCTCCAAGGATCAAGCGAGGGCTCGTAACGGCGAGGGTCGGCTTGAATTCGCATCTCCACGCTGGCTGGAGCATCCGTAGAGCAGGCACGATGGAGGCTTGCCCGAGGAGTCGGACGATGGATGTTGATGAGCGCGCCGACAAAGCGCCGCTGGGAGTCGCGGGTGCAGCTGCGGTGATCGGTCTCTCGGTCGTCGTCGGCGCGGTGATCGCGGCGTGCGCGAGCGACGGTGCGGTGACGCTGGGTGACATTCCCATCCCGTGGGTCGCGGTTGTCATCGCGTTCGCGGTTCAGTGGGTTGCGTTCGTCCCGGCCTATCTGAAGCAGACCGAGCACTTCTACGATCTGACGGGAAGCCTGACCTACCTGACCGTGGTGGGTCTGATGCTGTTCGCCGGCGCAGGGGACCCGCGAAGCATGCTGCTCGCCGCGCTGGTCGCCGTGTGGGCGGTGCGGCTGGGAACCTTCCTGTTCCGGAGGGTTCGCCGCGCGGGGTCCGATTCTCGCTTCGACGAGATCAAGCGTTCCGCTCCGCGGTTCCTCGTCGCGTGGACGGTCCAGGGTCTGTGGGTGTTTCTCACGCTGGCCGCCACGATCGCGGCGATGGCGGGATCGTCTCCGGCGCCGTTGGGACCGCTCGACGCCGTCGGGGCGATGCTGTGGGGTGTGGGCTTCGGCATCGAAGTCGTCGCGGACCGGCAAAAGGGTCGGTTTCGCGCTGCCAACCCGACGGGCTTCATCGACACGGGCCTGTGGTCATGGTCGCGGCACCCCAACTACTTCGGCGAGATCGTGCTCTGGACGGGGATCGCGGTCATCGCGGCGAGCACGTTGTCGGGCTGGCAGTGGGTGACCATGATTTCCCCCTTCTTCGTGGCGTTCCTCCTCACGAAGGTCAGCGGTGTCCCACTGCTGGAGGCGCAGGCTGACGCGCGCTGGGGCGCCGATGCTGCCTATCGCGACTACAAGGCTCGCACCTCGCCGCTGGTGCCGATGCCCCCGGCCAGACAGTGAGCGAGCTCGCATCCATCTGGGGGAGGCGGGCCATCAGCATTCCGGCCCTCTTCACCGCCGCAACGTGCTTGCTGCTTTGTTTCCCTGTTTGGCTCGTCCTCGCGCTGTTGACGGACGTTGCCACAGGCACCACCGAGAAGTGGCCGAAGACTCGCGCGCTGGCGTTCTTCGCGTTGTACCTCGTCTGCGAAGTCACCGGCGTGTGCGCCGCGGCAACGCTGTGGGGCGTGACCATCGGCGGTCGACTTGGAGGGCCTACGACCTACCAGGACGCGAATGCATCGCTGCAGCGCGTCTGGAGTTCGACGCTGTTCAACGGGGCGATTCGGATCTTCGCGATGACAGTCGAGGTCAGCGGCGCCGAGAACGCTGTGCCGGGTCCCGCAGTGTTTCTGGTGCGCCACTCGAGCACCGCGGACACCGCACTGACCGCGGCTCTCATCGCGAACCCGGCCGGGATCCGGCTTCGGTACGTCCTGAAGCGCGAGCTCCTGTGGGACCCTTGCCTCGACATCGTCGGTCGGCGGCTACCCAACGCGTTCATCGATCGAAGCGCGGCTCGTCGCGGCGACGACCTCGCCGCGATCGCGCGCCTGGCGACGGGCCTCGACGAGCATTCGGGTGTCCTGATCTATCCCGAAGGGACGCGGTTCACCCCTGACAAGGCCGCCCGATCGCTAACGCGGCTTCGGGGTCGGGGCAGCGACGAACTGGCGAGGATCGCGGCGACTTACAAGTCGGTCCTGCCGCCGCGGACCGCAGGAGTGCTGGCGCTCCTCGAGGCGGCTCCAGACGCGGCGGTCGTCCTGGTGGAACACCGCGGCTTCGAGGGCGCCGCCACGTTTCCGGCGTTCTGGCGCGGCGGGCTGGTCGGCCAGACGCTGCGAGTCCGCCTCCGGCGCTTCGCACCCGCGGAGATACCAACGCACCGGCGCGACGTGTGGCTGTTTGAACGGTGGCGCGAGCTCGACCTTTGGCTCGACGAGCCGGCCCACGGCTCATACGTGTCCCCATCCTCAGCGGATACTGCGCGGTCCCGTGGTGTCAAACCGGCGCCGGCTGAACAACCACACCGCCAACAGGAGCAGCAGGGGGCTTGCGACGTTGCTGGAGGACGTCGAGCATCCACCCCGTGACCCACCGGATCCGCCCTTCGAGCCCCCGCACGAGCCCTGAAAGCAGCCGCCGTCGTACTCGGACTCGTCCACCTCGACGTATCCGCCCTCGTCCCAGTCCTCATCGCAGACGTAGGTCTGGAACACGGAGCTGACGTACGAGGCGTCCTCGTCGAGGGTGAGGCGTGTGTCTTCGCTGAGCTCGTCAGGTGAGAAGATGGCGTGCAAGCGGGTCAGCGTGGGCGCGGAGTCGGCCGGGATGCCGAGCACCTGTTCGATGAGGGTGAGCGTGCGCCGGTCGGCTTCGGTAGTGACCCCGCCGTAGTCGCCGCCGCTCCATTCATCCACGCCACCGCGGTACTCCACGACCCAGCCGTTTGCCCGACGCAGTGCGTCGAGGTACTGCGGTTCGCCACCGGCCCAGCCCACGTGCTGGTCGCCGAGGACCTTTTCATCGGGAGCGCGAACCCCACTCGGCGCAATGACGTTGAGGATAATCTCGACTTCGTCCGTGGTCGTCGGCGCCGCAATCCGCAACGGGTAGCCGGGCCAGCCCTCGTAGTCGAACGCGATCGCCGGATCGATCTCGTCGAGATCCAGCGCCGCCAGGTCGACCTTCAGTGCCATGAACACCGAGCCTTCGCGGATGTACGTGTGAATGACCTCGGTCATGCCGTCGGGCATCGCGTAACCTTGTGCGTTGAGCCAGTTGGTCACCACGCTGCCGCCGGTGCCCGTCAGCACCACGTATTCGAAGGTGCCCGTGTGCCCGGTCTGCAGGACGCGAACGCCCGGCGCGACGACGGATTCTTCGCCACCGCCGTTGTTGACCCCCCCACACGAGGAGATGCCGAACTTCGGCGATGCGTAGTCGTCGAGCTGCTGGAACAGCGCCGCGCCCTTCTCGTCGATCGCCTGGATGTTCGAGGGCTCCGACGGGAGAGGGATGATCCACGAGAAGGCGGTGAGGTCACCGACGAAGCCGATCTGCGCCATCACGCGCGTTCGGTTCTCCTCCGGGCGGTAGGCCATGATGACGCGTTGCGCATCGAGTGTCGCCGTCTCGCCCTCCACGGCGATGAAGGTCCCACACGCTTCCGCGACGCTCGGTGCGCCGGCAATCCCAGTTACACAGACAGCAGCAGCGATCAAAATCCAGTTGGTCTTCATTGATTCCTCCATTCGACATTGTGGTCGGGCACACAGCAGGAGGTGTGCCAGACGGTGCCGATCACCCGAGCAGCGAGGATTCACGCGACGAGCCGGCGGTCGTGGGTCGACCCCTGGCCGCACGCCCGGACAGCGTTGTCGCGAATCGGAAGCGCGCCCTCAGAAATCTGAAGAAAGTAACCCGGTGGGTTAGTCGTCGCGTTCGGAGGTCACTGGACAACCCACCGTCACAGGCAGAAGATGCCGCCCCTTGCCGCATCGACCCCCCCTCGGACACGTCCATGAACTCATCCGCTGCCTCCAAGAGAACCGTGACCCTCGCGGGGATCGCCGTGGCCGTGCTTGGCGTGATCGGCTTCCTGCTGCTCACGCGCGACGACTCCTTCAAGGGCAACGAGGTCGAGCAGGTCGTGCAAGCGTACATTGCCCACCTTCAAGACGGCGATGCCGCGGGCGCGGCCAAGCTTCAAGCAGCGGGGTTCTCGGCGCCGAGCGCGGCGGAGCTTAGGACGCTGACGTCGAAGACGTTCGACGGGAGGTCAGAGAGCATGATCGACGGGACAAGCTCGCGAGCATGCGTGGTGCGTACCGACGGCCTCGGCGTCATGTCGGACAGAGCGCGCTTCTACGTCGTGCGCGAGCAGAGCGCGTGGAAGGTGGAGACCGTCCAAGTCTATTCACTGGCGACGAAGGCCGCCGAGCCGCCGTGGCCCGAGACGTGGGTCAAGCAGTGGCGGAGCTACCCCAGCGACCCCATGCCGTTGTGTCACGACGGTTACTGACAGCCAGAGTTGATCTGAAGCAATGGACGGCGCACACGCCGGAAACGTAGAGACTGCGATCGCGGAGCTGAAGTAGAACGCGATGAAATGGTATGACGGAGTGTCCGGTCTGAGACCGCTTGCTCGGGACCGCGAGCCGCGGTACGGATTCACTCGACTTCCCAGGTTGCCCATGGTCGCTAACCCTTTCGTCGCGGTCAGCAAATTCGTCGTGCGCAACGAGCTCGACGAAGAAGTTGCTGCTGCGTTTCTGGCTCGTCCTCACCTCGTCGATGATGAGGAAGGTTTCATCCGGATGGAGGTGCTGCGGGGGTACGAGACGCCGAAAGAGTTCTGGCTTCTGACGTACTGGAGCGACGAACAGTCCTACCGGACCTGGCATCGCGGCCACACCTACAAGGCATCTCACGCCGGCATCCCGCGCGGGCTCAAGCTGGAGAAGGGCAGCGCCAGCGTCACCCTGTTCGAGAAGATCTGTGACTGACGACGTGGCAGCGCTGGACGCGAGAGCCGCCGAGCTCGCCGCCTTGGTCGTCGCCGACCACTACGCGCGCGTGCCCGAACTCGAAACTCGCTACGGACCTGCAGGCCGTGCGCACTGCGTGTCCGACGCCACCCGACATATCGGCTACCTGGCGAGGTCCCTGTCGAGTCGAGAGCCCGCCATCTGGCTCGAGTATCTGCGCTGGGGGAAGTCGCTGCTGGCTGGACTGAACATCGCGACGACCGACCTGGAGGAGAACCTCATCAGCCTGCGCACCGTGCTCGCCCGTGAGCTGGGCGAGGCCGGCGCCCCGGCCGTCGAGGCGGTCGACCGCGGACTCGCCGAGCTGCCCAATATGCGGACCGAGATCGAACCGTACGTTCAGCCGTCGGCGCCGTTCGGGGACGTGGCGGTGGCGTACGTCGAGGCGCTCATCCAGGGCCGTCGGGGCGACGCGATGAAGCTCATCCACGACGAGGTTGCGAAGGGGACCGAGCTGCGGGACCTGTACCTGCACGTGTTCCAGCCGAGCCAGTACGAAGTGGGTCGGCGGTGGCAAATCAATCAGCTGTCCGTGGCTCAGGAGCACTACTGCACGGCGGCCACGCAGCTCATCATCTCGTCGCTCTACGTGCACCTGTTCTCCGGGGAACCGCGGGACCGGTGTATCGTCGCGACGTGCGTGAGCGGTGACATGCACGAGCTCGGAGTCCGCATGGTCGCGGACTTCTTCGAGATGGACGGGTGGCAGAGCGTGTACCTCGGGGCAAACACGCCGGTGCGCGGGGTCGTCGAAATGGTCGAGGAGCATCGCCCTGACGTCGTCGCGCTCTCGGTGACGATCGCGGACCACTTGCCCGCGCTTCGGGAGCTCATCCTGGCGCTACGTGCGTCTCCGGCAGGTCGCGACGCCATCATCATCGTCGGCGGCTATCCATTTCGCATGACCCCCTCGCTGTACGTCGAGTACGGCGCCGATGGCGCGGCATCCGACGCACAAGCCGCGGTGGTGCTGGTCGAAGATCTGTTCGCGAGGCGAGACCCGTGAAGCAGACGCGAATCGCGCTCACGATTTCGCCCCAGGGCCGGATCCTCCACGTGCTCGAAGCCGGGCCATACGACGATGTTCTGCTGGAGGGCGTGCTGATGCTCGACCTCGTACCGCCGCCGTCGCGCGCGAAGGCGCAGAACTTCCTCACCGCGCTGGTGACCGAGCAGCGCGCATTTCGGTGGGTCCTGCCGCTGTTGATGCATGGGCAGGAGGTGGAACTCGAGTTTTCCGGAATCGCCTCCCCCGAACTCGTGGTGATCGCGATGGAGGCGCAGCAGAATCCCGACGCGTTCCTCGATGGGTTGATGGACATCAACAACGAGCAGGCCAACGCGATTCGTTCGATGGCACGCGAGCTGGCCCAGGCCAGCAGGCCTGACGACGCGCTCATGGAGATGTCGAAGCTCAACAACGAGCTCGCCTCGGCGCAGCGCGAGCTCGCGCGCCGCAACGCGGAGTTGCGGCGCCTCAACGAGGAGAAGAACCGCATCCTCGGCATGGTCGCCCACGACCTGCGCAACCCGATCGGCGTGGTCGCGTCGTACGGCAAGCTGCTGAAACGCGGAAAGTTTGGCGAACTCAACGAGCGCCAACAAGAGATCCTCGAGCGCATGGTAGGGAACTGCTTCTGGATGTTGTCGATGGTCGAGGAGCTCGTCGACCTCACCGCGATCGAGTCCGGAACCGTGGCGCTGGCCTGTGAGGACCTCGACCTGGAGCGCGTCGTCCGGGACTGCATCGAACTCGCCTCCGCGTTTGCCGAGGAAAAACAGATCTCGATCGTGTGTGAAGTTCAGTCGAGCGGGTCAGTCTGGGCGGACCGCGGCAAGCTGTTGCAGGTTATGACGAACCTCCTCACGAACGCGATCAAGTATTCCGCCGCCAAGACGACGACGACGATCACAATCGGCACCGACGGGCAGGCGTCATGGGTGAGCGTCAGCGACGAAGGACAGGGCATCGCGCCGGACAAGATCGACGAGTTGTTTCAGCCGTTCTCGACCGTCGGCAGCAAGGCGACCGGAGGCGAGAAGTCGACCGGACTCGGCCTCGCGATCGTCCGCCGCATCGTCCAGGCGCACGGGGGAGGCATTTCGGTCACCAGCGAGCTCGGCCAGGGGTCGACTTTTCGACTCGATCTCCCATCCGCGAAGCCAGAAACCGGCTGACGCTGCGCCAACCTGCGATCAGCGGGTGTCCGCCGGCAAAAAGATGCGCTATGAAAGTGGGGACCGCTGACTGGGAACTCGCATGTCGAGAATCGTCTCCACCGGATCCTACCTGCCTCGCACCGTCGTCGATGACGACGCGTTCGCCGACGAGCGCTTCCGACTGCGCAGCGGTTCGGCGCGTCGGCACCACGCCGCCGCGGACGAGACCGCGATCATGATGGCGACGGCGGCGGCGACTCAGGCGCTCGACCACGGCGGCATCAGTGGCGCAGACGTCGATCTGATCATCGGCTACTCGGGGATGCCGGACTTTCTGTATCCCAAAGACACCAACGTATTGATTCGCGCGGTCGGCGCGCACGGGGCCGCAGCGTGGACGCTGGACACCGCGTGCGCGAGTGCGATCTCGGCGCTGTCGGCTGCGGATGCACTGCTGCAAGCGGGACGGTTCAAGACCGCCCTCATCGTTCAGACCATGAACTGGGTGAACCGCGGGATCGACCAGGCCACGACGGACTTCTCCAGTCTCGGAGACGGCGCCAGCGCCATGGTGGTCCAGGCGAGCGATCACGGCGGCCTCGTGGGGGTCGTGGAGCGCACCGACCCCGACGCGTTCGACTTCGTCCAGTTGCCGTCGCCGTTTGCGACCGGCGAGGTCGAACACATCGAGTTCTCCCACGATCCGCGCTACCGAGGCTACTTCGGCTCGACGGTGTTGGGGGTCGTCGCGGAGCTGTTCGAGCAAACCAACCTCGGCCCCGATGACGTCGACTGGTTTGTCCCGCACCAGGTGGGTCCCACGCTCCTCCAGGTATGGTGTGACCAGCTCGGAATCGGTCGCGAGAAGCTGCTCCACACCTTTGCCGAGACCGCGAACATGTCCGCGGTCAATGTCCCTCACATCCTGGACGTGAATCTCCGCGCGGGCCGCATCAAG
>JBFIHF010000286.1:0-8287 GCA_041601915.1 Bradymonadaceae bacterium
CCTCGCATTCACAGCCTCGAAGGGCTGTTTCAGATGCAGCGCGGCAGCGAAGACCCGCTCAGCGAGCAGGGGGCCGTGTTGCTCGCTTCGTATGAAGCGGAGCAGCAACTGCTTCATTTCGGACGCGCCGATACGCCGGCGTGCTGGACGATCTCAGGATTGATCAGCGGGTACCTGAGTCACACCACCGATTCGGAGATCTTCGTGCTCGAGGACCGCTGTCTGGGTCGCGGGGACTCCGCCTGTCACCTGATCGGGCGTTCGCGCGCGGACTGGGGTGAGGAACGCGCGGCGGACCTCGCCTTCTTCGCACCAGGCCGTCTCGAGGAATGCCTCGACGTTTCGCTCGCGCGAGTGCTAGCCACGCTGAAGGACGCCGAATCCAAGTTGCGGGCGCACCGCACCGTGCTCAAGACCGTGGTTCCCAGCGTCGTCGACCCGCTGGGCGTCGTCTCGAAGAGCAAGGCGATGCAAAAGGCGGTCGACCTCGCGCGCCGCACCGCACCGGTGGATGTCACGGTGCTGATCGGCGGGGAGAGCGGAGTGGGCAAAGAACGCATCGCGCGGCTCGTGCACACCGAATCGCCGCGCGCCCTCGGCCCCTTCATCGCCGTCAACTGCGGAGCGATCGCGGAGTCGCTCCTCGAGAGTGAGCTGTTCGGGCACAAGCGCGGCGCGTTCACCGGTGCGGACTCCGACCGCGTGGGGTTGTTCGAAGCCGCCAACAACGGGACGCTGCTGCTGGACGAGATCGGCGAGGTCTCGCCGGGAATGCAGGTCAAGCTGCTGCGCGTGCTGCAGGAACGGGAGGTGCGGCGCGTCGGCGAGAACCGAGACCGGCCCATCAACGTGCGAGTGCTCGCCGCCACGAACCGGTCCCTCACCGACGACATTGCCGAGGGCCGTTTCCGCCAGGATCTGTACTACCGACTGCGGGTCGTGGAGTTGACCGTCCCGGCCCTGCGGGATCGCCAAGAGGACATTCTGCCGCTGGCCCGGATTCTGCTGACCAGTGCCGCACTACGCATGGCCAGGGACATCACGGGGTTCTCGCCCGAGGTCGCCGACCAGCTGCTGCGCTATGACTGGCCGGGCAACGTCCGAGAACTCGAAAACGCGATGGAACGCGCGGCGGCCCTCGCGACGAGCAACCGTGTCGAACTCGAAGACCTGCCCGAGGAGCTCCGCGGTGCGCTGCGAAAGCCGGTACTCAGCGGGGCACGCGTCCAACCTCTCGAAGAGATCGAGCGAGACTACATTCAGTCCGTTCTCGAGCTCAACGACGGGAACCGTGCCGCGACCGCCGAACAACTCGCGATTGGGTCGGCGACCCTCTACCGCAAGCTCAAGGCCTACGCCGCGGACGAAGAGGCGGAGGCCGGCGCCTGACGTTCGTTCCGGCCACGCTTCGCGCGAGGCTCAGAAGTAGTAGCGAACGTGCCCGGTGAAGTCGATGAACTCGAAGCCCACACCGGGGACGAGCGACACGTGCGGTCGGTACTCCAGCACGAGGTCGATCGGCAACGCGTGAATGTTGAGCTGCAGACCCGCGACGAACGCGACGGCGAGGCCGAAGAGGTTGTCGCCGACACCGATCCCCGCGCCGCCACCGATCTCCCAATCCAGCGACACATCGCTGTTGCCGACCAACGGTCCGCCTTCAATCAGCAGGTCCACGCTCACGCCGAGCGCGTCACGGTAGAATCCACAACGGTGGTAGTGGTCGCGATAGTACCGACTGCAGTGCACCGGGCCGCGCCACCAGCCGACGTTCCCCTGAATGGAGAAGACGCTGGAGAGAAAGTACTTCATCGAAATCGGGGCCGCGGTGGTCCCGGTCCCCAGACCGATCCCGAAGTTCCCGGCCTGTTTGATGGGCATGCCAGCGAACGCGGTGGTGCTCGCCAGTGTGACCATGAGAAACATCACTGCAAAGATCGCTCGTTTCATCTCAAAACTCCTGGGTACATCTCAAGTGGGTGAAAGTTCAGCCGTCGGGGGGCGCAACCCCTCCGGATGGCGGGGGTCCGCCACCGGCTGGGTGTCGCCATATCCAATTTTGAATCCGCCACCGGAACAATGGCGGTGAACGCGCGGCTCCGATCGAGCCGGTGCTGCTACAACGACGCGGAGCCCATATCTCGGTCCACGACGATCTCGACGCGGCGATTGTTGGCACGTCCCGTCGCGGTCGTATTAGGCGCCACCGGATTGGACTCTCCGAACCCCTTCGACGAGATTCGATCGCCCGCGATACCTTTCATCACGAGGTAGTTGCGGACTGACATCGCGCGATTCTCAGAGAGGGTCTGGTTGTTCGCGTTCGACCCCTCCGAGTCGGTGAAGCCAAGGACCGTGATCGTGGCGTTGCGCTCCGCCAGAAGCACCTGCGCGACCTGGTCGAGGCGGTGGCTGGATGCGGCACGGACATCAAACTTGTTCGTCTCGAACAACACCGAGCCGTTGAGGGTGATGACCATCTTGCTCGGCTCTTCCTTGATCGTGGCGACCTTCTCCAACTCGGCACGGATCCGCGCGATGTCGGCCTCGAGCTTCAGACGTGCTTGTCGCTCGCCCTCGAGTCTCGCGGTCAGATCTGCAATCCGGATCCGTTCGGCGGCGAGCTCTTCTTTCGTGAGCTCGCCCTTCTCCAGCTCCTTCTCCGCATCCGTGAGTTTCTGGCGCTCGTCCTGGAGCTCCCGGTTGGTCAGCTCAGCGAGCTCGGACTTCGCGTCGAGACGCGTCGCGAGGTTCTCGCGGGCCTCCTTGTTCTGGGCCAGCAGCTCCCCGTCCTTGGAGGACTTGTCCTGCGTCGAGGCAAACGTGTCCGCGACGACGACGGCTTTCTCCGCCTTCCGGGTCGCGACGTACGCCAGCGTTTTGCTCGTGTCGTTGGCCCCTTCCTTCTTGAAGGCGGCTTCGGCGTCATTGAGCGCCGCGAAGGCTTCTTGCATTTCCGCAGGCGCATACTGCGAGGCGGTGGTTTGCTCCGCGCTTTCATACGTGGCGCGAGCGGTGACGAGCTCGTCGGGGGCTGTCGCGCAGCCGACGGCAAGCGCTGCGACGATGAGAAGATGGTTCCGGATCAGATTCTTGGGGATGGCATTCATTGTGTGGTTTTCTCCATGTCGGACTGCAGTTCTTTGATCTCGCTGCGAACTTCTTCAACCTCGCCGCGTGCGCTATCGCGGCGCAGCAGCGCCAGAGCGAGCTCGGCGTCCGCGTCGGCGCGCATCAAGGCGAGTTTCGCGCCTTTCTTGTCCTTGTCTTCGGCCAGCCGCTTCGACTGAGCGATGCCTTCTTCGGCGAGCTTCAGATGCAGTTGAGCTTGGGGGTTGTCTTCGACACCGCGGTCTTCGGCGGCCGCGATCTTTCCGACCGGGCTCTCGACGTCGGGTGGCAGATCCACCGTGGCGCAGCCAAACAATCCAACGGCGAGTACAGCGATTAGAGACTTGTTCATGTGACTCCTTGGTCGAGCGAAGTGCTCGCCAGCAGCGAAAGTGCTCACATCCACGCCGACCCACAGCAACCTTCGTGCCACGCGTGCCGCTCGAACGGCGAGCCCTCGTTCGAGCGCAGCCCGACTTGGGTTCGTGGAGTCGTCCTGTTCAAGACGGGACGGTTTTCGCCCTCCGCAGGTCCTGCGTCGGACGGGCGCGTCGTTCAAAACGACGCCGTCGTTCTCAGGTTGATAGACGGAGGCCGGCGACGAACTCACCGACGCGCGGCCGATCGCGATTCGTGGGTCAGCCGGTACGCGACGAGCAGTTCTGCGCCGTCGGTTCAGTCACGCATCCCCTTCCCGTCGAGAATCGCCGGGATGAACTTCTCGACCCGCGCGATGCGCGTCTTGGATTGCTTCGCGCCCGAGATGTGGAGGTTGTACTCCCGCTGGCGGCCCGGCGTGAGCCCCTCGAACGCCGCGGCGAGCTCGGGGTCGGCATCCAGCGCCTCCTGAAGTTCGTCGACGAGGACCAGCTCGAACTCCGGGAGCTCGAGCCCCGCCTTGTTCGCGGCGATGGCCTCGTGCACAAAGTCCCGAAGCTTGGCGTCCATCGCGCGGACCTGTTCGACGCTCGTGAAACACGCACGACGCGCCGATCGCGAGTTCGCGCCCGGCGGTTCGAGCAACCCTTCGGGGTCGTTCAGCAGGGCCCCCCGGAAAAACATCAGCGCGACGAAGTCGTTCATGTGCTGGATGATCGCGATGTTGCGGCCCTCGTAGCCGTAGCAGGGCTTGTTCCACTTGAGGGCCTCGTCGAGGCCACAGTCGAGCATGATCGCGCGGAGCTGCTGCGCTTCGTCGCGCCAACCTCTGACATCGGCGAAGAATTCGTCGACCTGTGGGTCCATGTCGTACTCCTGGCGCGGGACGGACTGTGAGTCAATTGTCGCTGACGACGCCCGAATCAGAAAGCGCCTTTGGCGTTCTCAATCGCCCCACACGTAGGTCTGTCGGTAGCTCGGCCGCTCGGTCTGTGGGTCCGCGGACTCGAAGGTCAGCAGGCGCCCGTCGGCGGCGTAGGTGTGGATGCGGATCTCGTCCCATTGCCCATCGTTGTCGTAGTCGCCGTAGATCGCGCCGTGGAGCAGCGCATCCCCCGCGCGGTGCCAGTGTTCGACTTCGGTCCCGTCGACGTGGCCATCGGCATCGAAGTCGTAGCGGGTCGTCGACGTGTCGTCCTGCCAGTCGATCTCGATGATCTGGTCGATGACACCATCGTCCTCGATGTCGGACTCCGAGCGCCGCACGCGACCCTGCGCGTCGAGGAGGTCTGTGTGACGCACGGTGCGGGTCGCGCCCGTCTCCGGGTCGCGGACCGTCTCCGTATAGATGTTTTCCGTGATCCCAAACGTCCACGTCATCCGGCGGTCCCAGACCCCATCGGCGTCCCAGTCCGAATCCCAGGTGATGATGCGCCCGAGGTCGTCGCCGGTAAACACGTCGAACGAGTCGATCGTGCCGTCATCGCCCTGATCCGCTTCCTGGCGCGTGAGGAATCCGGTCTCGTCGACGACGAAGCGGGAACGAGCGTCGATCGTGCCGTCGGCCCCCTCATCGTACGCCGACCACGAATACTCGCCGTGTTGATCGAACGCCGCCGTGGATTCGAAGTCCCAGACACCATCTGCGTCGAGGTCGCTCAGCGTTCGCCGCGGCTTGCCTGCTCGGTCGTCGAAATCAGTCATCCAGTACAGCCGCTCAGGCCCTGGCGCGCGGTCATGGTCCACGACGCTCACGACGGCGTGACCGTCGGCGTCGTACAGCGACAGCCAGCAGCCCTCCACCGTCCCGTCCGCCCCGTAGTCCTCCAGGATCTCGACGACCTTGTCCGCCGGACGTCGCGCCAGCGTGGCGTCGTCGACCAGCCCGAGCCCCGCCACCAGCTCCCGTGCGGCGATGCACGGGTCGGGCGACGGCGTGCTCGTCGGTTCGTCGCCGAGCGCCCACGGGCTCGTGTCGTCGCCCACGCAGCCACCGCATGCAGCGATCCCCTGAACCAGCAGCAGCGCCGCCAGTCGGAGCAGATGTACACCGGAGTTTCGAACCATCTGGAAGACCACTGCCCCGTCGGCCGCGCGGATCGCGGCCCTGCGGGCTTCTTGGAGCAAGGTTCGCGCCACCGTGCGCACCGCCTGCCGGGTACAGCCGTAGCGCCCGCGCTCGGTGTCGTAGTACTCTGCCGTCATGTTCTTCGAACGATTCGAGCAAGGCGAGAGCGTCGGACGTGGCGCTCAGGGGACGACGTTCGCCGGGATCGACCGTGAGCACGATCGCAAGGTCGCGATCAAGGTTGTGCGAGTTGCTGACATGGCGGATTGGAAGGCCCACGAGCTGTTCGAGCGTGAGGTCGCCGTCCTGCGTGGGCTCGAGCATCCCGCGATTCCGCGCTACATCGATTCTTTTCTCGACGAAGACTCCGACGACCCATGCATGTATCTGGCGATGGAGTTCATCGAGGGGTCGACGTTGCGCGAAATCATCGACGGCGCCGAACCGTGGGACTCCGCACAGGTTCGACAACTGCTGGACGAGATGCTGGATGTGCTCGAGTACCTGCATGGGCACACGCCCCCGGTGCTCCACCGCGACATCAAGCCGTCGAACATCATCCGCCGACCGAACGGCGCGTTCGCCCTCGTGGACTTTGGCGCCGTGCAAACACTCGGTCTGACGGATACCGGCGGATCGACGGTCGTCGGGACGTCGTCCTACTTACCGCTCGAGCAGCTGCGCGGGCGCGCCGTCCCTGCATCCGGCCTCCACGCTTTGGGCGCGACGCTGGTTCACGTGGCAACCAAGCGCGACCCCAACGACGTCGAGACGGATCGCGGAACGCTGCAGTATCAGACACTGTGCTCGCTATCGCCGGAACTGTTCCGCGCCATCGACTTGATGATCGCACCGCACGTTGAAGATCGCGCCGCGAGCGCTGCGGCGGTCCGCAAGGTAATCGAATCGTCGGAGGCGGTTTCGCCGGCAGTTTTTTCGACGGCGTTGATCCCGTTTCCGACGGACGACGCGACCGTGATCGCGCGCGCCACCGAGTCTGAGTCACAACTCCAACGCCTCGCTCATCAGCGCCCTCATTCGAAGCTCGCGGGTGTGGTCTACAAGATACTCGTGCACCACGAAGTACCGGACCAACCGCCTAGCTGGGACGAGCTGCCACAAGCGGTGGCCCAGGCAGCCCAAACGATCGGTTTTCGACCCGTTGCCTGGATCTCGTCCGGCAACTTTCCGCGACGTCAGTCAGCACACTTCATTGGGCCCGAAGGGTTTGTGACACTCGAATGCTTGGGCGATCGCGTGCACCTGATGACGCGGCTCGATGACGGCAATACGGTGTTCTCTACCGACGTCGCTATTACGACGGCGACGATCACACAGCTGAAACTCACCGGGGACCTCGACCGGGATTACTCTGACCACCTCGTCGCGGTTGACCGGAAGATGAGTGAGGGGATCATGCCGATCTACCGGCCCACGAGCGACCTTATCCGGCAGACCCAGCGAACCGCGTTTCTGCGCTCAATGCCAGCCGCGGGGTCCTTCGAGGAACTCCAGATCATCGTATTGGTCGCATTCATCGGGCTCGGAATCCTCGTAGCCATCATCTCGCTGTTCCTCTGACACGGTTCTCTTACCTCGATGAGCTCCGTCAGGGACCGACACGAGCCGACTCATCAGGCGGGCCGTCGGGGCAGAGCACAGACGGAGCGATGCGCACCCACCTCACGCCGACTGTGTCGACTCCACGCTTACGGCGGACTCGACGGCATCAACGTCCGCCGCCCGACCCACATCGAGCATGACGTTCTCGGCGGGGACGAGATCGTGCGAGACAGCCAAACGGAGCTGTGCGGTCAACTTCGTCACGTCGGTCTGCAATGGACCTCGTTCGACAGAAATCCCATCGCGCCGCACGGAGAACCCCGTGATGTCCCGCCAGTGGCCTGTCTCGACCGACCGGACCCGTGGCTCAGACACGAACATCCAAGGTGATGGCGATGCGGACAGCCGCTAGCGCGGTCCACAGATTCAGGCATACTCGACCTGCAACCTCGAAGCCGGGCGCCTATGCGACATCGAAGCCTGACGTGCCTGTTGGTGGTGCTCTGCCTGCACTGCAACGACCAGAAGCCCGCGACGAACGAGCCGCCGGATGTCGGGGAATCGGTCGATCTCGCCACCCAAGACGCCGCCCGAAACGATGCGACGCTCGTCGCTGATTCCAGCGTCCCTGACGCGGCGGTAGCCGACCTCGGACCCGACATGGCGCCGCCCGCCCCCGACCCCTGCCTCAACGACGACGACTGCACGGGGAGCGCGATTTGCGTGATCGAGACGGGCCGCTGTGTCTGTGACGCCGCCGCGAGCACGTGCGTCGACGAGATCGCGCCGGGTCACTGGATCGAGGTCGCGGACTCCCAGCTGCGCTCGGTGTTCCCGCCCTCCGAGACCGTGCCCGGCAACCCGGCCACGGTCATCGCGGCGTGGGGTGGCGGCGTCTACGACACCGATCGCGATCGCCTGGTGCTGTGGGGCGGGGGCCACGCCGACTACTCCGGCAACGAGGTCTACGTCTTCGACCTCAACACGCTGCAGTGGGAACGGCTGAACGAACCATCGCTGGATGTCGGCGGCGACGAAGCGTCGGGCTACTACCCCGACGGCTTACCGCGCAGTCGGCACACGTACGACTACATCGCGTACGTGCCGCCGCTGGGCTCGATGTGCTCGATGGGCGGCTCGGCGTTGTACCCCAGCGGACAGATCAAC
>JBFIHF010000287.1:0-8258 GCA_041601915.1 Bradymonadaceae bacterium
GCGAGGTGATGCGACCGGAGTCCCAGGGCGTTGATCAGCGTGTGCAACCCGCTCGGCAACTGCGTGCGCTGCACGTCCGAGGGACCGGTCGGGACGTCGGGCCCGTCGATCAGTCGCATCCCTTCGCGCATGCGCGACGACAGGTGATCGAGCTGATGGCGCGCAGCCTCGGTGGATCCCGGCCCCAGCGCGTGATTGCTCTCGATCACCTCGATCAGACTCTCGCGCGCCGCGATCGCATCGAGCCAACGCTGCTGCCCTTCGAACATCTTGCTCAGCGAGTCGAGAACCCACGGATCGTCCGGGTTTCGTTCATAGGCGCCGACGAGGATCGACAGCGCGGTCTCCCCGAACTCGAGCTGTCGCATCGTGGCCGCGACCGCGCGCATGAACGCCACGACATCGCCATCCCGACCCCGGTAGACGGCCTCCATGAACTCGAGCAGCGCGAGCCAGAAGTCGCCACTCTCGGCCGCGATCTGCCCCAGCGCGTGATGCAGCTCCGGATCGGCCGGTGACAGTTCCACGGCCGCGCGCAGGTACTTCTTCGCCTCCACCCGATCGCCCAACCCGAAGTGCAGAAGCCCCAGATTCTTCAGGCAGAAGATCCTCAACAGCCGATCTTCGGACGAGACCAACAGGCGCTCGAGGTAGGGCACGGCGGCTCCCGAGTCCTCATCGAGCAGCCGCTCGGCGTGCTCGAAGAGCCACGTCTGCGCGTCAATCACGTTCTCGTCGCTCGACACGAAACCTCCTCACGCAGTCTATCAAACCGATCGCCGCTCTAGTGCACAATCGATCGGTGTTCGTTGTTCCCGCGGACCGAACGGACCGCCATCTCGCTGGGGAAAACCGTCGGGAAAACCGTCGGGAAAACCTGTGATCGGACTGTGTGCAGATCCTCCCGATCGGGGGTCCGAACGTTCTGCTCAGGATCCACCCAGACTACCCACATGCGATCGGTGGGAAACAGTGTCAACAGGGCTCTCGACTTACGCGGCTTTCCACAGTTTCCACAGCCCCTACTTCTACGACTTCTCGATCTCTACATCATCCATATCTACCTCGTAAAAGTAGGTTCTTTATCCCGCGCTTGGCGCGTGGATGAGCCTTGCATCCGGCGTCCAGCTATGGTGGATTGTGCGCCTTCACATCCATGGGGAGAATGATGAAAATCCGCATCTCACGTGAGCAACTGACGAGCGAGCTGGCCAAGCTACAAGGCGTGGTAAGCCAACGAAGCACGCTCGCGATTCTGTCGAACGCACTCTTCGATGCGTCGGACGGAACGCTCAAACTCGACGCCACCGATCTCGATATCAGTGTGTCTACAGCGTGTGCCTGTGATGTGGCCGAACCGGGCAAAGTGACGCTGCAAGCGAAAGCGATTTACGACATCGTCAAGAACCTCGACGAAGACGAAATCGACATCGAGACCGAAGAAAACTACTGGGCGAAACTGAAGTCCGGAAATGTCAATTGCCGGATCGTCGGCACGCACCCGGATGACTTTCCCCAGGTGCTCGATACGTCGGACGTCGCGATGTACCCGATCGGTACGGAACGCCTGCTGACGATGATCGACAAGACGTTGTTCAGCGTCTCGACCGACGACGCACGACCCAACCTGACCGGCGCGTTCTTCAAGGTCACCGAAGACGATTCGCTGTTGATGGTCTCCACCGACGGGCACCGCCTCTCCAAGGTCGAGGTCAAGCCGGAGGAGTTCGAGGCCGGTGCGAACATCCCGAGTGAGCTGCGCGATGGCATCATCATCCCGCGCAAGGGACTCGCCGAGCTCAAGCGCAACGTCACGACCAAAGGCGCCGAACTGTCGTTCGGGATCAAGGACAACAACATCATCTTCAAGCACGGGCCGATGAACCTGTCCGTGCGACTGATCGATGGCACGTTCCCCGATTTCACCCAGGTGCTGCCGAAAGAGTCCGACAACAAGGCGTTCATCGACCGCGACGTGTTCATTCAGTCGCTGCGCTTCGTGAGCCTCTTCGCCAACCCGAAGACGAGCAACGTGCGCCTGTCGCTCAACGACGACGGTCTCGAGCTCTACGCCACGGACCCCGACCGCGGCGAAGGCCGCAAAGTCGTGCCTGTGCAGTACAGTGGTCCGTCGGTCAAAGCGGGATACAACTACAAGTACCTCCTCGAAGTGCTCGGCGCGCTCGACGGGAACGAGGTCTCTCTCGAGATCATCGATACGCTGTCGCCGACACTGGTGCGCGACACGAGCAGCGATGAAGCGCTCTTCGTCGTGATGCCGATGCGTCTCTGAGGGATGCGCGTTGATGCGATCCGGCTGAAGGACTTCCGGAACATCAAAGACGTCCTCGTCGAACCGCATCCGCGATTCAATGTGTTGTGGGGGGATAACGGCCAGGGGAAGACGAACTTTCTCGAGGCGATCTACCTGCTCAGCGCGGTGAAGAGCTTTCGCCCGCAGACCAACTCGTCGCTGGTCCGTTTTGGTGCCGACGAGGCGATGCTCGAAGCCCGCGTCGATCGCGGCGGATACGACCGCATCGTGCGTCTCGACATCACCGACCGCGGCAAGCGCGTCTCGCTGAACGGCAATGCGGTCCGCAACCTGACCGACTTCTTCGGCACCGTGAACGTCGTCGTGTTTGGCCCGGAGGACATCCAGATCCTCAAGGGTTCGCCGTCGGATCGCCGTCGGTTCATCGATCGGGCGATCTTCAACGCCCATCCTGGATTTGCGGTGGAGACGCAGAGCTACGAAGAGGTGCTCAAGCACCGCAATGCGCTGCTCAAGGACCGCCGGGTCGATGCGACGTTACTGGAGACCTACGACGAACAGCTCATCGGCTTTGGCGCAGACGTCATGCGGCGACGGCTCGACTTCCTCGAAGACTTCCGCCCCGTGATGCGTGCCACGTTTCAGTCGATCTTCGACGACAGCTTCGAGGCCGACGTGCAGTACTTCTCGAAGTGGGCCGACCGCACCTTCACCGATTCACAGCCGCGCGCAACGCTCGAACGTCTGATCGCCCAGGGCCTCGCCGGCAGCGTGGAGGAGGAGCGAGGCCGCGGCTTCACCGTGGTGGGGCCGCATCGCGACGACCTCACGACGACGCTGAACGGGCATGACGTCAAGACGTTTGCCTCGCAGGGCCAGCACCGCGCATTCGTGCTGGCGATGAAGATCGCCGAGATCCGGTATCTGGAGGAGCGCTTCCACTTCGCGCCGATTCTGCTGCTCGACGACGTCTCCAGTGAGCTCGACCAGGAGCGCAACCGTTACCTGTTCGACTTCCTCCGCCGCCGGACCGACGGGCAGGTTTTCATCACGACGACCCATCGCGATTACATCCTGCTCGACGAAGAAGTCGCCACGTTCCAAGTGTCCGCGGGCGAGATCGCCGCTCCTTAGTATACTTCCACTATTGGAGCTTCCACTGGTGGAACTTCCACTGATGGAACTTCCACTGGTGGAACTTCCACGCCTGGAAGTTCCATGGCACCTCGTGCTTTTCACGGCGAACGGCCGACGCGGTCGTCGCAGCCGCTGCGGCCGGCGACGTCCTCCTGATCACTGCCGACCAAATGCTCGGTTAGACCTTGGGTGTGCGCGATTGACGCGATGTCCGGCGCCAACGTAGCTTCGCGCCATGGGAATTCGGAAAGACATTCAGCTCCTGATCATGTCCACCCCCGATGACGGTGAGCTCGCGATCAAGCTGAGTGAGCTCGCTGCGACGGACTGGGAGTTTGCGAAGAACGTCGGCCATTGGGGACCGTTGCTCTACGCCCGGAATCGACAGGTGTTCGCCGCGATCATCCTGCGCTCGGTGTCCTCGTGGACCCTCAGCGACCCGAAGGTGATCGAGCCGTGGATGGCCCAGGCGGACGCCAACGGCGATTACGCGCTCTTTCGCGCGCTCTACGAGTGCTCGCTCGCGAGCCAGTCCGACGAGGGCCGGCGGGCGAAGTACTGGGAGAACGACTTCATCACGGCCTTCCGCAGCGCGCCGGACCGCGGTGCCCGCCGGACGGTGATCGAGAAGTACGGCCTCTGGTTCGACATCGACGACGACTTCGCCCTGTCGCTGTATCAAGCGGATCCGGTCGTCGCGAAGGACTTCCTCATTCGGCGCCTCGATCGCCTGGAGTGGCACGAGTTCGAGTACACGAAGACCGCCGAGTGCGCGCGTGACCGCGGTGACACGGAGTTCTACTTCGACCTGTATCGCCGAACCTTCTCGGTGAAGGCGTGGAAGAAGGATGTGATGCGGGTGGCTCGACAGGTGCAGGATCCGGCCGACCTCTGTGAACAGCTGAAGCAGCGCCACATCAGTACCGGGCAGGACGCGACGGGCATCGATACGTTCTCCGAGCTACTCGAGGCACGTGGCGCCGACGTGCTCCCGTATCTGGAGCGTTACGTTCCTGCCACGTTCGTGTGGGGGGCCGAGAAAGCGTGGGCGAAGCTCGCCCAACTAGCGTGGGACAGCGGCTATCGACAACTGTGGTCGAGTGTTGTGAAGTCGCAGGTGCCGCCCACCGAGTTCGCCGCGCAGGTGTCGCGCCTGTGTAAGCCGGGTGCGCGGGAATGGGACCGCGCCGTGTGTCTCGCCCAGATCGCTGGCGCCCAGACCGGGTGGTCGACGTGGCGAATCTTCGTCACACTGGACGAGAAGGCCGCCAGCGAACTCTACGATGCGTTTCCGGACCTCTGTCGCGGCGCGTTCGCAGTCCATCTTCATGTCTCCAAAGACGTGCCATACCAAGCGCTTGCGCAAGCCGCGGCGGCTGCAAACGATGATGCGATGGTCGATCTCCTGAGCGCGAAAGCTGCGGTGACGGGCCAGCGATGGTCTCGATCGTTGGACTCGAACCTCGACTGGTATGTCGACCACTATCAGGCTCTCGACGAGCCAACGTTCGCACGCCGTGCGATGAACGTGCTCGGGCAGGCCCCCAAAGTCGAGCGACACACCGACGTGCGTAGCTCGACGCTCTACCGGCTCTTCTTTGGCGATGTGACGCGGTACCGATCGCAGCTCGGCGCGGTTCGAGACTTGCTGGAGTCATCCACCGAAGACGTACGTCGCGTGGGTCTGCGGATGATCTCCGACGCCGGCTTCGCTGGGATCGATGTCGCTGTTCGGAACTCCGATCACCTCGCCGCCTACCTGCTGTGCGAGGCCCAGCGCAGCACGCGAGTGGCCGCATTCGATGCCCTCGCCGTAGCTGCCCAACACTCGCGGATCGTCGCCGACGACGTGCTGTTCCGCGCCCGGGAAGCGCTCGATCTGCGCCGGAGAGCGTACCCGACCGATCGGCTGATCGAGCTCATCGGCCGCATTCTGCACCGCTGGCCGGAGCTGCGTGGCCCGCGCGAACAACCCGTCGTATTTGGGCAGGAGGCAGCATGGTAGCCGTCGCGCGACGCTTTGTGGGCGCGAGTCGTGTCGCCGCTGGTTCGGTGGGCATGTCCACCAACGAGGTCCGCCCAGTGCGTTTCCACGCCCGCGTGACCCAGGACATCTACCCGTTGCGCCTCGCGCTGCAGACCCTCGGCGAACTCGTGTGGTCCGACGCTCGCACGATGAGCGAGGACGACTACCAGTACTTCCTCGAGTCCCAGGTCCTCGACCCGGTCATCACCGTGCACCCGGACCGTGTGTTCTTCGAGGCCTTCAGCCAAGACCAATCGGCCTACGGCATGGTCATCGCCGATCGCTCGATCTTCGAGACCGACGGCGAGGTCATCCACGGCACGACGAACGTCGACTTCACGCGCACCTTGCACGCCGCGCTGGGCAGCATGCGCTCGTCACGCGAGACCTGGTTCCGGGTCGGCCCCCAGGGTTTCGGCGTGGAGACCGCCGAATCCGAGACCGCCCACTTCGAGGACAAGGTCGATCTGCCCGAGAGTTGGGTCCGAGGTTTCCTCCAGCTTCAGAGCGCGATGGCGATGCCCGGGACCCGGTTCAAGGTGCGTCCCGTCGATCTCAAGACCGTCAGCCGCTACGTCTTCGAACATCGCGCCTACGTGTCGCCCCGGTCGATTCGCTGGGAGTTCGAACCCGGCAAGGACGTCGAGGCGGTCATCGAACCGTGGAACGAAGCCGTGACGATGAAGGGCGCGTCGCACAACTACACCGAGCACAAGACGACCCGCATCTGGGGCCGCACACGACTCGCGCTCCTCGACCCGCTGCTCAGCTACGCGACCGGCGTCGAGGTCTACCTGAAGGGCCGCGCGCTGCCGAGTTTCTATGCCGTCGAGATGCCCGGCGTCACGTTCGTGCTGGGGCTGTCCGGATGGAGCAATCAGGGCTTCACGGACTCGGCGAGCTTCGATCTGCTGACCCGCAACACCGTCGAACGCGCATGGGTCGACCGTGGTCTCGCGCACCTTCGCGAGGTCGTGCATTGCGACGACAAGGCCCTCGCCGCCGCGATCGATTGCGACCTCGCCACCGCGGCACAGGTGCTCACCGAGCTCTGCCGCCTTGGGCGCGCGATCTACGACGTTCGCGCGCGGGACTTTCGCCATCGCGAGCTGTTTGCGGAGCCGATCGATCCGGTGAAGTTCTACCCGCCCGATCCGCGGAACGCCGCTTCAGCGGCGCTCGTGGCGGGCGGAAAGGTGCGCGTCGACAACGAGGAGGTGCGGCGCAAGGAACAGGTCTCGCCCGGCGTTCGCGACGGAGATCCGCCCCAGGTTACGGTGTTCGAGAGCCGTGTCATCCAGGGTGACGTCGACGGGCGCTCGACGCACATCGTCATTCAGGACACCGGTCGCATGATCTTCGGACGATGCACGTGCGCCTTCTTCGACGAAAACCTCATGAACAAAGGACCTTGTGAGCACATGCTCGCCTTGCGCGAGGTGGCGTCGTGACGGTACTCTCTGCTCGCGGACTCGACCCCGAACTCAGCCTTTTGCGCGCGCGTTTCGCCGCGCAGGCCCAGTGGCCGCATCTCTTCGCCCCGGTAGCCCGTACGCAATGGGCTAACCAGGAGTCCAGAGCTTCGAAGTGAAATTTAGGGTCGAGTCCGCACTATCATGAAAATCCTGAGCTGGCTGAAAGGCCTCGGAAAGAAGAAGTCAGGGAGCGCGGCGGGCGGCGCGGCAAGTGACGGTGGCGTTGCGGCGGACCACGACGCGATCCCGGGGCATCGGCGTCGCGTGATCCGCGACCACCGGCTGCTGCCGAAACCCCCGAAGAAGAACTACTGGGAGGTTCCCGACCCGGTCCTCAAACGGGAGGAAGCGAACCGCGTCTTCTCGCCCGGGATGCTGACCCGCAACACCCAGATCAGGACCCTCACCGCCGATGAGCCGCTGCTGCGCGAGCGCGGCTTGCCCGTCTGGGCGGACGAAGCCGCGATCGCGGAGGCGCTCGGGATCACGCGCGCGCGGCTGTGGTGGCTCGCAAGCCATCGCTACGACGACCGCATCACGCACTACACGACCTTCCGCGTGCCGAAGCGGCGCGGGGGCTTTCGCACGATCATGGCGCCCAAGCGCAGCCTCAAAGCGGTGCAGCGCGCGCTTCTGCAGCAATGCGTTCAGCTCCTGCCCACCAGCGAGCACGTCCACGGCTTCGTGCCGGGGCGCTCCGTCGCCACCAACGCCGCACCACACGTGGGCAAGCGTGTCGTGCTGCGCTTCGACCTCGAGGACTTCTTCGGGACCGTCACGTTCGGTCGAGTGCGCGGCTTCCTGCTGGCGATGGGCTACAACTACACCGTGGCGACGGCAATCTCGCTGCTCATGACGGAGGCCAACCGTCAGCCCGTCGACGTGAACGGTACGCTGCATTACGTCCCGGTCGGCCACCGCTACTGCGTCCAAGGCGCGCCGACCTCGCCGGCGATCTGCAACGCGATCGCGAGCAAACTCGACCACCGCCTCGCCGGACTCGCCGCGAAGCATGGTTTCGAGTACACGCGCTACGCCGATGACCTGACTTTCTCGGGCGATGATGAATCCAAGATCGGGTTGCTGCTTCGAAGAGTGGGCGAACTCGTCGTGGACGAGGGATTTCGCCTGAATCGAGAGAAGACGCGCGTCATGCGGTCGGGGTCTCGCCAGTCAGTGACCGGGGTCATTGTGAATCACACTCTCGGCTTGTCGCGCCAGAAACGGCGTGTGCTGCGGGCGAAGATTCATCAGATGTCCGCGGACAGCCCGATCGAGCACCTGCAGCAACTGCGCGGCGAACTCGCCTACTTGCGCATGCTCAATCCGGCGCAGGCCGATGCGC
>JBFIHF010000288.1:0-8204 GCA_041601915.1 Bradymonadaceae bacterium
GTGACGTTCAACGAGCGCGTGCGCCCGGGACCGATCGGGTGGGTCTTCTACGGCCTGTATCACGGCGTGAAGTGGCTGTTCGTCTGGGACTGAGTCTCAGGGCTCAGTCGTGCAGCGTCTCGAGGTACCGTTCGGCGTCGATGGCACCCATGCAGCCGGAGCCGGCCGCCGTGATCGCTTGCCGGTAGACGTGGTCTTGCACGTCGCCGACCGCGAAGATCCCGGGAACATTGGTGTGCGAGCCCTTGCCGCGGGTGACGATGTAGCCGTTCTCGTCCATATCGAGCACGCCGTCGAGCACCTGAGTGTTCGGCACGTGCCCGATCGCGACGAAAACGCCGCTGACGGGCAGTTCGTTGACCTCGCCGGTCTCCCGGTTCTTGATCTTGAGGGCCGTCACGCCGCCTTCCTTGGTGCCCAGGACGTCCTCGACCTCGCTGTTGTACAGGAACTCGACTTTGGAGTTCTTGAACGCGCGGTCCTGCATGATCTTGGAGGCACGCAGCTCTTCGCGGCGATGTACGACGGTGACCTTGGTGGCGAACTTGGTGAGGAAAGTCGCTTCCTCCATCGCGGAGTCGCCGCCGCCGATCACCGCGATCTCTTTTCCGCTGAAGAAGAAGCCGTCACAGGTCGCGCAGGTCGACACGCCGTACCCCATGAGCTCGCTCTCGTTCTTGAGGCCGAGCAGCCTCGCGCTGGCACCGGACGCGACGATGAGTGTGTCCGTCGTGAACGTGGTTCCATCGTCGAGATGAACGCGGAGCGGACGCACGTCGTGCTCCACCTTGGAGACCATCGCGTAGGGGTGGATCTCGGCACCGAAGCGGGCGGCCTGCGCCCGAGTCTGCTCAATGAATTCGGGGCCCATCACACCATCGGGAAAGCCGGGATAGTTCTCGACATCGGTGGTGATCGTCAGCTGTCCGCCCGGCTGCATGCCCTCGAACACGACGGGCTCGAGGTTCGCGCGACCGGTGTAGATGGCCGCAGTGAGACCGGCCGGGCCGCTGCCCATGATGGCGACTTCGTAGTGCGATTTCTTCAGCTCAGGCATTCGTCTCTCATTCTGTCGGTGGTTCGTCGGCGTCTGGGAGCGAGCCCGCGTCGGGTGAGATGTCCAAATCGGCTTCAGGTTTCTCGGCGAACTTCCAGCCGGTCAGCAACTCGTCGACACGGACCAACAGCGCGCGTCGGCGTTCGATCGGTGCCCATCCGATGAGCTGAAACCCCCAGTCGCCCTCGGTGAGGTACGTCGTGAGGTACTTGACCTCCTGCTGATCGACGATGCCTTTGGCGACGACCGACTGCCCTTGACGTTGATCGACTCGCACGGGGCCCTGCTTCTGAATCTCCAGTTCGCCGATCTGGGCCCGCATCAGCGTGACGCCGGCGCGCTTGAGGTCCAGCGAATCGGGCGTTTCGACGCCTTCGATCTGGGGTAGCAGTTGCGGGATGACGATGAAGAAGAGGTCGTCGGGGTGCGTGATCGCGAGGTCCGCGAACTCGTTGAGGATCTTGGGGTCTTCCTTCTTCCACTCCCCCTGCAGGGTCAGCAGATACGGCGCGGTTTCGCTCTCGAACTTCCAGGCGGGCTTCGGCTTCGGCGCTGCCTTCTTCCTCTCGCTGCACGCTGGCGCGGCGAGCGCGAGGAGCAAGCAGAGGAGTGGGAAATTGCGAATCGTCATGTAACCAACGGTTGCTGGACGACTCGCAATATTCCTCACTCCGCCCCATTCGGCAAGGGTCAGCCGTTAAAGTACATCGCGAATTCGAGCGGGGTGGGGCGCAGACGGGTGGGCACGATTTCGTTCTCGAACTTGTAGTCGACCCACGTCTCGATGACGTCGGGGGTGAAGACCTCCCCACGCATCAGGAACGCGTGGTCGTCGGCGAGCGCTTCCAGCGCTTCGTCGAGACTGCCCGGGGCGCTCGGGATCTTGCCGAGTTCCTCGGGCGGAAGGGCGTAGATGTCCTTATCCATCGGGGCTCCCGGATCGAGCTGGCGCTCGATACCGTCGAGGCCCGCCATCAGGATCGCGGCGAACGCGAGGTAGCCGTTGCAGCTGGGATCCGGGGTCCGGAACTCGATGCGCTTGGAGTTGGGACTCGACGCATACATCGGGATCCGCACCGCGGCCGAGCGGTTCCGGCTCGAGTAGGCGAGCTTGATCGGCGCTTCGAACCCCGGAACGAGGCGGCGAAAGCTGTTCGTCGTCGGGTTCGTGAACGCCACGAGTGCGCGGGCGTGCTCCAGCACACCGCCGATGAAGTGCAGGCCCATCGTGCTCAGACCCGCATACTTGTCCCCCGCGAACAGCGGGTCGCCGTTCTTCCAGAGGCTGACGTGCACGTGCATGCCGCTGCCGTTGTCGCCGTAGATCGGCTTGGGCATGAATGTCGCGGCTTTGTTGTGGCGACGGGCGACGTTGCGCACCACGTACTTGAACCACTGCAGCTTGTCCGCCATCGGCAGCAGCGAGTCGAACCGCATCCCGATCTCACCCTGGCCGCCGCTCGCCACTTCGTGGTGGTGGGCGTCGACATCGATGCCGAGCTCCTCCAGCGTCGAGGCCATCTCGGAGCGCATGTCCCAATGGGAGTCGTAGGGCGCGACAGGGAAGTAGCCGCTCTTGAACGCGTGCTTGAACCCGAGGTTCGGACGATCGTCGGAGCCGGTGTTCCACGCGCCTTCGGCCGAATCGAACGCAAAGAACGAAGCGTGCGGCTGCAGGTCGTATCGGATGTCGTCGAACACGAAGAACTCCGCCTCCGGTCCAAAGTAGGCCGTGTCGGCAATCCCGCTCGCCTTGAGATAGGCGTCGGCCTTCTGGGCGATGTAGCGCGGGTCGCGGGTGTAGGGCTGCTTCGTGATTGGGTCGAAGATGTTGCACACGAAGCTGACCGTCGGGACCGACGAGAACGGGTCCATCCGCATCGTCGTCGGGTCCGGGATGAGGCTCATGTCCGATTCGTTGATCGCCTGCCAGCCCCGGATCGAGCTGCCGTCGAAGCCGAGACCTTCGTCAAACAGGTCGGCGTCGAGGCGGTGGGCCGGGATCGACAAGTGCTGCCAGGTTCCGGGCAGGTCGAGGAATTTGAGGTCGATCTGCTTTGCCCCTCTTTCTTTGGCAAAACGGATCGCGTCGTTGATCGCAGCTGCTTCAAATCTCGCCATGGTAAGGCCTCGTTCGGATTTGTGTGTCGTTTAGGAGAGGGCTTCGGGGCCGGTCTCGCCGGTCCGGATACGGATCGCTTCGTCGACGGGCAGGACGAAGATCTTGCCGTCACCGACATTCCCCGTTCTGGCGCCCTCGACAATCGCGTCAATGACCGCGTGCACCAGATCATCGGGCACCACGATCTCGAGTTTGAGTTTCGGGACAAAGTCGATGACGTACTCGGCGCCCGGGTAGATCGGGGCTTTGCCCTGACCGCGTCCGAACCCCTTCACCTCGCTCACCGTCATGCCGCGCACGCCGATTTCGTCCAAGGCGTCCTTGATGTCATCGAGTTTGAAAGGCTTCACGACCGCTTCGACTTTCTTCATGGCGCAGAGTTCTAACGCAGCGTGTCAAACGAATGCAACCCAAAAGCGCAAGTGCCCTAAATTGCAGGGATGACGCGCTGGCCCCGCGCGGCGGTTCAGTCGGCGAAGCGCACGACATAGGTGCCGCTCACGATGTCGTGGAGCGCGCGTCGGGACGGTGTGACGAAACAGATCAGCCAGCCGAGTCCCAGCGACGCGACGGTGATCAGGAGCCCCAACGCGCGAAGTGCCGTGCGTCCGGGGTGGGGCGTATCCTCGTCGATGTCGACCACCTCGATGCCCGCGACGCGATCGCCGGGGGTCCGGTGAGCGGCGAGCTCCCATCCGACGGTCCAGGCGAGGCCGACGGCAATCCACGCCACGATCGGGCGCGTGAAAAGCGTCGGGGCGTCCAGCCAGTGTTTGAGCCACCACTCCGTCCAGAACCATCCCGGCTCCGGTCGGAAGATCACCGGGTCGAGCAGACCCAGCGCAAAGCCCAACCAGATCAGCGCCAGCGCGGCCATCGCGTCCACGACCACGGCGATCGACCGACGCGCGAGTCCGACCGTGTTCAATCGAGCCCCCCCGTGAGTCCCTGAACGAGCGCGATGGCGACGATGCCGGCCGTTTCTGAGCGCAGCGTGCGCGGGCCACACCGGACGGTTTGCGCTCTTGCGCCCAGCGCGACGAGCTCCTTGTCGTCGAATCCACCCTCGGGACCGATCCAGATCCCGACGTCGACGGCGTCCCCGAGGCTCTCCAGCTGCGAAAGTGAGCGATCGGCGTCGGGGTGCAGCAGCAGTTCGAACGGATGGCGGAGGCCGGCTGCGGCTCGGTGCAGGGCGATCGGCTCGGCAACGGTCGGTGACAACGCACGTCCAGACTGTCGTGCGGCGCCATCGCAGATCTTCTGCCAACGCGAGGTCTTCGTGGCGGCCTTGTGCTCGGCGATCTTGACGACGCTGCGCGCGGTCATGATCGGGACGATCTGTGCGACGCCCAGCTCGGTGGACTTCTCCAGCGCCCAGTCGAAGCGATCGCCCTTCGCGATCGCTTGATACAGCGTGATCCGGCACGGGCTCTCATTCGCGGTTCCATCGATCTCGTGCAACAGCGTGACGGTGAACGGGTCGAGCGTGGCGATGACGGCATCGAACGCCGTGCCCTCGGTGCCGAAAACTTCGAGCGAGTCCCCCGTGGTGAGCCGACGGACGTCGACCGCGTAGTGCCGCGCGTCATCCGGGAGCGTGACGGTCGCTCCGAGGTGCAGCGGCACCCCACGAGCGGCGATCCGGACGCGGGAGCTCAAGGGAGGCGGCGCCAAACGAACGCGACCCACTCGCCGCGATCGCGGCGTTCGAGCAGTTCGAACTCGGGATCGGCGAAGTCACGCGCGAACTCGTCGGCCTGGGACTCCGTGATGCCGCTGGTGATCAGAAGTCCGCCGGCCGTGACGCGCGATTGAAGGTCGTCGCGCAGCGACACGAGAATGTGAGCGAGGATGTTCGCGACGACGAGGTCGTACACCCCGAGGCGGAACAACGGCGTGGTCGAGACCCGCACGACCGCGCTGTAGCCATTCTGGCGCAGGTTCTCCGTGGCGACCTCGATCGCGATCGGGTCGTTGTCGACACCGGCCACGTTTTCGACGCCGAGTCCCGCTGCGATCATGGCGAGCACCCCGGTCCCGCAACCGACATCGAGCATCGACTTCGGCTGCGCAGACTCGATCAGTTCGTCGATCAACTCGCCGCAAACTCCGGTCGTCTCATGGGTGCCGGTGCCGAACGCGAGGCCGGGTTCGATGACGATCTTGACCCCGCCCTCTGGAGCTTCGAACTCTTCCCACGGCGGCCCCACGATCGCGCGGCGGCTGATCTTCACGGGGTGGAAGAACTTCATCCACGCGGTCTCCCAGGTCCGGTCGTCGAAACGCGTGTTGGCGATCAGTTCGACATCGTCACCGAGCAACGTCTCGTCGAACGGCGTCTCGAAGAACGCGATCAACCGGCTCCAACCGTCGGCGACCGGCGCGATCGAGCCGTCCTCCATATGGGTGTCGCGGTCCTGCACCTCGACGCCGAGTGCGCCGCGCCCCCACAGATCGGTGGCGACGATCTCCGGCGATGTCGTCAGGAGCTCCAGTCGGTACCAGACCTGCTCGGCCGTCGTCATAGGGTGTCACCGTCGGCGAACTCCAACTCGTCCACGCGCACCGCGACCTCACGTCCTTGCCAGGCCTCGGGGGCCTTCTCGACCTCCCGTTTGATCTCCACCGTTTGTTCCGCAGCCAGCGTGCCGCCTTCCTCGACGAGCTGCCATACCACGGTGCTCAGCGGCGTTTCGTCGCCTTCGTTCTTGAGATCGACACGGACGGCGAGCTTGGAGAGCGGGCGCCCGGTGTTGTTCGTCGCTTTGAAACGCACTTCGCGGAACGTTCCCCACGCGTCGCGAAACTGTTTTCCCTGCACGTCGGCGAACACGAACCCCGCGATCGCGGCCTGTTTCTGCACCTTGGCGAGCTGTGCTTTCAGGGCCTTGAGGCGGTCGAAGAAGAATTCGTCGTCGGGCCCGACTTGGTCGGCTAGCGCTTTGTACTCCGCCTGCATCTTCTCCGCGTCGGCCTGCATCGCCTGGGTGAACCGCTTGTCGAGCTCGACGAAGCGCTCTTTGTTGCCCAGCTTCTGGCGCAGCACGAGGATCTCCCGCTCGATCGCGTCGGGAACCGACGCCGGGAATCCCTTCTCCGCGACAGCCTCGACCTTCTCGCGGGCCTGCTCCACCGCGCCGTCGTCCGCGATGCGCTGAGCGTCCGCGAGCGCGGTGCGCATCTCATCGAGGCGTCGCAGCCCGAGCCAGATGCGCCACTTCGTCCCCTCGCGCCGCAGCACGTACTTTCGGGTCTCGGGGTCGCCGACGGGGGGCCGAATCTTGACGCTCGCCTCGGCGCGATCGCCTTTGATCGAGACATCGCCGACCGTGATCGCGGTGCCGGCCGGAAAGATCGGCTCGCGCTCCTCAAAACCCGTCGCCCACGCTTCCACGGAGATGTGCGTCTTGTCGTCGGTGTCGAGCAGCGCGTAGGCGTGATACGGCGCGCGGTGGATCACGACCGCCTCGGCGTACGCCGCGAGCGACTCCGCGGAGCGCTCCTGGTCGCTCTTACACGCCGTGGACCACAAAACGGTCACGGCGAGAAGTAGGGCTGGGACAAGGTGCAGTCGCATGCCGTCGCTCATCGTGCAGTGCCCCAGTGGTGTACCCGTCCCGCGTCATCGGGGCAAGCGCGCGCGCGGCCGACCGAACGCGCTCAACGTCCTTTCCACTCCGGCTGACGTTTGGACAGAAACGCCATGATCCCCTCCGACGCATCCTCACTCAGCGTGGCGAGGGTCAGTTCGTTGTGTAGGGTGCGCAACGCCTGATCGAAGCTCATGTCTTGGGTGTCGTAGAACGCCTTGCGGCCGAGGCGCAGAATCGCCGGCGAGAACCCACCGATCTTCGCGGCGAGCTGCGCGACCTCGTCGTCGAGCTGGTCGGCCGGCACGGCGCGGTTGATGCACCCCAGCGTGACGGCGTGCGCGGCGTCGAACCGCTGCCCGGTCAGCATCATCTCCATCGCGGCCTTGCGGCCGACGTGGCGCTGGATCAGCGCCATGATCATCATTGGGAACAGGCCGACGTGGATCTCCGGGGTGCCGAACCGCGCGTGGTCCGCCGCGATCACCACGTCACAGGCCAGACTCAGCCCGAAGCCTCCGCCCAACGCATCCCCGTTGACGCGGCCGACGATCGGTTGCGGCAGCCGCTGCATGTCGAGGAGCAACTCCGCGAAGGCGCCGCGCTGGTGGTGCAGATCGAGCATCCCGTCCGATTCGGACATGTCGGAGAGGTCGCCACCGGCGCAGAAACTCTTGTCTCCGCTGCCGGTGAGCACCACAACATGGGTGCTGCGGTCCGCGGCGACGTCGGCAAAACCATCTCGCAAGGCTGCGATCATGGCGTTGTTCAACGCGTTCCGGCGGTCGGGCCGGTTAATTGAAATTGTGGCGATGCCGTCACGTTGCGAGGTGAGTAAGATGTCTTCAGCCATGGTGCCTCCGGCGTGGAAGTTAGTGCCTACTCACTTCGGGCCGCGGTCGTCAAGTAGGGCGCTGCATGCGGAGTGGCGAGGCCGAGCGCTCGGCACCGCCGGCTTGACGACGGACCTCTTTGGTGACATCCGTGTCCCGAACACAGGAGGATTGCGATGTCGTTGCAAATCCGCGGAGCATACACAGCGCTGCTCACCCCGTTTCGTGAGGGTCGCGTCGACGAAGACGCGCTTCGCGACCACGTCGAGCGTCAGATCACAGGTGGCATTCACGGCCTCGTTCCCTGCGGCACGACGGGCGAAGCCTCCACGATGACTGAGGGCGAGCAGATCGCGGTGATCGAGACGGTCGCCGACCAGGTTGCCGGTCGCGTGCCGGTCATCGCTGGTACCGGCTCCAATGACACCGCACGCACGATACGCCACACGCGTCGGGTCGCCGAGATCGCGGGCGTGAACGGTGCGCTCGTCGTGGTGCCCTACTACAACAAGCCCTCTCAAGCCGGCCTGGTGCGCCACTACCAGGCGATCGCCGAGGAAGGCGGACTTCCGGTCGTCGTCTACAACGTGCCCGGGCGA
>JBFIHF010000289.1:0-8173 GCA_041601915.1 Bradymonadaceae bacterium
GCTCATCGACGCGACGATCGACTCGCTCTACGAGAGCGGCTACGTCGCGACGTCGACCAGCGCGATCTGCAAGCGCGCGGGCGTCTCCGAGGGTGGCCTGTACAATCATTTCGGCAAGCGCATCGACCTGATCGTCGCCACCGCCGAAGCGATCTGCGCAACTCACCTCGCCCGCTACAAGCAGGCGACCGACGCCGTCGCCGACCTGCGCGGCGACCTCGCCGCCGCCGTGATCGAATTCATCCGGGAATCCACGCGCACCCGCGAACACGCCGCCTGGCACGAAATCATGGTCGTCGCGCGGACCGACAACGAGCTGCGCGAACGCGTCGCGCCTTCGGTCAAAGCCTTCGAAGAAGCGCTGCTCGAGACCGCAACAACAGTGCTCGGCGTCGGTGACGACCGCCGCGCTCGCGTCGGCATCGTCGCGCTCAGCATCATGCACATGTTCGACAGCGAAGCCGTCACCACGACGGTCTATCCCAACGCGCAGATCGAAGCCGCGCGCGTGGAATGGGCCACCGAGCTGCTGCGCAGCGAACTTTCCTGACGTCAGCCGCGAAGCAGCCGAAAGTCTTGAACGACCTGCCACGCCGTCGCGAACGAGCAGCCCGCCCGGCGCGCAGCATCCGCCACGCTCACCTCGGGCGAGGTCTCGAGGATCGTCCAAACATCGGCGCGCCACGTCGGTCCCATCAGCACGCGGTTTCGATAGCCGGCGTGTCGACGAACAAGCAATTCAGGCGAGAGCACGTCGGCGGCGCGATCGCGCAGGGTGCCGGCCGGAACCCGAAGCGCAGAACCAACGAAGCGTTCGTCCTCCCCTCGGCGCGCGAGCTGAAAGTCGGTTCCAACGGCGAGCAGATCGACAGACGGGCCCTCGTGGAGCTTTGCGAGCCTCGCGAAGCGTCGATCCTTGGAGCGCCAGCTCGCGATGGCTGACCAGTAGGCGCGCAGCCGCTTGGACGGATGCTCGGAGACACAGCGCACCAACCGGTCGACGTTGACGTATCGCTGGTGAACAGCGAGCCAGGTCGTCAGCACCGCCAGCACCCGAAGGTCGTGCTCGTCCATACCGAGTTCGGACGCGTGGACGAGTGTCTCCTCGATCGGAGCGGCCGAGTTTGGCTCGCCGGCGAAGTTCATGCCGATACCGACCATGTCGGCCGTCAGCGCTGCGGCGCCAGGACGTTCTCTCCGCGCTGTGCCTCGACTAAACGCCATGGTCTTCGATTGTGGTTCGGGGGAACATGCGCGATGCCTCCCTGGAGTATCGGAACAACCGATACACCCACGCTAACTCTCTGACCGCGCGAGTCAAGTGTGGCTAGATAGTTGGAGACCAGCTGACACCAGCTCACACCAGCTCACCAGCTGCGCACTGATTGACCGAGTTCGGCGCGCTAGTTATTCTCAGGCCTAACTGACTAGAACTCAACACTTCACCTTGGACCGAGGCCATCCAATGGTTTCGCGGTGCTGAGGGTGAAGCATCATTGGGGGCTCTGATGGCATCGATTACTGACGTACGGCACTGGGTGCTGTTGCTCATCTTCTGCAACCTTGGCGGATACTCGTCCGCCAGCGCCGCCCGACAGAAACGCGGTATTGGAAGACATCGAGCTCATCGATGAAAACGGCGAGCCGACTCGCATTCCTACTACGATGACCGACTTGCGCTTTCGCTGTGGTTGTTTCTTTGCTGTTTCGGACCTCGATCCCTCCGAGCCGTATTTCAGGATCTCCGTCGACGTGTGCTTGCCGGCCGGACCACAGACTCGGCAACAGTATTGCGCGCAGGAGGTGTGCCCGGCGGTGCAGCGAATACTCGTGCAGGGCGCGCACCGTCACCCGCTTTCTCCCCCGCCGCCGGTGCCCGAGCGCAGGATGAAGTGTACCGATGTGCCGCTGATCTCGGCGGACGTGACTCGGGCGACGATTGATGACACCTGCCCGCAGACCTGTGGGGTGGACGACATCGAGTTTTGTTCGCTCGATATCGCGAAGCTGTTGACCGAGGAACCGACAATCGAAGGGAATCAAGACACCTGCAACTCACTTGCGATGGCCGACGCCGTCGCGAGAGAATGCGGCTGCACGGATGCGCTAGGGGATTCTCCGTATTTCGAATGTACCGCCGGGGCCGTGGTTGCCGGCCCGTTCTGTGCGCCCAACACCGGTCTGGATCCCGAGCCGCGCCGGCTGCCCAACGCGCTCACGGTGGCAGAGCGACCGGGAATCGTCGGACAATTATACACCCCACGTTCGCGCGTCGAACTGGACCCCGCTAAATCGAGCGTGACCGTGAGCGTCGACGGCGAGGCCGTGGAAGTGCCGCTGAGTGGCACGGTTGATATCTGGGGCTCGCCGTGCCCAGGGGCTGAGTGCGCCATAGGCGTCGGCGTCTCTGCGAGGCCAGAGAACTTTGAGCTCGCGGGCCACACGATCGTGGATTCCGATATCGTGTTGCGCACGGACGCTCAACGGGTCGAGTTGAATGCACTCGGGGTCGGCGTCCTTCCGGCTGGAGGAGCGACCGCAGTGCTCCGGGGCACATTCGACGGCGAGGTGTCGGGCTTCCGAGGTGAAACACGCGCTCCATTCACCGTGCGAGTCGACTGGGACGCTGGAACGTTTGGGATGGGGGATGGATTTGTGATTCCGTCCGAGGGCGGCTCTCCGGAGATCGCGGTCCGGACGCTGTTCCGCGGCACGATTGTCAGCCAGCCTCCTCGGCTCGCAGCTCCGACTGATATCAGTGTCGAGTGCAACAGTCCGCGAGGGACCGTGGTCCAACTCGATGCGTCAGAGACAACCGACCCTGATGGCGATCTTGCTTGGGTTCAATGGTACGATGGACAGCTCATCGAGCCAGAGCGCGCTCTGGCCGGAGGCGCGACCGCGAGTCCAGTGGCGCCGCTTGGCACCCACAGTTTCGGGTTGGTCGCTGGTGATCGCCTGTTCCAGACCGCATCGGCACTGACCACCGTGGAGGTCGTGGATCGCACGGCCCCGGAACTTCGGTCGGTTGGTACCGAAGCACCGCCATGCCTTTGGCCGCCGAATCATGAGTACGCGGTTCTTCGTCTCGATCGCGAACTCCGGGGAGAGATAGTCGACGCGTGTGATCCATCTCCATCGCTGACGATTCAGCGAGGGAGGTCAGATCAAAGCGACGACGCGCACGGCGACGGCCAGACTACGCAAGATCTTGTGGTCTTTCCGGAACACATTTGCGTTCGGGCAGAACGCAGTGGGGGCGATAGAGACGGTCGTGTGTATCAAGTCGACATGACCGCGGAAGACGCATTCGGAAACAGCGCTACACGCACACTCGAGATCCTCGTCCCCCATGACCAGTCCGTCCGCTGCCGGGAGATACCGGTCGTTGAACGCGTGTCCAACGACTCGCCGCTGTGTGACCCAGCGCGGGCTGCCGCGGCGTGGGCTCGACTCACCCCCGAGTCTTCATCGGGGTCATCGAACGACCACCCCGCTGCCTGCAGCGTAGCGATCAGCTACGATGCAGCACCACAGCGGCTCTTCTACGTCGCGCTCGTGCTGGTGTGCGTGTGCACTCGACGACGACGGGTATCAAGATGAAGCGCGGGAGCGTGTTCATCGTTTTCGGAATGTTCGCGGCGAGCGTGATGCCGCAGGCACCGGCGACTGGAGCGACTGGCGAAGTGCTGCGCTGGGAACTCGTCGCATCCGAGGCTGAGGGACCGCCAGCCCGATACTCGCCCTGCTTCGCATACGACGAAAACCGAGGCTATGCCCTGCTCTTCGGCGGCGGAATCGTGGACGACGCGGAGCCGCGACATTTGGACGATACTTGGCGGTGGGACGGGAATTCTTGGTCGGTCGTCGAGGCGGCTCCCGAGCGGCCGGCGGCGTGCTACGGGGCCGGCATGACCTACGATGCCTCACGCGAGGCAGTCGTCATGTATGAGTGGTCTGTCAACGCCCAGACCGCCGTGTGGGCCTGGAACGGTGACTCCTGGGACAAGATCGCGGCTGAGGACCCTCCCGAGGGGAGGACAAACTCATCGGTCACCTACGACCAGGCGCGCGCGTCCATGCTGATGTATGGTGGCGTCGCCGTAACTTCCCCAACTGTCATTGACGAGCAACGCGTCGAGGACTGTTTCCTCGGGGGCGCGGAGTTCGGTATCGGCTTCGCCAACGAGACGTGGTCTCTCGCCGGCGCTCAATGGGAGATTCTCGACCCGGAGTGCCGGACGCCCACGTTCGGGCGAGCGTCCCCGGGCCTATACTACGACTACGGCCTCGGGGCTCCCGTCCTCTTTGCTGGGCTGGTGCTCGACACTGTCATTCCCGACATGTGGCAGCTTGACGAGACCGGCGAATGGACGCGACTACTTCCCCGCGACGGCGGTGCCTTGCCGCGTTTGCACAGCGGCTACGGGTACGCGTACGACCGGACGCGTGAACGCCTGGTGCTTACCGGTGGTGCATACGCCGCCGAGCAGGACTATCGGCCGCAAGTTCCGCCGGCGCATATCGATGAGCTGTGGGCGTTCGATGGGGATGCCTGGGCTGTCCTCCCGGCCGAAGGTTCCCCTCCACACAGCTTGGAAAGCGCCGCGATGGTCTATGACGTGAGGCGTGATGTCGTTGTCCTGTTCGGCACCACCAGCGGCCCGTCGTCACGTACATGGGAACTCGGCCCGGCGGGAGCCTCAACCTGCGGGGCAGATCGTTGCGGAGGCTGCGGCTGCAGATGAACGGAGGGCGTTGACGGTGAGCCTGCCAGAGAGCGACCTCAAACAGCCGGGCACCCGGGCATCATGGCGCGATGCGTCCAGTTGCCAACGACCGATGAGTTGAACGCAGGCGCCGGTGGACCGATGTCGTCACAGCCAGGGCGGGCGATCTTGCGGCCCCGCGGACCCGCTGCGGCGGCTTGTCGTTCCGGAGTGCGCGGGGTAGATCCTCGCGAACTGCTTTGGAGCGCGGCATGGATTCTTCGTTTCTCGACTATCTGGGTGCGCAGCTCGACGAAGTGCGCGCCGGCGGGATGTACAAAGAAGAGCGCGTGCTCACGTCGCCGCAGAGCGCGGCGATCCGGGTCGGGGGTGGCGACGAAGTCATCAACTTCTGCGCCAACAACTACCTGGGGCTGGCGAACCACCCGCGGTTGGTCGAGGCCGCGAAGCGCGGGCTCGACGAGCACGGCTACGGCCTCGCGTCGGTGCGCTTCATCTGCGGCACCCAGACGGTCCACAAAGAGCTCGAGGAGCGCGTGTCGGCGTTTCTCGGGACCGATGACACGATCCTGTACTCGTCGTGTTTCGACGCCAACGCGGGCCTCTTCGAGACGTTGTTGGGCCCCGAAGACGCGATCATCAGCGACGCGCTGAACCACGCGAGCATCATCGACGGCGTGCGGCTGTGCAAAGCGCAGCGGTTTCGGTACGCGAACAACGACATGGCCGAACTGCGGGCGCAGCTCGAAGCGGCGAGCGATTGCCGGTTCAAGCTCATCGCGACGGACGGCGTGTTCTCGATGGATGGCGTGATCGCCAACCTCGCCGCGATCTGCGACCTCGCCGACGAGTTCGGCGCGCTCGTGATGGTCGATGACTCCCATGCGGTGGGCTTCGTCGGCGAGCAAGGGCGAGGGACGCCCGAACACTGCGGCGTGATGGGGCGCGTCGACATTATCACCGGCACGTTCGGCAAGGCGCTGGGCGGGGCATCCGGCGGGTACACCGCAGCGCGCAAGGAGATCGTGCAGTGGCTGCGCCAACGCTCACGCCCCTACCTGTTCTCGAACACGCTGACTCCGGCCCTCGCCGCCGGCACCCTCGAGGCGCTGGACCTGTTGGCCGATGGCGCGGCGCTACGCGGCAAGCTGCGCGACAACAGCGCCTACTTCCGTGCCCGGATGTCGGACCTCGGGTTCCAACTCGCCGGCGCCGATCACCCGATCATCCCCGTAATGCTGGGTGATGCGGCACTCGCCAGCCAGATGGCCGACGAGCTGTTGAAGCTCGGCATCTACGTCATCGGGTTCTCGTTCCCCGTCGTGCCCAAGGGCCAGGCGCGGATCCGGACCCAGATGTCTGCCGCACACGACCGTGACCACCTCGACCGAGCGATCGACGCCTTCGCCACGGTTGGCCGCACGCTGGGCGTACTCTCGTAACCGAAGGACTCAACACATGCGCGCGCTCGGGAAACTCAAAGCTGAACCGGGACTCTGGATGTCGGACGTCCCCGAGCCGGTCGTCGGCCACAACGACCTGCTCATCAAGATCCGGAAGACCTCGCTGTGCGGCACCGACCTGCACATCTACAACTGGGATCCGTGGGCACAGCGCACGATCCCGACCCCGCTGACGATCGGCCACGAGTGGATGGGCGAAGTCGTCGACATGGGCAGCGAAGTCGTCGGCTTCAAAGTCGGCGACCGCGTCTCCGGCGAGGGCCACATCACGTGCGGTCACTGCCGCAACTGCCGTGCCGGGCGCCAGCACCTGTGCCGCAACACGATCGGCGTTGGCGTCACACGCAACGGCGCGTTCGCCGACCTGCTGACGCTGCCGGCGTTCAACGCGTTCAAGCTGCCCGACGACATCCCCGACGACATCGCGGCAATCTTCGACCCGTTTGGCAACGCGGTGCACTCGGCGCTGTCGTTCGGGCTGGTCGGCGAGGACGTGCTCATCACCGGCGCGGGCCCCATCGGCATCATGTCGGTGGCGATCTGCCAGCATGTCGGCGCGCGCTTCGTCGTGGTGACCGATATCAACGAGTATCGCCTGAACATGGCGCGCAGCATGGGCGCGACACGCGTGGTCGACGTCACCAAGGAGTCGCTCTCCGACGTGATGGCGGAGCTCGGCATGGGCGAAGGCTTCGACGTCGGCCTCGAGATGTCCGGCGTCCCGTCGGCCTTCGACGACATGCTCGAAGTGATGAACCACGGCGGCAACGTCGCGCTGCTCGGTATTCCGCCGCAGCCGGCGATGATGGATTGGAATCACGTCATCTTCAAAGGCCTGACGATCAAAGGCATCTACGGCCGGGAGATGTTCGACACCTGGTACAAGATGAAGAACCTCGTGCAGGGCGGCCTCGACCTCGCGCCGATGATCACGCACCGCTTTGCGGCGGAGGACTTCCAGAGCGCGTTCGACGTCATGAAGACGGGCAACGCGGGCAAGATCATCCTCGACTGGACCCAGTAGCCGACGAGCCGCCGCGCGCGGACTGCGACGCTCTGGGCGTCATACCCGGGCTCAGCGGGTTGCGGTGAGCCCTACGGCGCACGCTCCATTGACACAGCTTTGCTGTGTCAACGGCCGTTGAGCGCGCCGTCCGGGCTCACCACAACCCGCCGAGCCCTGGCCTGTATTGCCATCGGACACGGCTCCGCCGTGTCGATGGCGTACTAGATCTGCCGGAGGCTGAGCCCGATGACCTCGGGGCAGGCGCGGACGGCGGCGATCACGTCGGTGGACGGCGCGCCGGACAGCTGGATCTTCGCGCAGGCGGCGACGTCGCCGGTGAAGATAATGTTCTCTAGTTCTTCGACGTTGATGTGCGCTTCGCGCAGGTGTCCGAGGACCGTGGCGAGCACGCCGACACGGTTCAGGTGGCGCACGGTCATGAGCCATCCTCCTTCGGGATCGCACAGGTTCACGCAGTGGTGGACGATCCCGCGGCGGCTGAACTCGGTGAGGATGCGAACCGCCTCCGCCGCGACGGCTTCCTGGGCTTGCTCCGTCGATGCGCCGATGTGCGGGGTGCAGATCGCGGCAGGGTGCGACGAGATGGCGGACTCGAACGGGGCCACGGACGCCCCGGGTTCGTGGTCGAACACGTCGGTCGCGTAGCTGATGCGGCCCGATTGCAGGGCGGCGAGCACCGCGGCTTCGTCGACGACGCCGCCGCGAGCGACATTGATGAGAAACGCGCCGGGACGCATCGCCGCGATGACGTCGGATCCGATGATGTGGCGTGTCGTGTCGGTGAGCGGCAGGTGGACCGAGATGGCGTCGGAGGTCTGGGCGAGCTCCAGCAACCTGCGAGCGTGCTCGACGCCGAGGTCCGCGGCGCGCTCGGGGGTGAAGGACTTCGACCAGCCGATCACCCGCATGCCGAGCGCCTTTGCGCGGCGCGCGACGGCCTGACCGATGTCGCC
>JBFIHF010000290.1:0-8172 GCA_041601915.1 Bradymonadaceae bacterium
CAAATTCAAACTAAGACCCACACTCGGTTCATGGAGCCACCACGCGAAGCGTCGAGCAACCTCGAGCCTGCTGGTGAACCGCGGCCGCGCCCGTGAAGCGCGAGTGCCTCGTGCGCTTCGCGTGGTGGTTCTCTAGTTGGTGCGTGGGTCTTAGTTTGAATTTGACCGGCGACCAGCAGACCAGCAGACCAGCGGACCAGCGGACCAGCGGAGCGGCCCACTTGTGTTGAGGACGCCTTAAGATCCTACCTATGAGCGCCGTCTAGCGGCGACGTCGCACGAAGAGGAACAGACCTACCAACAGGCCCCACAGCGAACCCGATGCGTCGGTGGTCGCACAACCGCCGGCGAGCTCGTAGGTCCCCGTGCCGAAGCTGAGGTCGTCGCTTCCGTCCAGCGGATCGGACCCCCGGTTGACCTCCGTCCCGTCGTCCACGCCACCATCATCGGTGTCGGAATCGAGCGGATCCGTCCCGTGCGTGTTCACCTCGTCACCATCGTTGAGGCCATCGCCGTCCGTGTCCGGGTCGCGCGGATTCGTCCCGTAGGTGTTGACCTCCTCGCCGTCGGTCAGGCCGTCGCCATCGGTGTCCGGGTTGTTCGGATCCGTGCCGAGCTCCGTCTCCTCGCGATCGGTGAGACCATCGCCGTCGGAGTCCGGATCGTCGATGATATCGTCCGACGGGTCGAGGGGGTCGGTTCCGTCAATGTTGACCTCCGTGCCATCATCGACGCCGCCGTTGTCGGTATCCGGGTTCAGCGGCTGAGTGCCGTGGACGTTGACCTCGGCTCCGTCGGTCAATCCATCGCTATCGCTGTCTGGATTGAGCGGATCGGTCCCGTACGTGTTCACTTCCTCGCCGTCGGTGAGGCCGTCTTCGTCCGAGTCCGGGTTGCGCGGATCGGTCCCGTGGACGTTCACCTCCGCGCCGTCCAGCAGTCCGTCCCCGTCCGTGTCGGGATTGTTCGGATCGGTCCCGATCGCGATCTCGACGCCATCGAGCAGCCCATCCATGTCGGTATCGATGTCCGGCACGAGGTCATCGGCCGGATCGAGCGGGTCCGTCATGTCGATCAGCACCTCCGTCCCGTCGTCGACGCCACCGTTGTCGGTGTCCGCATCGTTCGGATCGGTCTCGCCGGGGTCCAGCGTGCCGTTCTGGTTCGTATCCTCTTCGCCGTCGAGCAACCCATCGCCGTCGGAATCGGGGTTCAGCGGATTGGTCGGATTGCTCCCGTTGACCTCGATGCCGTCCTCCAGGCCGTCGGCGTCGGAGTCCGGATCGTCGGGATCGGTGAGCAGGATCGCTTCCTCGGCGTTGGTCAGCCCATCGCCATCGCGATCGGGGTCACACACGTCGCCGATGCCGTCACCGTCCAAATCGCCCTGCGCGGCATTGGAGACATCCGGGCAGTTGTCGGCCGCGTCGGGGATTCCGTCGCCGTCACGGTCCCCTTCACATGCGTCACCGACACCATTGCCGTCGGCGTCTTCCTGCAACGGGTTCGGGGTGTCCGGACAGTTGTCCGGCATGTTCAGGATGCCGTCGCCGTCACGGTCCGGATCGCAGACGTCACCCAGACCATCCATGTCGAGATCGGCCTGATTTGGATTCGCTGTGTCCGGACAGTTGTCGACGTCGTCCGTGATGCCGTCGCCGTCACGGTCCCCTTCGCAGGCGTCACCGATGCCATTGTTGTCCACGTCTTCCTGCAACGGGTTCGGGGTATCGGGACAGTTGTCGGGCATGTTCAGCACGCCGTCGCCGTCGCGGTCTGGATCGCAGACATCGCCAAGGCCGTCCATGTCGAGATCGGCCTGATTCGTGTTCGGTGTGTCCGGGCAGTTATCGACGATGTTCGGGATCGTGTCGTTGTCGCGGTCGAGGTTCGGACTGTCCGGATCGAGATAGTCGGGGGTCCCATCCATGTCCTCGTCGTCGTCGGCCGGATTGTTGTTGCCGTTCGCATCTTCAAGCAGCGTGGGGACGCCGTCACCGTCATCATCCGGATCTCGCCAGTCCGCCTCGCCGTTCATGTCGCGGTTGGGCAGTGGTGCACTCGAGCCGGCCGCGTTCACGGGCGACGGCCCAACCACGTTGTCGTAGGCGTCGTCGAGCCCGTCACCATCGGAGTCGTTTCCGGTCGGCACGACATCCGGGACGCCATCGGCGTCCACGTCGTTCGCTTCGATGAGATCAGGCACGCTATCGCCGTCCGAGTCGACATCGAGGAAGTCGGGGTCGGCGTCGCCATCGCTGTTCGGCGGCGCGTTGAGCGGGCTCGCGTCATAGGCGTCGTCGACGCCGTTTCCGTTCGCGTCGACGCCCGATGGTGCGATGTAGCCGATCGTCGGCTGGCCTTCGATATTGTCGGGGATCGAGTCCCCGTCGGCGTCGATATCCTGATGGTTCGGAACGCCGTCGCCGTCCTCGTCGTAGCGGTCGTCGACGCCGTCTCCGTTGGCGTCGACGAAACCGGGAGCGTCAGGGTCCTCGTAGTCCATGATGAGGTCGCCGTCGGCGTCGGCGCTGGGATTGGTCCCGCGCCCCTCGAGCACGTCGAGGATGCCGTCATTGTCGTCGTCGGCGTCGCAGAAGTCCGGGACGCCGTCCGCGTCGTTGTCGCGCGCGTCGTCGCCGCCGGGACACACGTCGGTCGAATCGGGCACGCCATCACCGTCGGAGTCGGGATCGAAGACGCAGGCGAGGCTCGCGGGCAGCGCGGCTGCGGGCTGTGAAGCTCCGCCAGCGCCACCGCCTCCGTTTGAACCTCCGCCAGACGACGCATTGCCGCCGACGCCGCCGGCCGCGTCGCCGGTACCATTGGTGGTGTCGATGAAGTAGATCGTGCCGCCACCGCCGCCGCCGCCGGCACCGTCACCATTGAGCGTCATGCTGTTGCCCGGACCGCCCCGCGCCGACACGATCAACGCCGCCGCATCCGCGGTGTCCGTCAGGATCACCACGCTGCCACCGCCGCCACCACCGCCGCCGCCCTCCGCTGCTGCGGACGTGCCACCGGCGCCGTCCGCGAGGACCGCACCGCCACCGGCGGCCACCGCGAACGATCGAGCGCGGACGAAGACGATGCCACCGCCGGATTGTCCCGAGCCAGGTGACACGTTGCTCGCGGGTGGCGGGGGCAACGGATCATCACCGCTCGCACCACCGCCGCCGCCGCCCATTGCCACTGCGGCCGGGGACAACGTGAAGTAGCCAGGTCCGTTGAACGGCGCGCCACCGCGCCCTCGAAGGGCGGCGCCCGCACCGCCACCGGAGCCGCCGAGTCCGCCGGCACCGCCGTTTGCGCCGCCACCGCCACCGGCGTCCGCGGAATTCCACGCGTTACCACCGCCGTTGCCAGGCGCACCGCCGCCCTCATCGGCGGGTGTCGGGTAGCCCGACGTGGGCAACAACACGAGCTGATTCAGCGCCGACGAGTACATTCGCACCGGCGTTCCGGCGATCCCCTCACCCTTGAAGCCCGGGAAGCCCGGGGCGTTAAAGTCACCATTCCCCTCGGTGTTGGCTTCGCCGCCCCGAAAGCCCTGCCCCGTCACGTCGATCGAGCCGTTGTCGAGCGTCAACGCGCCGAGCACGTCCAGCGCCACGATGCCTCCGGTTTGCCCGTTCCACGGTGCAGACCCGACGGAACCCCCGCCGGATATGGAGAGCGCCGCGAGCTGTGGAATGCGAACGACCTGGTAGCTCTGAAATCCGGTATCGGCGTCCACGATGCGGCTGTTCACGTAGGCGTTGGCAAGCCCCCCCCCCGGTCCATCGCCAGCGATGGGGACCACGCCCGCCACCGGAGTTGCCACGACCGTGACGAGCTCGTACGTCCCCGCGGTGATCGTCCCGCTCAGATACCCGGCGCGGTTGTTGCCGCCCGGCCCGTCGCCGTAGGGCCCGTTGTTGTTCTGCGAGGTGCCCGCGTCGATATCCGCGCCCTGCATCTGGATCAGCAGCAGCCGATCGCCGAAGCGTAGAGTAGCTGCCGCTCCCCGCGCCGTGCCCAACGACAGCGTCGTCGCGCCCGCATTCAGCACGCTCTCCGGCGTCGCGGGTCCGAAGTAGGTGTTCAGCGTCGTCCCGGCCACGGTGACCGCCGGCGAGCCATCGCGTCCCGTCGAACACACACCGAACAGTCCCGCCTCGAGGGCACAGGCTCCGTCACACCCATCGCCGGCGATGAGATTCCCATCGTCGCATTCCTCGGCGCCGTCGAGCGCGCCGTCGGAACAGATCGCGAAGGCAGGCACCGCCGCCAGAGTCAGAGAGAGAACGAGTAGCGCGTGTCGCAACATATCTGTGGCCGGAGTGGAGACCTGCTGATGGTAGCGCGGTCGCCGGTTGGAGTCACGAACTGCGCCGTGCCTGTCGAACATCGACGAACTGCGGTATCTCTGACGGCCTGGCGAACGCGAAGTCGAGGCCTCGCCAACGGACAACCTGTCGCCCGAAAGCCGTTGAACTACTGCTTCCCCAAGGACCGCAATGACCGACATCACATCCCCGGTACTCAATATCGATGAAGCGGAGGCCCATGAATCGCTCGGCGGTGAGCACTGGGGCGGCTCGTACCAAGTCCTCACCCCGTTTTTGGAGGCCCAGGGTCGGTCGCTCGGCGTCAGCCTCAGCCGCATGCCGCCGGGACGCGTCGGGTGCCCGTTTCACTATCACATGCTCGAGGATGAAGTGTTCTACATCCTCTCCGGGACGGGGCTGCTGCGCTATGGCGAGGACGTCTATCCACTGCGAGCGGGCGACTGCATTTCCTGTCCTGCGGGAACGCGCGTCGCTCATCAGATCGCGAACACCGGCGACGAAGACCTCGTGTACCTCGGCATCGGCCCGAACGATCCGAACGAGGTCTGCGTCTATCCCGACAGCGGCAAGGTGATGGTTCGCGGCCTCAAGTCCGTCGGGGTGCTGGAGAAGACGGACTACATGTACGGCGAACCCGAGCCCCCAAAGATCTTGGACATGTCGCCCAACCGGGCGTAGCGATGTGCGCTTGACGTTCTGTGGGTAGATGGCACAGTTCGCGCCATGTACATCAATGAAGCCGAACGAACCGTGTTGGGGAAAATCTGCTACTACGGCGCCGTCGGAGTGGGCAAAGTCGACCTGCTCGAGGCGCTGTACCACCACTTCGCCGCAGTGGACGGCGCTCGCACCCACTTCGACGTGAAGCAGTTCGCCCCACGCGCCGACCTCGAGCGATCGATGTCCGCGGGCGCCGCGACGGAGTTCATGAGCGCGGCGCAAAAGGCGTTTGGCGCGCAGTACGAACAGCTCACCGGAGGTACCCTCGCGTGGGTACGTCTGCCGGTACCCACGAACGCGGGACCCAAGTCCTACGCCCGCACCATCGACGTGTTCTCGGCGACGGGCGGGTCGGACGCGCTGCGGCTGTACAGCTTGCGAGAGGCGGACGCGGTCGTGTTTGTCGGAGATCTCGGCGATCGCGACGCGACGCTCGGCGCTTGGAAACAACTGCGCGCGACCGAGTATCGCGGCCCGATCGTGCTGCTCGCCAACCGGTCCACGGACGCCGACGAACTCGTCGGAGCGCTCGCCTATGAGGGTCCGGCGTTCGCGGAGCCCGAGGGCTTTCTCGGCAACCTCGACGCGTTCGAGACGGCCGCGTCGCTGGCGTTTCGCCGCTTTACGAGCACGAACTAACGACGGATTGCCGACAACGGGCTGGTGGCACCCGGTCGGAAGTAGTGAGCCGAGTACCACTAGTATGCGCAGCGGAAGCCCAGCCCCGTCCCGCCGACGTCCGGGTTGTAGGTATTCGCGCGATTTCGGCAGCGGGCGAGCGAGGCATCGTTGCCCGAACTCCCGCCCCGATAGACGCGCTCGGTCCCGCTGACCGGACCCACCGGATCCTGCACATCGTGCTGTGCGTACGCGTCAGCGGCGTACCAGTCCGCGGTCCACTCCCAGACGTTGCCGGCGAGGTTGAGCGCACCTTCGGCCGACGCTCCACCTGGAGCGCCGTCGACCGGCGAGACGGCGTTCGCACCGGCGGCGCCGCACGCCATCGTGTTGGCGAGGTCGCAGGTCGGCGTCTCGTCGCCCCACGGGTAGACTCGAGCGTCACCGCCCGTGCAGGCGCGCTCCCATTCGGCCTCGGTCGGCAAGCGCCCGCCGGCCCACGCGCAGTACTCCTGCGCCTGCGTGTAGGTCACGGAGACCACCGGATAGGCGCCTGTCGTGGCCGGATCGAACGCGGTTGCGGGCGCGGTGCAAGCGCCGCCGTCGATACAGGCCTGGTATCCCGACTGCGAGACTTCGGTCCGATCGATCCAGTACGGCGAGAGGGTGACATCGTGGGTTGGTCCTTCGTCCGCTGCGCAGCCCGGCCCCATGCAACCCATCGTGTACGTGCCAGCCGCGATCATCACGCGATCGTCCGAAGACATGTCGAGCTGCTCAACGTCCGCGACGCCAGCATCCGGCCGCCCCTGGTCGGCGCGGGACAAGTCGAGCTCGGCGCTCATGTCCGCGGTCGCCGGACAGCCACACGCTCCGTCACAGTCGACGGTTCCCGCGGGAGCGCCATCGCACGCGCAGCTCTCGCCGGCCAGTGGCGCGCACGCCGTGCCACACACGCAGTCGTGGCTGCAATCGTAGATCCCCGCGGTACCGTCCGCACACGTGCACGCGTTCCCGTTCCCTTCCGCGCAGATCCCCGGGGCGTCGCTCGAGCAACCAAACGCCAGAGCCAGCAGCAACACAGCAACACATCTCAATGTCATGTCTCCTCCATGCTCTCGAGCGTCCGCGATCGGTCGCGAAATCACCAGCCTAGAACCACACTTCGAGGCCGTGACCCCGCTCACCCCAAAAGATCGCCCACCGCGCCGCAGACAGCACGACCGAGACCTGATGGGCGGGGGATTCCTCGTCCAGCTCGTCATCCTCAGGCGCGTCGAGGTCGAGGCCATGTGCGGCCGCGAACGAAACCGCAGCGGCGAGGAGCTCTTCGCCGTACCGATGAAGCTCCGAGGCGAGCATGTTCGCGTATGCCCGTTCAAGCAATGGGCCCAACATCTCCGCGGCATCGCCCAGGAATTGGGCGCGAAACGAGGTGCGGCCGACGCCCGCGTACATGCCGCCGTTCGAATAGGCTGGGAATCCGTCGCAATCGGGTAGCGTCCACAACAGATACTGCCCGTGTTGTTCGCGCAGGATCGCGGCGGTATCCTCGGGCTGAGTGTAGCTTTCGAACCACTCGTCCGCTTCGCGGTCGAAGCCCACGCGCGGCGCATTGAGCGTCGCGCCCGGCGATTCGCTGATTTCGAGGAAACGGGCCAACCGCACTCGTCGTTCGCCGCGCGTGAGTCCGTTACGGCTGGTGAGCCGAGCCCAGTAGGAACGCTTGGGCGGCAACACCCGCCCCTCGAGTTCGCAGAAGATCCTCTCAAACTCGTGTTCGCAGCCCGTCGTCGGCTTGCCGAGCGGATTCCAGTCGAGTCCCATTTTCGTGCGCCATCAGATCACTGAGCCCGCGGCAACCCCGCGCGTCCACCCGATTTGTACGTGCGCGATGGCGGACGCGCAAAGTAAGAGTCTTGCACCCCAAGGTCGAGGTACCCATGATCGACAAGATCGCTTTCACCGTCTACCCGGTCCGCGACGCCAAGCGCGCGCGCGCCTTCTATGAAGACACTCTGGAGCTCGTCGTCGGCCAGACCTCGGCGAGTAACGCCTGGACCGAGTATGACCTGCCCGGCGGCGGCTGCCTCGCGCTCTTCGAGACCGCGGATCAGACACCGAGCATGGATTCGGGCGGCACCATCGCACTCGAGGTGCGAGATCTCGACGCCCTTGTCGCTCGGCTCGCCGCGGCAGGCGTGGCGTTGAAGGGCGAGTTCGACACCAAGGTTTGCAGAATGAAGGTCATCGAGGACTCCGAGGGCAACGCCCTCATTCTGCACCAACTCAAGCAGGCGCACTGACGGACCGTGCGAAACCCAAGAAACGCAAAAACCCCGCTGAGTACACTCAGCGGGGCTTTCGATTAAATTGTTGGCGGCGACCTACTCTCCCACCCAGTCTCCCGGGCAGTACCATCGGCGCTGGAGAGCTTAGCTTCTCAGTTCGAGATGGGATGAGGCGTACCCTCTCCGCTATAACCACCAACAAATCGGCGCAA
>JBFIHF010000291.1:0-8149 GCA_041601915.1 Bradymonadaceae bacterium
ATGCCCGGACGACAAGATTCCGAGCTACCTCGAATACCTTGACCGGGCGAGTTTTCGGATGATGCGATACGAGGTCGATGACCTCACGCAACCTGCCGTGAAAGCAGGCTCAGAACGTCATGATGGGTGCTGCTTAACAGTTCGGCATCCAGCAGATGCTGCTGAAGATTGTGTACCTGGCCCGACATTCCGCGGAAGCGGTTCGGGAAGACCACCGGCACGACCCTGTCCCAGAATCCGTCGGCCGAATCGCGGATCGCAGGCCAGGCGTTGCATGCGAACAAATGGGCACACCGGGGTCGGATTACCACGGGGTCCTTAAACTTCACGTCGACCTGGATCGCGTCCCCGCCGATGACCTGCTTGACCATGCCGGTGTCCTCCAGGTCTCCGGAGTCGAGATCTTGCACAATGTTTATCTGCTTCGAGCGAAGCTCCGTCGCAGCGAATCTCTGCGACATCTGACGCGGGCCGACGCTTGCTCGTTCCTCCGAGCGAAACAGACCTCCAATCACGTCGAGCAGCACACTCTTTCCGTTGCCGCCCTTTCCCTGGGCAACAAGCGCTTTCTGCAGTTTCCATGCTACCCCAAAGAGCGCGGCACCGGTGAACTCCTGAATGAGGTCGATTCGTTCCTGCGCGTCTTTGTGCCCGGCGAGGCAGCTCGCGAGGAACTGTTCGAACTGCGGGCATGTGAGCGATGCGTCGTAGTCGACATCGATGAAGCTGCGTTGCCGATCATCCCGCTGAGCGGGGTTGATCTCCAGCTTTCCCGAACCATCATCCCGAAGGACGCCGTTTTTGAACTGGACACCAAGCGTGGCCGCATCGAAGTAGTTGTCACCGTGCTCGCGAATCGCCATCGACTTGAGCATTTTGATGGCCCCGTCCGCCTTGCTCGTGGATACCGAGAGTTTCGGTCTTCTCCCCTCAACTTCGCTGCCTGAGTATTCTCCCATCTCAGCACGTAAGCATTGGTCATCCAACGGTGCGTACCGCTTGCCGTCGAAGTGCCAGAGGGCACCATCGCCGAACACGAGGTGATCACCATACCGGTCCGCGCGCAGCCGCTCGGCAAGCTCGACCTCATCGCCACGAGTAAATCGATCACAAACTGCCATTTTTCTCTCCGTTGCTAAGCATCTCGGCCAGTTCGAGGCCGTTGTTGTCTTTGAGCCAATCGGCGATGTCGTAGCCGTTGGCACCTGTGAGGTTGAAAACCCGCGCTTGCGGTAGTCTGTGCTGAATGTGCGCCGCATAGTCGGGGCTGCCGATGTCGGGGATTACGACAATGTTCGTCGTCCCTTGCAGACACTCCCAGTGCGCGAGCCGGACGGCTTTGCAGCCGCCGACGGAGGTCGTGACGATTGCGTCTGGCAGTGCGGCCTGGGCCGCGTGCATGCACTTTTCGCCCTCGACGATGACGACCAGCTTTTCTGGTGGTGCCACCGAGATGTCGAACATCCGATAGATCGGTCGTGGCTCGACGCGCAGCGCCTTGGACACCCACTTAGTGCCGTCATAGTGGCACTGAGAGATCTGTTTCTTGCGGCCGGTATCGAACCGTACGACACCCATGGCGCGCAACTTGCCATCCACCAGTGCTGGCGCGACGTCGCGAAACGTCGCGGTGTGCAACGATCGAGAGTAGAGGGTCGTTCGCGGTCGTCCGTTGACGTAGATCTCGTCGATCGGCGGCACCTCACGATCCGTTGGCTCGAGCTTCACCTGTCGCCTCTCTGGCACGATCGATGGCGGCGTCGGGACGTACCCGATCCCGTAGCGACGTTTGAGTTCCGTCATCGCAGCCGGGAACTCGAGTTCATGGTGGTGCATGTAGGCGTCGATCGGGCTGCCACCCACGCCGCATCGATGGCAGTACCACAAGATCTTGTCCCGTTTTGGTGTAACGGAGCAGCTGCTCGAGCAGCCGTTCGGACACGGTCCGTCCATAGTCGGAACCCACATGCCCAGATCTTCGAGAATTCTGCGGTCTGCGTGAAAATACCCAGCTATTCTCTGGGGTTCTTCCTTCTCTCCGTAGAGAGATTTTTCTTTCATTCTGCCCATGAGGGGCACCTCGCTTGAAAGATTTCCTCTGAAGTTTGCGATTTCTTTTCGTTCCTCACGGAAATCTCGTTTGACCGCCGGTTCTTGCCGCGATCGAGCTTCGTTCACGTTCTCGATAGCCCTCCACATCTCACTGAACACTCCGTCAGTGATCTTCGTAACCTATCAGGCTAGATGCCCCAAGAATAGAGGCGGTCGCGCCGCTAACTTGAATCTGGTACGGCGAGTCGTCGCCCCCCTTCAAAAGTGAGCCCCGCCGTGCCAATCGTAAGCGGTCTGTCTTCACGGTTCAGAATGGGACGTGTCACCACATCGATCAGTCTTGAGCAGCGATATGCGAACCTCGCGCACTGGCTCGCACTTCAATTGAACAAGGAATACCTGCACGCCGCTGCGTGCGGTGTCTTCGACGACGACTCGCCGCACCTAGACCAGGCCCAGATCGAAGCGCTTACGGACGACGATGGGGTAGGTCCGTTGTCGTTGAGCACCGCGGACGCAGCTCGACTACGATTTGGGGCCCTAGGGTACGAGCCTCATCGGTTCACGGTCGACGTGTCCGCTGCACAGAGGTGCATCGTCCTTTTGGGAGCGTACCTTCTCAAACTCCAGGTGAAGCCGATCACCGTCGGTACGAAGAAACAACCAGTGACTTTGAGCGGCGCAGATCGTCTTCGAAAGGAGATGAACCAGGTCCTACCGAAAGGCGCCGCAGGGATCTCGCCCGTCTGCCAGGAGCTGCCCTCGCTCGTTGGCCAGATTCCCGGGATCGCCTTCTTCTTTCTGGAACTCGCGGCTCGCAACGAAGTGCTGGCTACGTTGATCGGTTCGAAGGTGAAGGATAGGGAGGTCCTGCTGGCTCCGACGCGGCTGCTCCGGCTTCGCCGTCCCGACGACATCGATCTGACCATTTGTTCGAGGTCACACGTCTGTATTTTGGTCCGGGACCCCGACGAAATCGAGCAGAGCCGGATCGCGGATTGGTTCCGGAGGGAGAACTTCTCATCGGCCAACGACAATGCCGTTGCCGCCATCAAACGTGCGGTTCTGCGCACAAATGACCTCGCCCGCGCGGTACCGAAGGTTCTGGGCAGAATCCTGGGGCTCAGACTCGCTGACCCGATCCGCGTTGCCCTACATTTCATGTGGGACCTAGATCTCGAGGAAGAGCCTCATTCGGATGCCGGCCCTCTCTGGGCCGCTCGCGCGGCCGAGATCACTGACGCTGAGCGCGCATCCGCAGCGCACGACGTCACGGCGGTCCGACGGTTGCGTATACAGCGGATTGACCAACTCCGTGATGCGCTCGAGGTCGAACTTCGAGTCGACCTCTCCCGACGCGAGGGTCGAAGCGCCGTTGAAAAGGCAGCGAAGCAGGTGGCGGGCATCGACATGCTGGGTACGGTCCTGCTCCCGTTGTTGGAATCGAACTCAGCAACCATCCCGGACCTGCGACCCGTCGGAAGCACTTCCAACAAAGGTGCCCTACGCGAGCTCGTCGGCGTTCTCCTCGAACATCACAAGCTCGCCACCGGTGCCCGCCCCGACTACAGCGGCTTTGCGAACGCTTCCCTGGACGAGGCGGTCCTTCCAAGTGATGCAGTGAGGACGAAGCTCCACAAAACACTTTACGACAAGCTCTACTATGCCCACAGAGAACTCGCCGGACCGATGATTGACTCACGTTGTAGGTGGTGACCGTACCAGCTTCAAGGCACGGGGTTGTTGCTCCGCGTCAGCCCGATAGACTGCGGTCAAAAGGAGGCATCTTCATCCACAGGATATGCGAAAATGAGAGAAGAGGAGAAGACGCCAAAAGGGCATGAGGAACCGGACATGCTCACGGTTTCGGAGTTCGCGGAGTTCGCGAGGGTAGCACCGTGGACGATCTATGAGGCGATTAAGAGGGACGAAATCCCGGGAGCGGTAAAGTTCGGCCAAGCAATCCGAATTCACCAACCAACCGCGCTGCGATGGATCACAGGGCGGCCGGACTGTGCATCGGAGAGCGGGGTCGGTAAGATCCCGAAGTCTTTGAAATCGGAAGAGGAGGAGGGGCGAAACGGTCGCTCACGGAGGTGAGTATGACCGTATATTTCAGAAAGGAACGACAGGAGTGGTGGATCAGCGTCACGATGAAGTACCCGGACGGGACATCGGGTGGGCGCAAGAGATTCAAGTCACCACGAAACACCAGGAGAGCAGCGGAAGCCTTCGAGCGTGACTACCGCGACGAACAGCTCCAAGCTTGGCGTCGCAAGAAGCTCGGGGTGGTCGACGTCGATGTTCCCACCATTTCGGAGTTCAAGGTGGATTTCGAGCGGTGGGCGGAGGCCAGCCTCAGCAGATCAGCGCAGATCAGCTACGCGAGCGCGCTGAAGCTCTATATCGTGCCACGCCTTGGCGCCGTTCGACTCGACTCGGTCACGACCGGGTCGATTGCACAGTTCACCATCGACGTCCGCAAGGGCGTCAGAAGACCGCTGAAACCCGCAAGCGTGAACAACGTACTGGGCGTGCTGTCCAAGCTGCTCAACGTGGCAGCGGACTACCAGCTCATCCCCGCTGTGCCCAAGATTCATTGGATGCGCGTGGAGGAGGAGGACCACGAGTACTGGGAGTTCGACGAGGTCGACCGGGTGCTCGAGCAGGTCGACACCGAGCCTCGCATCGCCAACATCGTTCGACTCGCTCTCGCTACCGGGATGCGGATGGGCGAAGTCTGCGGACTGCAGTGGGGTGATGTCGACTTCACGAAGGGCGTGATTCATGTCCGACGGCAGCGCACGAAAGAGGGCGTGGTCAAGGTGCCGAAGTGGAACAGCAAGCGGCGGATCCCCATGTCCGACGCGGCCAGGGAGGCGCTTACGCTGCAGAAGCCCGCGACGTTCATGCGACGCGGGACCCAGGACTGGATCTTCGTCGACGACCAGGGTCTGTTCCAGTTCGACCGGATTCGCGATGGCTATGTGCGGATCGTCCGCAAATCGGGCGTGAAGTGGCTGAGCTTTCACGGGACCCGGCACACGTTCGCATCACATGCCGTGATGCGGGGCGTGCCGATCGAGGTGCTGCAGCAGTGGCTGGGGCATCGCGACATCAACATGACGATGGGACGATATGCCCATCTATCGCCGCACTACACCGACACATGGATCGAACGGATGAACGGTGCACCGAGCACCGCTCTTGTCACCAATGTGTCACCAACATAGACAAGAAAGAGGAAAGCCCGCTCAAAGAGCGGGCTTTCCAGGTGACCCCTACGGGATTCGAACCCGTGTCGCCGGCGTGAAAGGCCGGTGTCCTAACCGCTGGACGAAGGGGCCTGTGTCTCCGAAGAGACATGAGCCATGATGGGCTCGAACCATCGACCCACGGATTAAAAGTCCGTTGCTCTACCAACTGAGCTAATGGCCCAACTTGCAAAGAGAACTTCTCTCTCGGCGTTTCTCAGTGCGCGCGGCTAGGCTGCGCCTTGAGTTGGCCCTTATAATTTCGGACCGCGAGGGTGTCAACCTTGGGATTGCGAGAGGCATTCCAGATGTTGCTGATTCGGAGCCTTTGATCTGCAGTCCAAGAACAGCGACGCTGGTGACATGAGTAGAGGACGACGAGGCCGATGGCGCGATCAGCGCAATACCCTGCCCGCCAAACGGCGGCGGCGACGCACGCATCGGCGTGACACACCGCGCGGCGCGACGTACGAACCGATCGTGATCGAAGCACGAATGGCGCAGGCCGGCGTGCGCCAACGCCTGTGGCTCGGCGTGCTGGCCGTCGGCTTCGCGATGTTCTGCCTGCTGATCATGCTCGCCGGCCCGCAATCCCAATTCGGTAGCGCGGCGTTCGCGAGCTTCGGATTCACCTCGCTGGCGTTAGCCGTGGCAAGCATCCTGAGCGCCCGTCGCGAAGAATCCGTGCACCGCCTCGCCAACAACCTCGAACACCGCACCCTCCTCGAAGATCACGGCGAAGACGGCTCCGTATAGCGCTTGGCGGCTTCGCCGCCGCGCGCGGTGGTGAGCGCGCGGCGGCTTTGCCGCCGTGCGCAGGTGACGAGCGCTTGCGGCTTCGCCGCAGCGCAGGTGGCGAGCGCTGGCGGCTTCGCCCAGCGCAGGTTGCGAGCGCTTCGCGCAGGGAAGGCGGGGCGCTTCGCGCCGGGGGAGGGGCACTTCGCGCCGGGGGAGGGGCGCTTCGCGCCGGGGGGAGGGGCGCTTCGCGCCTTAGGTTCGGTCGCGGACGGCGAGGAAGCCGATGAGGAAGGGGAGGGCGAGTCCGGGGGCGATGGCGTGGATGTCCCAGGGGGAGAGGGCGACGAGGGCGACCCAGGTGTGGGCGGCGATGATGGCGATGATGAGGGCGGCGCGGCGGGGGCCCGTGGTGTTGTAGGCGTAGGGGAGGCGGCCGAGGGCTTCGAGGATCCAGCGGGTGGCGAAGGTGGCGAGCATGGCGGCGGAGAAGACCAACCACTCGAGGGGTGGCGGCCAGTCGGGGACGAATGGTCTGACGACGGCCGCGATGTAGACGGCTGCGAAGGCGAAGAGGGGCAGGTTGGCGAAGAGGAACCCCCAGAGGTCGCGTTGGGGGATCTCGGCATCGCCAAAATCGGGCGGAGCGTGGCGCTGCCAGGCGATGGTCGTGGAGAGCGAGAGGAGGCCGGCGAGGTAGCCGAAACGCACCCAGCTTTCGGGCGCCCACATCGTGAACACGAAGAGCAGGAGGCCCCAGTCGGCGACGACTCGCCGGATCGCGGGGAGCGCCGGCAGTCCGGTGCCGAAGGCCGCGAGGGGCAGGCCCAGTGCCACGGCGGTGGCGAAGACCCAGTGCGCGATGGGATCGGTGGTGGCGTGGGCCACCGCGACCCCAACAAGCAACGTTGCCACCGCGGCGAACGTCGCCACGTCCCGGGTGGTCATTGGGCTGCCATAGCGGGAAGTGGGGGGACCGTTTTGAAGAACGCCCAGACTTGTTGGGCGAGGGGGAAGTTGGAGCCCGGTCCGTCGCCTTTGAGGAGGTCGAATCCAAGCCGCGACGCGGTGCCGGGCCACGTGTGACCGCCGTTGATGTGGCAAGCTGCGAACGGGACGTCGCAGTCCCATGAGTAACAGCTGCCTTCTGCGTTGGAGAACGTCGTCGTCCGGGCGGCGTGGCAACCGTTCACGGTCCGTCGGTCGGCCTCGACATCGAGGACTGGGAGTTGAAGACGTCCGATCGTCGAGCGACCACCCTCAAAGGGTTCGTGCTTACTGAACTTCGGGGACGCCAGCAGAAACGGCTTTGGTTGGTCGTGGCAGGCGTTGCCCTCGATGTGTCTGGGGAAGGCGTGTGTCGCGACGCCCGTGACCCAGTCCACGCAGCTCAGATCTGCGGCGAGGCCGCCGTGCCCCTGACCGACGATGAAGATCCGCCGGGAGTCGAGGCAGAGTTGGGCGACCGTTGCGCCGACGAACTCACGCATGCGCTCGACGTTCTTTGGCAGGCCCGTCCAACCCACGATCACACTTTCCTCGGGGGCGATCACGACGAAGTCGCCCTCGTCAGCGACCGCTGCGAATCCACTCTCCGCGAGGAACGGTCCGCCGCCCTGACCGAGGCCGTGGATCAGCACGACGAGCGGCCTCGGTCGGTCGGTGGTCCGCGGCGGGATGTAGGTCGGCCAGTCGTGGCCGTCGAACTCGCTCGCGTTGAGCCTGCCGAACCCCGTGAACGGTTGACATCTGTCCGTGTCGGGCGCGGCATCGGGCACGGGCACGGGCACAGGCACCGGCGCGATGTCCGGAGCAGCGGCGGAGCGAACGAGGCTGTGGCCAGTTACCGGTACGAGCCGCGGGATCTGCCGGACCGGTGGCTCCTCGGGGCGCAGCGCCATCGCGCCGATCGCCGCGACGATGACGAGGAGCACGCCGACTCCGATGACGAGCGGGCCTCGGCCCGGCGGCGGTTCCGCGGCTGTTAGCACGACCGCGGTGCCGGGCCGTTTGCCGTCGAGTGCGATCGTGACGGACTCCGCGCTGGGATAGCGAGCGGCGGGATCGCGCGCCGTCATGCGCTGAAGGACGCGCAGCAGTGGGTGGTC
>JBFIHF010000292.1:0-8139 GCA_041601915.1 Bradymonadaceae bacterium
AACATCGCCTTCGACCATCGCTTCGATCGCGCCGGATTTTTCGCATCGCCCGAAGCCCGGGCGGTTCTGAGCGAGGCGGCGCGGCAATGGGGCATCTGGCTGCGCGATGACTTCGAGACGATCGTCGCCGGCACGGTGGTCTACACGCGCGACCCCGAGGATCCGTCGCTGGAGGAGTTCTTCGACATCGAGGCCGACATCGACGACGTCCTGGTGTTCGTCGGCAGTGCGAACCGTGACGGATCGCTCGCCGGGTCCTCGGCGACGGCGGGCTTTCCGTCCGCGACCGACGAGCCGGAGTTGCGCGCGCGCCTGAAGGAGCGCTGGGACAGCGCCGACGACTTTGAGCCGTGGACGGCGTGGATGTCGTTCGACAACGACCAGAACTGGTTCTTCGACGCGACACCCCAGACCTCCGACGACATTCCGGCGGGGACCTCCGATGCGCTGAGCGTTACGCTGCACGAGCTGGGGCACATCCTCGGCATCTCGCCGGGGGCGGCTTTCGCGGCGCATGTGGTGGACGGTGCGTTCCATGGACCCAACGCGATGGCGGTCTACGGCGGCCCGGTGCCGCTCGCCGACGGGTTCGGCCACATCGCGGCTGGGGTCACGATCGACGGCAAGGTCCCCGTGATGTCCACGGAGAAGCCATCCGGGGTGCGCTACGAGCTGACGCGGCTCGATCTGGCGATGCTCGCCGATGTCGGCTACGAGCTGCCCTGAGCGACCTCAGCCGTTGGCGGGCCCGGCGAGCACGTCGTGGGTCTGCTCAGCCTCGGCGCCGCTCTCGTCGGTGACACGCATCAAGATCTGAAGCGGCGTGCCGACGGCGGGCGGGTCGTCGTCGTCGATCGGCAGAAACAGATTGTAGTAGTAGTCCCAGCCGTCACCGCCCGGAAACGTCTCCTGGCCTTCGAACCAGATGTTGCCCGACGGCACACCGTCGATGGAGATCTCGGCGACGAGGTCGAAAGGCCCGGCGATGACGTCATGCGTTCGGAACGCCAGCACGACCATCCACGAGCCCTGCACGCCGAAGGTGAACGGTTGCTCGGCGCCGTCGACCATCGGCACGAAGTTTTGGGGCGTCGCTTCGAAGACGCCGTTCGTGCCGATCTGGAACGCTCCGATGTCCGCGAGGTCTGCCGTCGCCGCGTCGTCGGCGGCATCGGGGACGATTGTGGTGCCGGCGTCGCCAACCACTGGACCGCTTTCAGCCGAGCATCCGACGACGGCCCACACGGCGAAGACGAGGAGCGACCGCATCACAGGCAGAGGCTCCGGCAGCTGTCTCCGCCGCCTTTGCGCAGGCAGACTTCGCCGAGCGTCGCGCGCGTCAGCACTTCCCACTGTTGTGTCGCGAAATCGAACCGCACGAGGTCGTCGATGACGCCGCAGTCCGTTTTGCCGCCCATCGCGTAGACGCCGGTCGGACCGGACGCGAAGACGTGCGCGTTGCGTCGCTCCGGCGACTCCGGTTCGATGATCGTGAAGTCGGCCGGGAAGTCGCAGACGCCGTTGGGCGGCTTGTTCGGCACATCCCCGATGAGATGTTCGGTCCATTGGCCGCTCGTGGGGTCGAAGAACCACGTGTCATTGCGGTTACCGAGGTTCGTGTCGTCGTGGCCGCCGAACAGCAGGTAGCGCTGGTTGACCGCGTCGTAGGTCCAGCCGCCCCAGAAGCGCCCGTCCGGTTTGGTCGCCGAGCCCGCATCGAGCTGCGTCCACGTCGGCGAGCCGCCAGCGTCGGTCCACGCCCAGACGTCCTCGAAGTAGTCGACGGTGCCGGTGAACGCGCTGTCGTCGCCGCCGCCAAAAAGCACGAGCTGTGAGCTTCCGGGATCCCACAGCGACGAGACCCACAGCCGCGGGTCGGGACCCGCCGCGGTGGCGTCGACCCACGTCAGTGTGCTGAGGTCGAGGACCCAGACATCATTCGAGGGCACGATGTTGACGACCGATCCCTGGTTGCCGCCGAACACGATCATGCGCCCCGCGGGATCGTAGGCCGCCGCATGGGTGAGGCGCGCCGGTGGCGAGGTGCCGTTCGTCGTGAGCTGGCGCCATTCCCCGGCGGCCATGTCCAGGGCCCAGGTGTCATTGAGCGGACCGCCGGAGCCGAGTCCACCGAAGATGAGCACCCGTCCTTCGGCCTCGTCGTACACCGCCGTGTGGCGCGTTCGTCCGGATGGACCCGGTCCCGCCAGCTGGCTCCACGAATCGCAGTCGACGTCGTACAGCCAGGTCGTCGTTTCGTAGGTCCGCTGCGGGAACCCGCAGTTTTCGGGGACGCCGAGGCTCCCGCCGAAGATCACCAACGTGCCCCCGCCGCCGTTTTCGCCGGGAACCAACACGCCGGCGTGTTCACTGAGTCGCGGCGGCCGCATGCCTGTCGGGTCCCCACACGTCGTGGTGGGTGCGTCTTCAACCGGGGTGCCGACGTCATCGCCACCCGCCGCGTCTTCGGTGACGCTGGCGTCCGTGTCGATGCTGATGACGTTGTCGTTGTTGCTCGAGCCGTTTCCGCAGGCGCCGAGCAGGAGACTCGCCGCACAGATGAAGGTGAGCGGCAGGGCGAGGGCGGAATCGGAGGAGGTCGACATCGAGTCACTTCGGACGAGTACGTGAACTGGGCCCCAAGCGATAAAGCGAAGCGCACTCCACGTCAAATCGCGCCGTTCCGCTCGTAGAGCACAGCGCGTCGACATTCCTCGCCTGGAACTCTACGTCGGACGGCGACGGACCTCCCGAGACGCTGACGTCGACGGCGATCTACGGCGCGATTGACGACATCCGATTCACCGACGCGAGCAGTTGCCCGTCGTCTGTCGTCACGGGCCGAAATCGACAGTGGGGAGGTTGTCGCCCATCTCGTTGGCGCCGTCGCCGCGCGTGGCGGTGTCGCCCAGTCCGAGATGGCCGCTGTTGTTGCGCCCCCAGCACTTCGCGGTGCTGTCGTCGAGGATCGCGCAGCCGTGGTATCCGCCCGCACCCGAGACCGATGCGGTGCGTCCGGTACCGAGGTTCAAGACCGGCAGGGCATCGCCCATCTCCCCGCCGTTATCGCCCCGCCTCACCGTGTCGCCAGCGCCCAACTGGCCGTACAGATTGTCGCCCCAGCACTTGACGGAGTTGTTGTCGAGGCGCGCGCAGGTGAAGTACACGCCGGCGACGATCGCCGCCGCGCTCCGGCCGGTGCCCATCGGCACGACCGGCAGGAAATCACCCATCTCCATCGCAGCGTCGCCGCGGTGTGCCGTGTCACCCAGGCCCAGCTGTCCCGACGTGTTGTTCCCCCAGCACTTCAGGGAGCTGTCGTCGAGGATCGCACAGGTGTGGAAACCGCCAGGAACGACGGAGGACGCTGTGCGGCCCGACCCCAGCGCTACGGCGGGGAGGTTGTCGCCCATCTCATTGGCGCCATCACCCCGCGACGCGGTATCACCGAGGCCCAGCTGACCGTTCAGATTGTACCCCCAGCACTTCAACGAACTGTCGTCGAGGATTGCACAGGTATGATACTGGCCCGCCGCCAGCGTCACTGCGGTTCGTCCCGTGCCGAGACCTACGGCGAGCAGGTTGTTTCCCATCTCGTTGGGGCCGTCGCCGCGATGCGCGGTGTTCCCCAGCCCCACGGAGCCGAAGCTGTTGTTCCCCCAGCACTTCACCGAACCGTTGTCGAGCAACGCGCAGGTGTGATGAGCGCCCGCGACCACGCGGCGCGCCGTGCGCCCGGTGCCCAGGTTCACCGTCGGCAGGTTGTTGCCCATCTCGCCCGCCTGGTCGCCGCGACTGGCGCCATCGCCGAGACCCAGTTGGCCGTAGAAGTTGTAGCCCCAGCACTTCACAGCGCCTGTCGTAAGCAGCGCGCAGGTGTGGAACAGGCCTGCGGTGACGGCGGTCGCCCTGACACCAGTGCCGAGATCGACGGCCGGCAGATTGGCCCCCATCTCGCCCGCGTTGTCGCCCCGATTCGTCGTGTCGCCGAGCCCGAGTTGTCCGGATCCGTTGCCTCCCCAGCACTGGACCGCGCCGGTGTTGTGCACGGCGCAGGTGTGATCTTGGCCGGCCGCGAGCGCGACAGGCACCTTCGGCGGTGAGTCACAGCTCGTGTCGGGGCCCGAAGCGTCATCGCCCGCCATATTGGTGTCGACGCCGACACACGGGACGCATGCGTTCATTTCGACGCGTTGGTTGACCGGACACAGGGTCGGATCGCAGGTCGTGTTGACGCCCGAGGCGTCGTCATTGGCGGCGTTGGTCGTGCCCGCCGGGCACGGGACGCACGCGTTCATCTCGACGCGTTGGTTCGCCGGACACAGGGTCGGATCACAGCTCGTGTCGATGCCCGACGCGTCGTCGTTGGCCGCATTGGTGCTGCCGGCGGGGCACGCGACGCACGCATTCATGACGACGCGTTGGTCCACGCCGCACAGGGTCGGATCGCAGGACGTATCGGGCCCCGAGGCGGCATCGCCGGAGGCGTTGGTCGTGCCCGGCGGGCAGGGCACGCACATGTTGCCCGCCACTCGGAAGTCATTGCCGCAGAACGCGCTGTTGCACATCGTGTCCGGGCCAGATGCGTCGTCACCGCCGGGGCTGAACGTCCCAGGGGCACAGGCGACGCACTGGTTGGCGAGCACGCGTTCGTCGACCGCACAGAGGACGGGGTCGCAGCTCGTGTCTGCGCCCGATGCATCGTCGCCGGCGGCGTTGGTCTGGCCGACGGGGCACATCTCGCACTGATTGAACTGTACGTATTCGTCGACGGCGCACAGCACCGCGTCGCAGCTCGTGTCCATCCCGGACGCGTCGTCGCCCGCGGCGTTGGTGCTGCCGGCGGGGCAGCTCGTACAGGTGTTCGCGATGACGTTCTCATCGACGGCGCACAGGATCGCGTCGCAGCTTGTGTCGGCGCCCGAAGCGTCGTCGCCGGCCGCGTTGGTCGTGCCGGCCGCGCACGGGATGCACACATTGTTCTCGACCCGTTGGTTCGACGGGCATGACACGCCATCACACGTGGTGTCGGCGCCAGAGGCGTCGTCGCCGGCGAGGTTCGTTTCGCCGGCCGCGCATGCGACACACGCGTTCGCCGAAACCTGCTGGTCTGCGGCGCAGAATGTGGAGTCGCAGGACGTGTTCGCGCCGGACGCATCGTCTCCCGCCGCGTTCGTCGCGCCGGGCGGACAGAGCACGCAGGCGTTTTGCACCACCCGCTCGTCGTTCTGGCAGATGACCGCGTCACAGCTCGTGTCGGCGCCCGATGCATCGTCGCCGGCGTCATTGAGCGTTCCCGGTGCGCAGCTGACGCAGGCGTTCGCCGCCACCCGTTCGTCGATGGCGCACACGACGGCATCGCAGCTGGTGTCCGCGCCCGAGGCGTCATCGCCCGCGGCGTTGGTGCTGCCGAGCGGACACGCCATGCACGTGTTCCCGCTCACCGCCTCGTCCGCCGCACACAGCGTCGCGTCACAGGTCGTGTCCGCCCCGCTCGGGTCGTCACCGGCCGCGTTCGTGGTGCCCGCTGCGCAATCGACGCACATGTTGTCGACCACGGCGCGGTTCGAGGCGCACAGCTCCGCGCCATCGCACATCGTGTCGCCCGCCGACGAGTCGTCGCCGGCGGCGTTCGTCGAGCCGAGCTCACACGCCACGCACACGTTTGCGGCCACGCGCTCGTCTTGGGCGCACAGCACCGCGCTGCACATCGTGTTGGCGCCCGAGGCGTCTCCGCCCGGGCTGGTCGTCCCCGCCGGACAGGGCGCGCACGCGTTGTTCTCCACGAACGTGTCCGCCTCACAGATCACCGCGGTGCAACTCGTCTGCCGACCATCGCTCGTCGTGCCAGGCGCACACGGCGCGCAGGTATCCACACCGGTGATGAACTCGTCGGGCTCGCAGACCAGGAAGCCCATGTCGAACTCGATCTGCTGATCCTCGAGCCCGCCCACGTCGGACGCGCCCAGGTCCACGACACTCAGGTCGACGACGCTCAGGTCGTGTTCGGTCGGGTTGACGGCGTCTCGACCGCAACTGACTGCGACCGAGAGTGCGAGGCATAATCCAACGGCGAGGCGACGACGATGCAAGTACATTCGTGGCTCAATTGTGCGGGTCCCCGCTGCACACACTGCCCGATAAGAAGCGGGAATCTGTTTGGGTTGTGACCCCAAGTAAACACGTCGATCGGCGGCTTGCCAGCCAAAACTAAATCGCGGGGCTGTTCGACGGCGAAAACCTGCCGCGCGGCACGCCCTGTGCCGCAGCCGCGGCACACGTGCGCGAGACCGTCACCGCACGGCAGTCCGAGGCCCCGCGGGCGAAATGTGCAATGTTCGCCCGATTCACCGCCTCCACCTGCAGTGTCATCGAGACAGCGGTGAGGGGGCTTGAATACGCTTCTTGGGTCGGTCATGGCGCTCGCCTTGACCACCCGCGGAGGGGCGCACGACACTGGATACTTCGCATCCATGTGAGAGGTCTGAAATGCAGAAAGTTCTGCAGGGAATTCTGTGTGCCGTTGTGCTCAGCACGAGCTGCTCGAAGGACGACGTCGTCGGCGAACCTGAACGTGGCGAGCCGCAACGGACCGTGACGCACGGTCTGCATGGATGCGATGCCACGAACGACGGCCATCAGTGCGACGACGGCGACCCATGCACCGGCGGCGATGTCTGTGCCGCAGGCGCGTGCGTCGGCACCGCGCTGGCCGACGGCGCCGCATGTGATGACGGCAGCGGCTGCACGGTGAGCGACGTCTGCACAGCGGGCGCGTGCGGTGGCACCGCGATCGCGGACGGTTCGGTGTGTGACGACGGCAACGGTTGCACGGTCAACGACGCGTGCGCGGCGGGCGTCTGCGCGAGCACCATCGACACGGGCGCCGCGTGTGACGACGGCAACGACTGCACGGACACCGACGCCTGCGACGCCCTCGGTGCGTGTGTGGGTAGCGCTGTCGCGGACAATACCGGCTGCGATGACGCGGATCAGTGTACGGAGACCGACGTGTGCACGGCCGGCGTATGCGCGGGCACTGTGTCCGCCGACGGCACGACCTGTGATGACGCCGACCAGTGCACCGAGTCCGACGCGTGCACCGCCGGCGTCTGCGCCGGTACCGTGTCCGCGGACGGCACGACATGCGATGACGGCAACCAGTGTACCGAAACCGACGTGTGTACGGCGGGCGCGTGCGCCGGTGTCACCGCGGCCGACGGCACGGCGTGCGACGACGGAAGCCTGTGTACCTCGCTGGACGTCTGCGGCAACGGAGCGTGTGCGGGACTCGAAATCGACTGCAATGACAACGACCCGTGCACGTTCGACACCTGCAACGGCAACAACGGGAACTGCCGCAACCGTCCGTTCCGAAACGGCTCGAGTTGTGACGACGGGGACGCGTGCACGGTGAATACGATCTGTCTGGCGGGCGACTGCCGCGGCGCGGTGAACCCCTGTGACGACGGCAGCGCGTGTACGGATACGAGTTGCAGCCCGACGGCCGGCTGTCTGTTTCAACCGGTCGCCGACGGCGTGAACTGCGATGACGGCGACGCGTGCACGGGTGCGGATCAGTGTGATTCCGGAGCCTGCTCCGGCACGATCGCCGCATGTATCCCCACCGATGTGCAGTGCCAGACCGCGATGTGCGATTCGATCACCGGTTGCGGGATCATGGACCTCGCCGACGGCCTCGGCTGCGACGACGGTAACCCCTGCACGGAGAACGACGGGTGTACGGCGGGAGCCTGCGGGGGCACGGATGTCGCGGATAACACGGCGTGCGACGACGGCAGTGACTGCACCGAAAACGACGTCTGCACCACGGGTGTATGCGGCGGAGCTGCGGCGCCCGCTGCGACGGTCTGTGACGATGGCAACCCCTGTACGGAGACCGATGTCTGCGACGCCGCCGGAAACTGTGCCGGCGCGAACAGCGCCGTCGATACCGCATGTGACGACAGCGACGCTTGCACCGAGATGGACCTGTGTGATGGAGCCGGCGCCTGTGTCGGAGCCCCGCGCGACTGCGACGACGGGAACAACTGCACATCGACCGGTTGCGACCCCGCCGTGGGTTGCCTCGCGATGCCGGTCACGGATGGTTCGACGTGCTCGGACGCTGACGCGTGT
>JBFIHF010000293.1:0-8117 GCA_041601915.1 Bradymonadaceae bacterium
CGTCTGGCCCGTTGCCAGCGGAGAGGAGGTGCCCCCCGTCGTGGCCTCCGGGAATCCCCCGTCTTTCTGCTGCGCCGCGAGCAGCGTGTCACGCAGACGAACCGCGACCTTCTCGTTGGCGCCGATACCGGCCGCGAGCAGGCCGAGCAGCGCGTAGTTCACATGCTGCAGGTCCGCCGTCGGCGTCTTGCGCCAACCCTGGACCTGTTGCTGGATGTACCCCTCGGCCTTCGCGATCGCGGTTAGCCAGCGGTCATCGGCGGAGCGGCCATAGGCTTGTTGCCACGTCTGGATCGCCTGATAGGTCACCTGAAGCGGGCCTTTGGCGATCCCGCGATTGGCGGCCTTCACGATTTCGCCCGTCTCGCCTTGCTCGGCGAGCAGGTCGCTGGCGACCTTCATCAGGTCGTCGCCGTACTTTTCGTCGACCCACTTGTCGTAGCGCGCGAGTGAGGCCCCACCGAACGCGAGGCTCGCCCCCTTTTCGCTGTGCATGATCTGGTCGGCGCGCCGGAGGCCGCCGGGCAGGCTTAGAATCCCGGTGAACACCGCATCGATGTCTTGGTCTGCGACCTCGTACTGATGGTGACGGCCGACCGCGAGCGCTTCGCCGGTCACGCCCTGAACGTGGCAGCCCATGCAGTCGTTCGACTTCTGCCACGCGAGTGTGGCTTCGGTGAGGAAGTTCAGCCCCTTCTGCGCCGAGGCTCTCACGCTGTCGTCGTGTTTGCGCGGACTCGCCGCGAAGCTGTTCGCGACGACGTCGCCACACGGCAGCGCCGTGGACACGGGCGGCTTCGCGCTACTGGTCTGCGCGAACAGCATGCCCGCGATGGCAACGGACAATGCGGCGATTGTAATCGGGGTCGTGGGTCTCATCTGCTCTCCGTCGGTCACCGGTTGAGGTGGCGTCAACGGAGCAGCAGCGCGATGGATTTAGATTAGTTGTCGACGTCCCACACGATGAGGCGATGGGCGAGCACGGCGGCCTGCCGGCGCGTGAGCGGGTCGGTCGGACAGTAGGCCCCGGTGCGGCAGCCGGTCACGATCCCGAGCGAGTACAGGTACTCGATGTTGTCGTAGTGCACGTTGCCGGCGTCGACATCGGCGAACGTGGGCCCCTGAGGGGCGGCGCCGGAGAAGCCGAGGCCGCGGGCGAGCAGCGTCGCCATCTGTGCGCGAGTGAGCGCGTCATCGGGGCAAAAGTTCGACCCGTCCCCGCATCCCGCGGTGATCCCCGCCGTGCGGACCGCTTCGATCGCCGCGTACGCGAAGTGTGAGGTCGGGACGTCGCCAAACGACGGCGTCTGCGGAGGGTTGGAGACGTTGAGGTCGAACAGGCGGGCGAGGTAGAGCGCGGCCTGGCCGCGCGTGAGGGCGTCGCTCGCGCCGAACGTCCCGTCCTCTTTGCCGATCAGGATCCCGCGACCCGACACGAACTCGACGTCCGACCAGAACGGATTGCTCTGCGGCACGTCGGCGAACTTCGTGACCCCGAGGCGCGCGCCCGCGCGCGCCAACACGTCTTGGACCAGTGCCGGCGCGACGTCTCGTAGCATCTCGCCGCGCTGCACCGCGAGCGCCGCGAGCGCTCCCGCGGCCTGCCCGGTGGCCATCGTACTCGGTTGCAGTCGCGTTGCACCGTTCACGAGGCGCGACTGCGAGATGTTCTTCTCGGCCGCCAACAACCCGTCGAGGCTGGCCGGAATCAGCACCTCCATCGGGATCTGGAACGGTCCGCCCACGAATCCCTCCGGCAGGTCAGCCGCGGACTCCAGCCCAGACTCGAAGTCCGCCGCGGAGTGGCAGCTGTGCAGGTCCATCGCGTAGTCGCCGACCGCGATGGAGGTCGCGAAACGCGTCAACGACGCCGTGCGTCCGCCGCGTCGCTCGATGTCGGACCCCTTCAGCGTGTAGACGCCGACCATTCGTCGCGCCTCGCGGATGTACGGCAGCGGGTTGAGATGGCGCTCAATGGCATCGAACTCCGCGCCGATTCCCGGGCAGTCGTTGTCCTGGATGTTGTGAGGACTGTCGTATCCCTCGTCGTTGGCCACGGCCCACTGCGGCACGCCCATCACGTTCTGCACGTAGTACAGGAACTGCAGGGTGTGCAGCTTCGCCTCGCAGTTCGCCTCGAACCGCCGCGTCTCAATGTCTGCCACGCTGTAGGGGTAGTCGTTCGCCCAATTCACGCCGGTCCGCGTGATCGTGTCGAAGTCGCCGACGACGGAGTCGCCGGCCCGCGCGGAGTCCGGCGTCGCGCGGTACGAAACGTGGGTCTTCCAGTCCGTCGGATAGCCCGCTCCCCAGCCCTGTGCCTCCCAGTCGATGCCGCCCGTGGCCACCACGGTTTCGGCGAACTTCTGCTCCACGGCGGGCCCATAGCCCGGCGGTGGGTTGGTGAAGGTGAGCTCGGCCGGGACCTGGTCGTACCGACGGATGATCGGCGCAACAGTGATGTCCTGCACGCAATCGGTGGCATCGAGCGCGTCGCTTGTCGACTGTCCCAGCCGGTAGTCCACGCCCGCCAGCGGCAGGAGATCGCCGTACTCCGTCGCGTCGATGAAAACCGTGCCCGTGAACTCGAGGATGCGTGATGGGTTCCGCTGATACGCCTGAACTCGCACGAGGCGCCCGGTCTCGACGCGCCCCGCCACCGGGCGTGATCGTTCGAACAGCGTGACGGCGGCTTCGCTGAGCTTGCGCCGCAGCAGTAGCTGACCGACCTGCGGCTCGGTGCACGGAATTCCGCGAATCCCGCACTGTCGGATGCGCTTGCCCGCCGTCGCGTAGTGCGCTTCGGCGGCGGCGAGGAACTCGCCGTAGATGCCAGCGTCGTTGTTGAATCCCCCTTCGTCCATCGTGCTCACACCGCTGGCCGTCGCCTGCCCGCCGACCCAGTCGGTCTCCTCGACGAGCGCGACGCTGGCGCCCATTCGAGCCGCCTGCAGCGCCGCCGCCGTCCCGCCGGTCCCGGCGCCGAAGATGACGACATCGAACGTTTGCGGGGTCACGGCCAAGTTCGCGGGCGGCAGTGGGGCCCCGCCGGCGAACGGACCTGAGATCCACCCCGTGCCAGGATTCCATGCGCCCGTGGTGCCGCCGTTGTTGGGCGTACCATTGGTCGACACGTTGTGGGGCTCGCCGTTGGTGTTGTTTGGGCCGTCGACGCTGTTCGGCGCCAGAATCGCGGGGTCGTCGGTGCAGGCGCAAAGCGCAGATGCGGAGAGCAACAGCAGGAAGAAACGTTTCATCGGTCACCCAAATATTGAGGTGACAGCATATCAGTGTTTCAGGCTGATTCCATTAGGGGAGGGCGATGGTTTCGGTCACGTCGAACCAACCCCAGACATGCAGTGGCGGTCCACCCACTGGATCCTTGCCCGAGACGCTCACGTACCAGCCGTCCGCGTTCCCCTCCGAGTAGACGATCCAGCCGTCGAGCTGTTCGTACACCGTCTCGCTGTAGAACAGCCCGTGACGTTCCTGACGTAGTCCGACGCTCGACAGTTGGTCGACGCGAATGACGTTACTGGTGTTCGTCGTGTTGTCGAGCTGCCACTGCACGACCGCGTCCGTGCGTCCGTCCCCGACATTCTCATTGAAAATGACGTGCAGCTCATAGCTCACCGGGGTCGTTGCAGCGCCCGGATACGTAACGGTCAGCGTGGATCGCATCGTCGCGTCGGGGTCGTTGATATCGGGGATCACGCAGACATCCGCGCGGGACGGGAGCACGCAGTGACCGAGCGCGGCGGCTGTCTGGCAGGGATAGCGCTCGCCGCTATCGACGACGAACTCGCGGTCATACGAGCCGAGGTGGCCATGCTCGCCGCGCTCGCTGAGCCGGCCCGTCAGGGTCATCAATGAGATGCCGCCGATGCCCTCAACCATCGCATGGGGGGCCGGCAGTCCGGGGCCCGACACCCACCATGATTCCGCCGGCGGAGCAGCCAGCACGTACGGATCGCACACACCGGGCGGCAGCGGGCTAGCCAGATCCGCTTGGGCCTCGATGAATCCGGAGTGCTCGAACGCGGACGAATGCCAGCCGGTCACCGTCACGAGCTGCGGTCCGAGGTCTGCATCGGGGTTCGCGTCTGGCCCCGCATCGCGAGGTACCGTCATGTCGCGGGGGCCGGCGTCCGGTCCGATGTCGCGCGGCCCACCCATGTCGCGGCGGCCGCCGTCAGTGCCGGCGTCGGCCGAAGCATCGATGTCGGCGTCGCTGCCCAACCTCCACGCGTCGCCGTTCTTGTCGGCGACATCGCTGCAACCAGCGACGACGACCATCGCGATGAGACCGCGGAAAACTGTTGTGCGCATGGGCGTCCTTCTCAGCAATCTGACGGAATTCGGGCCTCGCGCCCGGTCGTCCGTCGGTACCGCAAGACGCGTGCCGGACTATTCGGTGTTGGGGTCGGCCGCCGCGGCGTACGGATCGAATCGCACCGCCCCGAGGCGTCGATCGATCTCGGCCTGCAGCTCGCGAATGTTCCGCGCGTTCTGTCCGAAGTCACCGCGACCCACGCGGGACGCCGAACGGACATCGATCCGCGAGACGAACTCCGTCTCCGCCGAGATCGTGATCGTGACGTCTTCGATCATCCCGAGCATCCCCTCGTGCGTGGCCTCGATCGGCCCGTCGCCGCCTCGGCTCGTCACGTGCCACCCACGGAGCTGAATGACCGCGCGCTCGGCCTCGCCGTGCAGCCGCTTCGCGTCGGCGCTGAAGTACTGGGGCAGCACGTCGGGGTACGCGCGCGTCTTGCCCGTCTCCACCACGTTGATCACCGGCCACACGCTCGCCGTGACGAGGGTCGCCGTGACGAAGAGTCCGACGAGGACGGCCAGTGTGGTGAGGATCTTGCGTTTCATGGCAACGACGGCGGGTGACGCGGGCTCAGGAATCGGCGCTGACCGACAACACCTCGTCGAAGGTCGTGATTCCTTGCGCGAGCTTCTTGATAGCACACTCGCGGAGCGACACCATGCCGTTCGCGCGGGCCGCTTTTCGGATCTCGACCGAGCCCGCGCGCTCGCCGATCAGGCGGCGAACCGACTCATCGACTTCGAGCAGTTCGAACACGCCGTCGCGGCCGTAGTAGCCGGTGTTTCGGCATCGGATACAGCCAGCGCCGTAATGCACCGGCAACGATTTGTCCGCTTTCGGCGGCAGCTTGATGTCGAGCAACGCGATCTCCTCACTGTCGAGAACGGTCGCGGTCTTGCACGACGTGCAGATCTTGCGGACCAGGCGCTGCGCCATGATGCCCACCAGCGTCGATGACAGCAGGAATGGTTCGACCCCCAGATCGAGCAATCGCGTCACGGTCGAGGCGGTGTCGTTGGTGTGGAGCGTCGAGAACACGAGGTGTCCGGTCAGCGCGGCCTGGACGGCCATCTTCGCCGTCTCCGCGTCGCGGATCTCGCCGATCATGACGATATCGGGATCCTGCCGCAGGATGGTGCGCAGAGCGGCCGCAAACGTCACGTCGACACGCCGCTGAACCATCACCTGGTTGAACTCCTCGTACACCATCTCGATCGGGTCTTCGACGGTCGTAATGTTGACGTCGGGGCCCGCGAGCAGCTTGAGCGTCGAGTAGAGCGTCGTGGTCTTGCCGCTGCCGGTGGGGCCCGTGACGAGGACGAGTCCGGTGGGGCGATTGATGAACTTGTGCCACTGCGCCAGCGCATCCTTGTAGAACCCGGTGTGTTCGAGGTCCTGGATCAGCGTGTGCGGGTCGAAGATGCGGATCACGACCTTCTCGCCGAACGCGACCGGCAAGGTCGAGACGCGCAGCTCGACGTCACCGCCTTCGCGCTGGGTTTTGATCCGGCCGTCCTGTGGCTTGCGCTTCTCCGAGATGTCCATGCGCGCGAGCATCTTGATGCGGCTCGTGATCGCGGCGTGAACGACCTTCGGAAACGTGTAGATGTTGTGCAGCACGCCGTCGATCCGCAGGCGGACGATCGTCGCGTCGCGCTTGGGCTCGATATGCACGTCGCTCGCACGCTGCTCGAACGCGTAGTGCAACAGGTACTCCACGGCGTTGACGATCGGCTGGTCGGTCGCCTCGATATCGCCAACGCGCTTGAGCTTGACGAGCTGCTCGAGGTTGCCGAGGTCGATCCGGTTCGTCGCGTTGGCCTCGGCGGCCGAGATCGACGAGCGGAAGCCGTAGATCTCGGTGATGATGCGCTGGATGTCGCCCTTGGAACTGACGACGAGGGTCAGCTCCGCAGGGATCAGCGCATGCAGGTCGCGGTGAAGCTGACGATCGTAGGGATTGTCCACGGCGACGACGACCTTTCCATCGGCCTTGCGCAGCGGGACACAGGTGTGGCGCCGCGCGAACGGCCGCGTCATCGTCTGTGTGATGATGTCCGCATTGAGCTTCAGCGGGTCCGGCTTCTCGAACACGAGGCCCGAGTCGTCGGCGATCACCTGCATGATCACGTCTTCGTCCAAGACATGGCCGTCCGTCATCCGGAACTCGAAGTCGGCGAGGACTTCGGCGGGCGTCGCTTCATAGTGCGTGCGGCGCCGCCCACCGGTGCCGCCGTGCTCCTTCATGATGCGCGCGCGCACGTTGGCCGCCTCGGCGACCGCCAGTTTGGCCTGCTCCACGGTGATCTTCTGCGCTCGGCCCATGAGCTGGCAGAGATACTTGATGTCGTATGTGACCGGCGGGCTGTTCATCCCACTCACCATAGCATTGCGACGCCCAGTTGCGAGTTTGCGGACCACCGAAGCGCACGCGCACGCGTTGTGTCGCTGTAGGTGCTTATAAAAAAGCGTGTTTTTCGAGGCTTGAGCGAAAGTCTGCAACGGCCGGCCCGTTTGGCCGATTACGTCGCCGCCACACCACCGTGCGCGGAGACATGATGGACCTCGCATTTCCCCGCAACCACAAGGTCGACCAAGATGTCGGCATCGTGCGTGACGTTGTCGACCGGCGCGACTTCTTGGCGCCGTCCCGCGATCAAGCTGGCATGGTGCTCTACTATTATGGCCTCGAGACCACTCGGAACGGTCAACGCCCCGTCGCGCTGATGTCGACCTCTGATCGGCTCGGCGTGATGCTCACCGACACCTGCGGCGAGCGTTCGAGCTACACCCAGGCGTGCCACAACCAGATCGCTCGGGCGCGCAACGACCAGATCGGGCGCGAGAGCACGTTCTGGGCCGCGGGTGGACCACAGGAGACCGTGATGTTGGGCGTCGCTCAGACCGTCGCCTACCTCGCCGAACTCTACTGTCGACCGGTCGAAGACGGACTCGTCGAGCGCATCGAGCACTGGGACGGCGCCAAGGTCGTGCCCGACCAGTGGGGTACGACGGTCGTTGTCGACCGACCTGCGGTGCGCGATGGGTCGCGCACGAGGTTGCCCGCTCGGGTGGAGTTCACTCCGATGCCGCCCGCGATCCTGCTCGAGGAGTACGGCCTTGTCGGTGCGATCCGCGTCGTAAACGAAGCGATCGCGAACCGTCAGGCCACCCTGAACGCCACGCGTCTCAAGCGCACTGGGTCGAGTCGCGTTCTCGGTCGCCGGGGATGCGCGGCGCTGAATCCGCTCGGTCGACGGGCCGCCATACCGCGCCGCCCGAAACCCCCTCCGTTTGCCGGCACCCGCGCCCAGATCGCGGTGGCCCTCGCGGAGCGCGAGCTTCGCCACGCGTTCTACCGCCAGTGTCGGGAGCTGTTCGCGGCCGGAAGCCACGACGTCGTCTTCCCCGCAGGTACCGTGATGTTCCGCAAGCTCGGCGCCTACTGCGACCCCCTCGCACCCTCACAGCTCTCCATCCCACCGTTCAGACACATCGCCTTGCCGCCGCCGAGATCACGCTGACGATTCGGCCCCACGCGCCCCACAAGCCGCGGCCTCGCCGTCTCATATCGCCCGCGCCGCGCCACACCAGACGCGAATCTCAGCACTCGAGCAGTGGCACGCAGCACCGCGCCCAACTCATCCGAGTCCCCGCGGACATCCGCCGTGGCCCGTCGCACCCCTGCGCCTCGCCTGCCCCCCTGCGCCCATCGCCTCCCCCAACGGGTCACCACTCGCGCCCCACCAGTCACCTGATTCAACAAAAATTCGCTTGGGTC
>JBFIHF010000294.1:0-8115 GCA_041601915.1 Bradymonadaceae bacterium
CACCCACAACCCACTCACCCCGCGGACCATCTCCTGATGGGCCGCATCGCTGCGTCCGCTGCCCCCCACCGCACCAAGAATCGCGACCCAAACCCCACCGAACACCAACCAAACCCACGCGAGCCCTCCGACCAATTCGCCACAACCGCACGATTCAGGTCAACGCGTCGATTGAGCCGCACCATAGCGTCCCGATCGGGGACCGCCCCGGGCGGTCCTGACGGCCCGCCCGGGGCGGTATTGCGCAGGGACATGTCGAACCCTAGACTGGTCGAATTCTGAGCCGGAGGTGTTGTCATGATGGGACGTTCGTTGGTCGTGTTGGTGGTGCTGTTGTTCGCTTCGTGCTCGGGTGGCGGGAAGCAGCCGTGCGTGAATTGCGGGCCTGACAACGGAGTCGATCAGCCCGATATGGGCGGCGGTGATGACAGCGGTTCGGCGGACATGCCAACGACTGCCGATGTGGCGGTCGGCGATGTGGGAAGTGGAGGCGAGGACGCCAGTGACCCCGACACGGGGAATGCGGGCGACATGGGCGTCGATGGCGGCGGCGACGTGGGCATGGATGCGGATGTCGGCGTGACGTGCCTCGCCGAGGAGCTGCTGTGCGGGGGGGTGTGCGCGACGTGTCCCGCGGACGTCAATGTGGCGACCTACGCCTGTGCGGCGGCTGAGTGCGTGATCGCGACGTGCGACGTCGGGTACGAAACGTGTTCGGGTGGCTGCTGTCTGCCGGCAGGGCCCGCGCCGAGCGGCCCCGTGTCCACGCAAAGCTTCTCGGCGTTGGATACCTCCATCGCGCTGGACAAAGACGGGTATCCGCAAATCAGCTACCGCAACTTCTTCAACACGAACATCGAGCACGCGCGGTGGGATGGACGCGCGTGGGTGATCACGGTGGTGGAGACAGGGGTTCAGCCGGAAAAACCTGCGCTGGCGATCGATGCGCTCGATCGACCGCATGTGGCGTGGCTCGAGTCAGATCCGTTTGATCTGAAGTACGCCGTCCGAACGGGGGCTGGGTGGCAAGTGGAGACGGTCGATGCGGGCGGCGATGTCGGCAACTATGCGTCGCTGGCGATCGATTCGATGAACCGACCCCACATTGCGTATCAGGACGCCACGAACGCGACCTTGAAGTACGCGCGACACGACGGCACGGCCTGGGTGATCGAGACCGTCGACGCCGGCGGCGGAAACACGGGCTGGTTCTCGACTCTGGCGCTCGACAGCAACGGTCGGCCGCACATCGCCTATAGCGACTTCTCGTTGTTCGCGGTGCGGTACGCGCGATGGAACGGAGCGACATGGCAGATCGAGTCGGTCGAGACTCGCCCCTCAATCCCGCAATACGTCACGATGGACCTCGACAGCATGGATCGAGCACACATCGCTTACCTGGACAATCCGGTGGTCGACCTCCGCTACGTGCGGTGGAACGGGACCGCGTGGGTCGGGCAAACCGTGGACGCGTTGGCGAACTTCGGTTCCTCGTCGACAATCAAGGTCGACGGCTCGGACTACCCGCACATCGAGTACGCCGACGCCACGACGGACAAGGCGCGGGTCGCACGATTCGATGGCGCAGCGTGGATGATCCAGGACATCAGCCCGTTAGAGAACATCGGACCGAGCTCGTCGATCGCGGTGGACTCCGCCGGCGGCGAGCACATCAGCCTCAGCATCAAGGGCCCAGGCCCCGTGGAGCTGCGCTACCTGAACTTGTAACGATTAGAACGAGCCGCCCACCGCGCGCTCGAAGTCGTTCGAGAAGTCGCTCGTGATGCCGTCGATCAGGCGGCCGATGTCGTCGGCGATCGTGAGTTCCGGCGCCGGCTCGGCGTACAGCGACGGTACGAACACGCCGTCGAGGAACGCGTCGAGAACCGCCTCATCGACGGCGAGTTCACTGACGATCCCGACCCCATCGTCGAACCGGTCGACGAGCACGAGGTCTTCCTCAGCGGCGAGCGTTCGACCATCAAACAGCCGGCCGAGGGCCGCCGTCTGTGTTGGAACCGTGAACGGCAGCTCGGTCGGACCGTCGACGCTCGCCTCGAGCGCACGCAGGTACGTGACGAGGTTCGCCGCGATGGCAGTGTCGGCCGCACGCCAGGTGAGGGTCGTGTTGACGCCCTGCCCCGCACCAAACTCGATCCCATCGGCAAACGCGCCAAGCGCGGCTCCCGTCGCGGCCGCAGCCTTGTCCAACTGCGCCGCGGTCGCGACCGCACGCCCCAACGATTCGTTGAGGTGCGCGCTCTGGTAGTCGATCACCTCGGCGCCATCGATGTGGTCGGGATCAGACGCGTCGGCGATCGTCGTCGCCCAGATCGAGGTCCCAAAGACACGCTCGATCGTCCAGCCGTGCTCGTACGCCGCGAAGAAGCGAATCCCGGCCTCGACACCCTTGACCGCCCCACGCAGCAGCGACAGTTCGGACTTGCCCAGGGTGAGGTTCAGCGACTCGTCGTGGAAGACCTGCCCGGGCAGGAAGAAGGTCGTGAACTTTTCGTCCGCGACCGCGATCGCGAGCTCGCTGGCAATCTTGGACAGCTCGCCGGCGAGGGGGTCGAGATCGACGGCAAGCAAGGCCACCGGCTTGTTCAAGCCCTTCACGAAGCCGTCGACGCTGTCCAACTGCTGGCGCGACCACGGAAGCCGATCGACGAGCAACGTCTTGATTCCGGCGGTCGACGGCGTGTCGTCCCAATCCACGCCGCGGGCGAGGAAGTACGTGAGCCCCTGGTCGCCCCACAACACGTCGCCCTGCTTGTCCAGTGCATCCCGCGCGCCAAGATGACTCGTGATGATGCGCGTAAACGCCGGTGAGTACGGCAGCAGCAGCAGGCTCGTGAGGGCAACGCCCGCGGCAGGGCCGCCGGCGCGGCCGCCCCCGTCCTGCTTCAACTGCTCGTATTCGGTCCGCGCCCCGACGATATCGTGCGCATACAGGCGCGCCTGTGCGTCGCTGGTGTCCTGGTTTGGAAGCGCGCCGGAGTCCTTCGAGGCCGACGCGAGTGAGTCACCGGCACTACAACTCGACAACGCCATCACGGCGAGCGATGCGAGAGCGCCAAGTGTTCGAGCTGCAGTTGTGGGGGTCGCGGACATCATTTCACCTCACGGTACTTCCATGCCGTCGTACTGCAAGAGGTTTGCCGTGGCGCCGAGAAAGCAGCGATGACCGACGTTCGCCCTTCGCTCATGCGGCGCACCGCTCCGGCAGACCGGTGCGCCCCACGGATGTAGGCGCGTGTGATCCCGGATGGGCGATTGGCCGCACGGGACGGCGCTTTGGAGTATGTCTGCACCGATCGCATCCTAATCCAACGGAAAGAGACGCGGCAGCAATAGCCCCGTCTCGTCAAGGTACTCGCTGGTCACGGGTACCGGGATGGTCAGGACGGGCGAAGGCGCGATGCGCAGGCCGACGACACGTTCGTCCTCGGCATAGACCTGAACGACATAGAAATGCGCGGCCGGATCCACGGTCTCCATCACCCCGTCCTCGTCGAGATCCGTCTCTTCGATTTCGATAATCTCGAGCAAGCGCCCCAATGCATCGAGGCGCCCCTCCACGAACAGCAACGCCTGACCGGACTGGTTGTGTTCGTCGGCCCCCGGCGGGGCATCCACGCGCCGACCGCCCCGAACACCGGAGGCGATAATCGGTTCGGTTGCGCGATCCCAACTGACGAACGAGTCGTCGTCGGGATCGTCATCGACGACGATGAAATGCGCGAGGCTGTACCGCGTACTCCCACTCACCGTGCGGTAGTCCTCGGCGGGGGCCTCGACGAGCAGGCTCAACGCTCCGGACAGACCGCGGCGATTCGAGGTGACCTTGCTCGACAGCGGCACAAACACGAGCTCCGGCGTGAATGCGGTCCACACGGCGATCGTGCCAGTCTCGATCGGTTGCACGGCGATCCACTGGATCCCGAAGTAGGGGTTCTGGATTTCGTACTCGCCGGGCGCAAACTCGTTGGTCGACGACAGGTTGCCGAACTTCGCGGTCACGCTGCGCGGCAGGATCGTACGGCACGTGTCGTCAGGGGTCGCCCCAACGAGCTCCAGCGAGAATGCCGGCGAGTTGCCGCCGGCCGCGTTGATCCGCGCCGTCATCGTGCCGTCGTTTTCGAAGCGGCCCGACAGCCGGACGGGCGGCGTCGTGTTGCGCACGAGGGTCAGGAAGGTGTCGTCGTCGGCCAACCGCGTCGGCTCGGTCCACCCGCATCGCGTCTCTTGCGAAAACGGGTCCGCGGTGCCCCGGTAGAAGCGAACCATCGCATGCACGTTGTGGCCGTACCGGAAGACCTCGACCGCCAACGGCTCCACGTCGGGCTCGTCGGCGCTCAGAATCTGGCGGTACGTGCCGCTGAACTTGTCCTCGAAGCCCGGACACGCGCAGAGCAGGCACAGCCCCAGCAGTGGGAGGAGGTGACGCACGGCCGAAGTGTAGGAACACTGCGGACGCGGGGCAAGATCACTGGAGGGCTGCGCCCACCAACTCGACGAGGCGGCGCTCGATCATCTGGGCACGCTCGCCGACCCAGTCGGGACTGCGGACCGCCCACAGCGCGCACTCGGGGTCATGCGGGATGTTGGCGCACGCGAGAGCCGCGCGATCGGCGGCATCGATCATGTAGTTCAACATCGCGCCGACACCAAAGCCGCCCAGAATCAGCGTCTTCACCGACGCGAGGCTCTGGGTGAGCGCGTAGGACGGCGATTCCTCATCGACCAGCGTCGGTTGGCCCGCCCGCGCCTCGATCTGGACGATGGGAAACGCCGTGAGCTGCGACTCCTCGGTGACATCGACGAGGCCCGGAAACCGGTCCGCGCGCCCGTAGAAGTGCATGTCGTAGCGGCCGAGTCGCGTCGCGTACTCCGACGGCGGGGGGCCCGACCACGCGACGACGGCGAGGTCGACATCGCTGTGCAATCGCTCCAGCAGCGTGGCCGTCCGTGAGGTCACGAGTTTGACGCCGAGGGCGTCGAAGCTGTCGCGCAGCGCCGGCAGGACGGACGGCATCACGTAGGTGCCGATGCTATCGACGGTGCCGATCCGCACGTCGTGATATCCCCGCACCTGGGTTCGCTCGACCGCTTCTCGGGCCGCCGAAAGCGCCTCGAGAAGTGCGCGAGCGCGCGGCAGGAACGCACGTCCGGGCGCCGACAGCACCAGCCGGCGGCCCCGCCGCTCGAAGAGCTCCACGCCCAGATCCTGTTCCAACGCCTGGAGGTTACGACTCGCCGCGGGCTGCGACAGGTGGACTTGCCGCGCGGCCGCGCTCACCGACCCAGTATCCACAATCTGCGTAAAGAGCCTGAGCCGGTCGGTGTCGATGGGCGTTCCCTGAGCTACTCATGCGTTTTGAACATCGATATCCATCAAATCATATCATTGGACCACATACAAGCAGCTCCGTAACGTGGACCATGTCGCGCGGAGATCCAACGTCGCGACGATGCGTTCAAACCCGCTCAACCAGCCTGGATGGCCCATGAAATTCGCAATCCTTCCGCTTCTCGCTTTGCCGCTGATGGCATGTTTGGACTCCACGCACGCCAAGCCGTGGGATCTGCAGGCTTCGGCCACGCCAGCCACGGAGCCAGCCGCCACGACACCCGGCGCTGCCGCGCGACCCACCCAATCGCGACCCGACGCGTTCGTCGTCCACGAATGGGGAACCTACACGTCCATGCAGGGGTCCAACGGGGAGGTGCTGCCTGGGATGCACCACGAGGAAGAAGCGCTGCCGGCCTTCGTCTATGGGCGCATTCCGCCCTCTCCCACCGGGAGCCGCTCGAAGAGCGTGGAGGACCTGCTGCTCGATGGGATCACGCAGAAGCTCGAGACGCCGGTCATCTACTTCTACGGCGCGCCCGCGCACGTCGACGTCGATGTGCAGTTCCCGAAAGGGGTCATCTCGCAGTGGTACCCCAACGCGATCTCGTTTGCGCCCGCGGTCTACAGCGCCGAGTTTACGCCGGACGACATCCTGAACGGTCAGATGAGGTGGTCGCTCGATGTGCTGCCGTACGGGACGACGCACGGGATCATCGACGTGCCCGCCGACGATGTCTGGGCGCCATCGCGAAACGTCGACGCTCAGCCCGTTCGGTTCGGCGAGGAGACCGAAAAGTTCATCTTTTATCGGGGCCTCGGGCGTTTCGACACCCCGTTTCGGGTGACGTCGACAGGCTCGACCTTGCAGCTGCACAACGACTCGGACGAGCGCGTGCCAGATGCCTGGATCCTCCACTGGGACGGCGTGCGCGGCGGGATCTGGCACCTCGGCGAAATCGGCGCCCAGAAGAGCCACACCTTTCGGCCGACGCCAAAGGAACTCCCCCAACCCGACTACCTCGACGCCGCGCGGGGCAGCGTGGCGGACGGGCTGATACGCTCCGGGCTGACCGAAGCCGAGAGCTGGGCGATGGTCGACACGTGGGACCGCAGCTACTTCCGAAGCACGGGGATGCGCGTGCTCTACATCGCGCCACGAAGTTGGACGGATGAGATCCTGCCGATCACGGTCACGCCGGAGCCTGACGAGCTCGTGCGAACCCTGGTCGGCCGGGTGGAAGTGATCACGGCGGACGACGAGCAAGCTCTGCTCACCCAGCTTCGCGACGGTGAGAACGATGTGGCTCGGATCGGGCGCTTTGCCGAGCCGCGCCTCCAGCGGGCACTGCAGCTCACGGAAGACCCCGATACGCGACGACAGATTCTCGGGATGATCGCGACGACCCGGTCGCCGTGATCAGGCGGGCCGACTCAGGCGCCGTCGAAACGCCACGAGCAGGTAGACGGCCCCGACCACGCCGATGAGAAAGCACCACGGACTCGACTCCTCCTCATCATCGACGGCGGCGGCGACAGCGATCTCGCGCGGTTCGGGCGGCGCCTCCGCTGCCTCGACCGCCCGCAACTGGTCGTCCACCTCCTGAGCCTGCCGTGCGAGCAGTTTCGCGTAGGCGGGCACCGCGGCCGCTTCATCGCGGTCGATCTGCTTCTGCGCGGCCTCGAAGGCGCTCGACAGCTGACCGACGGCACGCGCGGCGACCGCTGAATCCTCGGGCATCACGTCGCGGGCGAGGCCACGGTACCGCCAGGCGAAGTCGGGGCGCAGCAGTGCCGCGCGCTCAAACGCGAGGACCGCCGCGACGCTGCGGGCCGTGGTGCCGTCCGGCTGGACCGACAGTGCCCGAGCGACTCCCTGCAACACGATCGGCGCGTCGACCCAGCGCGTGCGACCGCTGGCCCAGACGAGCAACGCCATCCGGGCCGCGTCATCGCCGGCGAACACGTCGGCGCTCGCCGCCCCATCGGTCGGCTGGTCCGCCCGGTGGCGCAACACGGGGAGCAGCGGTTCATCGTCCCGCTCGCCGAGCTTCCGCAGCGCGTCGATGCTGGCGAGCGCGCCGACCACATCATCCTTGCGAAGCGCACAGTCCAGCAATTCTCGCTGGGCATGAATCTCGAGCTTCTTGGCCAATCGCGTCGTGAAGCCCTCGAGGTGTTTCGAACCGGCACGATGGCCCTCGGTCAGGCAAATGTGCACCGCCGCCTTGTGCTTTCGAACTCCCTCGGCGAGCGACAGCGCGGCGAGCTTCGAGGCGGTGTCCGACCAGAGCCGGGGCGGCGACTCCAGCCGTGCCCGAATGGCGTCGGCCGGGGCCCGACGAGTCCAGGCGTCGCTCAATGCGATCGTCGCGACGCCCTCCGCCCAGCGCAAGTGCGCCATCACGGCATACTCCGGCGGCGGAATCACGAGGTTGTCGTAAAACGCTGACCGGAAGCAGTCGCCCTGGAACGTGGGTCGGTGGCGTCGGCCAGCGTTCCGAACGTCGACCAGTTCGACGAACCCACCGGGGTAGACGAACGCGGTCGCGGTGACGTCCCCGTGGAATGCACACGCGGTGATCGCGCCTAGCAACGTCGCCCGCAGTGGCTCCGTCAATCGCTCTCGTTCCAGCGTCAAATCGCGCACCCCCGGCGTTCCGACATCCGCGGGCTCGAAGGGATCCTCACGGCTGTACCCGCAGCCATCCACGACGAAGACGCCCTCGCTCCCCGCCCTCGCCAAGAGCGTATAGCTGCGC
>JBFIHF010000295.1:0-8085 GCA_041601915.1 Bradymonadaceae bacterium
CGCGACCGTGTTTCGCACGGCCACGGGGGACGCGTCCGGCTTCGTCGCGCGGTGGAACACGCCTTCCTACCCGGTGGCGAGCCTCGTCGCGCAGCTCGGGATCGCGTCCGATCCGCGGTTGCGATACTTCACGAACCCCGATGGCGACGATGTCGTGATGACGCGTGGCTTCCAGCGGGGGTTTACCGGCGCAATCGATGATCTGCGCAATACGATCCTCAGCAACGTCGCCCCGTGGCAGTTCGCGGACATGTCGAATCTTCCTGCGGCGGCACCGACCGCCGTCACCCGGGTGCGCGGCTACGTCAGCGTCACGATCAGCGGAACGTACGTGACGGTCGCGGCCGCGTTCACAAACAGCGGCGCGCCTCGCCTGGACCTGCTGGAGGATCTCACCAACACCATGAACGTGGCGCCTGCCGGGACCGCTCTGGTCAACGGATGCACGCCGTGGGCGCCCAATGCCGCCGATCCCGCGATCGACCTCTACTGGGTGCTCGACCAGTCCGGTTCGATGACCGACGACTTCGCGGCGCTCAACGCCCGCATTGCGGTCTTGTTCTCCAGCCTCAACAACGCCCACATCGACTTCCGCATGGGCATCACGAACATGGACGACCTGATCGCCGGACGCATCCGCACGCCGCCAGCCTGGCATACCGACGAGGCGTCGTTCACGGCCGAAGTGAACAACTATGTGATCAACTGCCAGGGCTGTGGTCCGTCATCCGGGTACGCCGAATACGGAATCAAGGGCGCGCGGGCGGGCATCGAGTACATGAGCGGCGCGACGGCGCCGGTCGAGCAGCGATTGCGGCCCGACGCGACCCTCGTCACGATCTTCATGACCGACGAGGAAGCGCAGACGTTCCAGGACGCGCCACTCAACACGGCCTCCGGTCAGATGCAGCTCGCGGCGTTCGAAACGTTCTTCGCCGCGGAGGCGACCGTGTTCGCGCTCACCGGCGATGGGGCGGCGTGCGGCACCTCCGACGGCGTGGCCTATCGGTCGTTGACCCGCGTGACGGGCGGGATGGATGTCTCCTTGTGCCAGCAGTCCGATGCGGTGCTCGACGAGGTCGCTGCGGAAGCAGCCGGCGCCGCGAGCCGCTACCGACTGCCATCCGCGCCGGTGTCCTCCACGATGCGAGTCGTGGTCACCGGCGTCGAGGTCCCCCGCGATCGCACCAATGGGTACGAGTACTTCCCGAGCTCGCAGTCGATCGCGTTCTTTGGCTCGTACCGACCGTCGGGCACCGACGCCGTTCTGGTGCACTACGAGACGTTCTGAGCCCCGGACATTTTGGATACGGATGTTGCGCCCAGAACCTGCCGTGCACGGCCCGTGAGTTGCCACGGTCGTTGGATTGCGGTACTAGTCCTTCGTTGCCACAAAACATGCACATGACCGGAGTTTCCGGATGTCCGACAACCCATTCGAGACTCGCGCCGATACAACAACTCGGCTCCAGGCCCTGAATGAGCAAGGCTACGTCATCGTGGTCACTCGCGCGTTCGGACCCAACGGCGAAGACCTCATGGACTACGAGGGCCCGAAGTTCAGCGGTGAACCGGGTGTTCGACTGCGTGTGCGTCAAGGCGACATCGACGGTCATGTCAGCCTGAGTCCCTACTACGGCGATCCGAGTAAGTTCACGGAGTCGCCGTTCGTCGATGGCGTGAAGTGCGAACTCTTCATCGCCGGGACTGACACCCCGCTCGACCGGCTGCCGATTCCGCCCTCCAAAGATGGCGGCGAGTACTTCGCCATCTACCTCACCGAGAAGCTCGACGAGGGTGAACTGGTCGCGATCAACGACGTCTGGGGCAACTACGGATCGCAGCTGCTCAGCGAGAACGAGATCCTCAGCCTCTACGCCGACGCCGAAGACGAGTGACGCGGCTGTCCACTCAGTAGGCAGTCGGTATGGCCAGCGTCCGCTTCGACAAGCTCCGCAAATCATACGGCGACGTCCAGATCATCAAGGGCGTCGACCTCGAGATCCATGACGGCGAGTTCCTCGTGCTCGTGGGCCCATCGGGCTGCGGCAAGTCGACGATGCTGCGCACGATCGCGGGCCTCGAAGACATCACGAGCGGCGAGCTGCGCATCGCGGATCGCATCGTCAACGACGTCGCACCGCGCGATCGCGGCGTCGCGATGGTGTTTCAGTCCTACGCGCTGTATCCACACATGACTGTGCGCGACAACATGTCGTTCGGGCTGCGGATCCGCAAAGCGCCGGCGGCCGAGATCGCGTCGCGCATCGCCGACGCCGCGCGACTGCTCGATCTCGAAGAGTACCTCGATCGCCTGCCCAAACAGCTCTCCGGCGGTCAACGCCAGCGCGTCGCCATCGGGCGCGCCATCGTGCGCCAGCCCGACGTGTTTCTGTTCGACGAGCCGTTGTCGAATCTCGATGCCGCGCTGCGCACCCAGATGCGGGTGGAGCTCAAGAAGCTGCACCGCAATCTGAAGACCACGATGATCTACGTGACCCACGATCAGGTCGAAGCGATGACGCTCGCCGATCGCATCGCGATCCTGCGCGGGGGTGAGCTCCAGCAGGTCGGCACGCCGGTCGAGGTCTTCGACGCGCCCGCCAATCGTTTCGTGGCGAGCTTCATCGGCTCGCCGTCGATGAACTTCATGCCAGCGCCCGACAATGCGCCAGCGGGCGCCGTCGAGATCGGGATTCGCCCCCAGCACTTTGAGATCGGGCGCGGCGCCGATGGCGACTACCCCGTCAACGCGACCGTCGACGTGATCGAGCCCATGGGCTGGGAGGCCTACGTGCACCTGCGTCACAACGATCAGCCGATCATTGCGCACATGCGCCACGAGCAGGTCGCAAGTCTCGCATCGGGCGACGCGCTCCAGCTTTTTGCCCCGCCCCACCGGCTTCATTTCTTCGACACCGCGGGCGCCGTCGTCTGACGCTGGCGAAGCCGCGCCGGTTGCATTGCGGGCGGGCGATCGCTAGGTTTTCGCCGAATTATGGCTCTTGTAGGTGTAAGATGATGCGTCGAATCGCTGCTGCAGTCGTGCTCGCCTCCGTCCTCGCGGCGTGTGGGGGAAAGAACAACTTCCAGGCCACCGACGAACCCGAGTTTCAGGTCGACGGGTCCGGCTTCATCAACATCGTGATGCCCCCGGACGAGGCACGCACCAAGAGCCAGGCTCCGCTCGTGCTTCGAAACACGGGCGATGGCGTGCTGACCTTCACCAAATTCGAGTGGGTCGATCGACCCGATCGGCTGGTGTCCTTGGGCGCGCGCGGCGAGGCGTGCTCGACCGACGATGAATGCTCCGCCGACGAGGTCTGCCTGACCTCGTCGAGCACCTGCGTCTCCACGGTGTTGCCGGCGACGCCTTTTGACCTGGGCGCTCAGCTCCGCAAAGACATCGACTTCGCGATCTCCCGCGGTCCGACCGAACTCGCCTGTCCCGAGCCCACCCTCGCCGACATCCCCGCCGAGATCGCCGGGCGGTACTGCGGCGCGTTGCTGATCGAGACCAACGCGGTCAATGATCATGCCGAGATCGTCCAGGCGGGCAAGGCTCGCATCTACTTCCTCGATCCGGGTTCCAGCGGCGACATTCAGGTCGAGCCGTCCTTCATCGAGTTCACGAATGTTCAGCCGGGCACGACGCACTCCCAGAGCTTCTCGATCACCAATGCCGGGATGAACGAGCTCGAGGTGATCAACATGGGCGTCGAGGACAACCAGCAGTACTTCACCATCAGCCCCGCCGACGGCGATGCGCTGCCGTTGTTCGTGGGGTCTGGTCAAGCCAAGGTCTTCGACGTCGTCCTCACCGTGCCGGACGGCGCGACGGACTACGAAGTCTTCACGACGCTCAACATCGATTCGTCGGCCGGCGCTGCGCGCGTGGCCGTCGAGATCACCGCCGCCGCGGGCAGCGCGCCGGTGATCGAGCTCGACAAGGACGTGCTGAAGTTCGATGCGGCCCCGAGCCAGACGATCACGATCTCCAACGTCGGTCAGGCGACGCTGCAGCTCAACGGGCTCAACGTGAGCCCGATCTCGTCCCGCGAGTTCTACACCTTCAGCATCGATGGCAACGACGTCACGAACAACTTCCAGACCGTGAACGTGCCCAAGGGCATGACCGCGGAACTCGTGATCGGTTTTGCCCGGCCCGCCGGCAACACCGATCCATCGATCGGCCTGCTCGAGATCGCACACAACGACCGCAACAACGGATTCCGCAGCGAAGTGACGCTGCTCGGCGACGAAGGTGACGTGCCCATCGCGCGCGTCAGCCCCGAAGCGTTCACGTTCCTCGCCGCGGGCGGGAACACCGAGTCGCGCAAGTTCGTGGTGCGCAATGTCGGGACCGCGCCGCTCAATCTGACCGCCGTCGCGTGGACATTCAGCACCGGCTCCAACGCCGAGTTCACGATCTCGCCGACGACGGGCACCGTGGCTCCCGGTGGCCTGCTGCAGGGCACGGTGAGCTTCGCGGGGATGAACGGCACTCCCGATGTGGGCCTCGGCGTGATCGAGTCGAACAACTCCACTCCGATCGAGCTGTCGCTGCGGGCGCTGGATTCCGCCGCCGAACAGCCGGTTCCGATCATCACCGTTTCGAACCAGGGCGCCTTGGCGGTGTCCGCCCCGATCAATATGTCGGCGACCACGAGCACGCCGGCCGGAAGCGCGACCAACGCGATCTGGACGCTGCTGTCGCGTCCCGCGTCGTCCACCGTCTGGTTCGATGCCGTCGGCGGGACCGCCGCGTTCGTGCCCGATGTCGCGGGCACCTACACCGTCGCCCTCACGATCCTGCAAGGGGATCGCGAAGGGCAAACCACGATGGACCTCGTCGTTCAGTGACGGCCCCAACGACCGCCGTCATTCTGGCTGCCGGATTTGGCAGCCGTCTCGACGCTCCCGAGGGCCACAAGATCCTCGCTGAAATCGCCGGAGTGCCTCTGTTTGACTGGCACGCCGCCGCGTTTGCCCGGGCCGGCGTTCGCGAGCTGATCGTCGTCACCGGCTTCAACCACGAGGCCCTCGCCTCGACGCTCGCCGGCTGGTCGCTGCCACCGCAGATGTCGGTTCGCACGGTCTACAATCCGAAGTTCGAACTGTCGAACGGGGTGTCGATTCTGAGCGCCGGTGCCACGGCGCCGTTCTGGCTCGCGATGGGCGATCACTTGATCGAGCCGGCGCTCTTCGATCGACTTCCGGCGGCGTCGGCCGAATTCGATCGCGCGGGGCGAGGCGGTGTCCTCGCGATCGACTACAAACTCGATGATGTCTTCGACATGCCTGATGCGAACAAGCTGCGGTTCACCGATGGCCGAATCGACGCGATCAGCAAGGACCTCGACGACTTCGACTGCGTGGATGTCGGCCTGTTCTACTGCGCCGAGGCGTTCACTGACGCTCTGCGGGCCGAACTCGCCGCACGCGGAGACTGCAACACGTCCGACGCGATGCGACGCCTCGATGCCGCAGGAACAGCCGGGTTCTGGGACGTCGAGGGGAGTTGGTGGCAGGACGTGGACACGCCGGGGGCGCGCGCACACGCCGAAACGCTCGTCGCGCGGTCTGCGGTCTGAAATGCTCCAACGACTTCGGCCGTTGAAACCCCGAGTCGATTCGGGTAATCGATCGCCCTGTCAATGAGGCGGTTCCGACCGAACAACACGAGGCCTGTGATGAAATTTCGCCGTAAAGTCTATGTAGTGGGTGGGGATATCACCACCTTCATCGGTAAGAATCACCCCGACTTCATCTGGAAGAAGCATCCGGATTTCGGCACCCGCGAGAATCCGACGCTGGAGCAGCATCTCACCGCCGCGATTCAGGGCGCGTTTGAGAACACCGGCGTCGACCCCAGCGCGATCGAGAAGGGCTTCATCGGCAATTTCGCCGGTGGGCTGTTCTCGCGTCAGGGTCACCTGGGCGCCCTCGCGGTGCGTGCCGATGCGAAGCTGACGGGCAAGCCGTTCATGCGGACCGAAGGGGCATGCGCGTCGGGGGGCCTCGCGGCGGTCTCGGCGATCGATTCCATCCAGGCCGGCTACGACGTCGTACTCGTCGCCGGAGCCGAGGTTCAGACGACCGTCACCGCACGAGAAGGCGCGGAGTACCTCGCCACCGCGTCGCGCTTCGAGTCGGAGCGCGAGCTGGACGAGTTCACGTTCCCCGCGATGTTTGCGCGCCGCAACAAGCTCTACAAGGAGAAGTACGGCGTCTCCGAAGACGACCTCGCCTACGTGGTCGAGAAGGCGTACGCGAACGCCAACAAGAACCCGAAGGCGCACATGCGCGCCGTGAAGCTCGATCACGCCCACGCGGCGGCTCCGAACGACCGCAACCCGAACTTCCTCGCCAACGAGGAGCTCAAAGATCACCTCAAAGTCAGTGACTGCTCGCAAGTCTCCGATGGCGGCGCTGCGCTGATCATCGCCAGCGAAGAGGGCCTCAAGAAGCTCGGCAAGACGCCCGCCGACTGCATCGAAATCCTCGCCTACGGTCACGCGACGAGCCCGCTGGGCGACGTTCCGGATTACACCGTGCTCGAGAACACGAAGCTCGCCGTGGACCGCATGTACGCGGAAGCTGGAATCAGCGCCGCCGACGTGCAGGTCGCGGAGGTCCATGACTGCTTCCACATCACTGAAGTGCTGATGACCGAGGCGCTCGGTTTGGCGGAAGCGGGAAAGGGCGCGCAGGCCGCCAAAGACGGCGTCACCGCGATCACCGGCAAGCACCCGGTCAACACCGGCGGCGGCCTCATCGCCTTCGGCCACCCGGTCGGCGCGACCGGCGTGAAGCAGATCCTCGAAGTCTACCGGCAGATGAAGGGCCAGTGCGGCGACTACCAGATCCCGCAGAAGCCGCAGGTCGGTGTCACCGCGAACATGGGCGGCGACGACCGCACCTCGGTCTGCATCGCATTCCGCAACGTCGGTTGAACCGGCGCTGACTCTCTGAAGGCGGTCCCCCGGGGCCGCCTTTGGCGTTTCTTGGCCAGCGGAGTACGCTTACGAGACCCACTCTGAGGTTTCCGTGGACACTTCGAAGCTCCTGATCCTGGCCGTCGCGCTCAACTGCGCCAGCGCGTCGACGGCCTTCGCCGCGACAGCGATCCTGACGTGGGACGCCGCCCCTGCTGCCGAAATGGTCACGGGGTGGAAGATCTACTACGACCGCGATCAGGCGGGTCCTCCCTATGACGGCACCGAAGCCAACGAGGGGCCCTCGCCCATCGATGTGCCGCTGGGCACCCTCGCCGATCCGACGGCACCGACGTTGGAGATCACGGGCCTCGAGTCGTGCGTCAGCTACTGGTTCACGGCGAGCGCCTACAACGACGCGGGGGAGAGCGATTTCAGCGGCGAGGTCGAGAAGAAGGTCGTCGCGCCCCCCGGCAACCTCGCCGCGGTATCGAACACCCCCGGTGAGGTCACGTTGACGTGGGTCGCCCCGCCTGCCGGCGACCCGGGCATCATCCCCAACTACCAGATCTACTACGATCTCGACGGGCCCGGAGAACCGTACTCGGGGGCCGGCTCGCCGTTCGGGATTCCCGCCGCGAACGAGGTGACGATCGAGGGGCTCACGACCCGCGCAACCTACTGGTTCGTCGTCGACTCGGTCTGCGACAACTTCGCCAACAAGCGCTCCGAGGAAGTGTCGGTGGTCGTTGCGGCCGAGGAAGAGGAGATGCCCGACCCGGACATGGGCACGCCCACGCCCCCGCCCGTCATCCCTGACGATCCGGATACGGGCGCGCAGGAGCCACCGGCCGCCGAGCTGTCGGATGAGGGGTGCGGATGCGCGACCGGCGCGCAGCCGGCGAGCGTCGTGTGGCTCGCGTTTCTTGCGGTCGCCGGGGTCTTCCGGATGCGGCGCCGTGCTACTTCGCGGGCTCGCCGTCGGCGTTGAGCACCTTGACGGCGCCGTAGTTCAGCGCGCGCACCTTCGCCTCGATCTTGCTGAGGTCGCCGATCACGATCCACGTGAGGCGCTTGGGCTCCACGTTCTGTTTCGCCGCGGTGGCCACGTTGTCGAGCGTTAGCGCCTCGACGCGATCGACGAACG
>JBFIHF010000296.1:0-8067 GCA_041601915.1 Bradymonadaceae bacterium
GAACTCGAACGCGATCGTGACGGCCACGAGCGCGACGCCCATCGTGGTCGCGACGGTCGAGAACAGTCGCCATCCCCCCTCCTCGTCGTCGCGCGCCATGTAGGCGCTGAAAAGTGGGATGAACGTGATGGAGAGCGTCCCTCCGGCGAGGAAGTAGCTCATGAGGTCGGGCAGGGTGAACGCGGCGTAGTAGGCGTCCGTCTGCGCGGTCGCGCCGTGCTGGTAGGCGATCACGGCCTCTCGTAAGAAACCGAGGACGCGGCTCAACAGGATGCTGATCGACAGGATGACGGCGGCGACGCCGATCGTCGTGCCCGCGGATACCTTCTCGTTGGGGGGTTGCTCCGCGGAGCCCATGGTCACTTCTCGACGTCCCGATGGCGCACGGTGACATGCCACCCTCGGCCGCGCAGCCTCACCGCGATCGCCTCCGCCACCGCCACGGACCGGTGTCGACCCCCCGTGCATCCGATGCCGATCGTGAGGTACGCCTTGCCTTCGCGCTCATACAGCGGCAGCAGAAAGTCCGCCACCTGCCGAAACAACCCCAGAAAGCCGCCCGTTTCGTCCTGCCCCAACACATACGCGCGAACGTCCTCGTCGAGGCCGGTGTGCTCTCGCATCTCCTCCACGAAGTACGGGTTGGCCAGGAACCGGACGTCGAACACGAGATCGCTCTCCGCGGGCAGGCCGTACTTGAACCCGAACGTGAGCAGCGTAATGCGGAACTGCTGCGTCTCATCGCCGAACCGTTCTTTGACGAGCGCCTTGAGGGTGTGCGGCGTCTCGTTGGACGTGTCCAGAATCCAGTCCGCGTGTGTGCGCAAGACCGCGAGCAATGCGCCCTCGCGGGCGATGGCCTCACGGATCGTCCCACCATCGCTCGCCGCCGGGTGGGGACGCCGCGTGGCGCTGTAGCGCCGCAGCAGCGTCTCCTCGTCCGCTTCGAGGAACACGACGTCGACGCGCGCGCCCTCGGCATGCAGCTGTTCGATGATCCGATCCGCTTGATCCAGAAAGTCGCGTTCGCGGATGTCGACGACGAAGGCCACGGCTCCAATCGAGCGGCTCGCGCCCGATGAAGCGAGCTCCACGACCTTGGGGAGCAACGGGATCGGCAGGTTGTCGATGCAGAAGAAGCCGAGGTCTTCGAGCGCGTGCACCACCGTCGACTTCCCGGACCCGCTGTACCCCGTGACGATCACGACGCGCGGTGCGCTCTGAGCTTCGGAGCGTTCGCGAAGACCGCCGGGTTCGTTCGGCATGGCGGGGGTGGCCTACTTGTCGATGATCTCGACGAGGACGACGGTGATGTTGTCGTTGCCGCCGCCGTCGTTTGCGGCCTGAATCAGCGAGTTGCAGCACTTCTCGAGGTCGTCGCGACCCTCGATCATGATCGTGCGCATTTGTTCGTCGGTGATCATGCCGTTGAGCCCGTCCGAGCACAGCAGGTACAGGTCGCCGACCTCGGGCTCCTCGTGGGCGACGTCGACCTGGACCGTCTCCTTCATGCCGAGCGCGCGAACGATGACGTTTTTGTGCGGAAAGTTTTCGATCTCTTGCGGCGTGAGATCTTTCATCTTGATGTAGTCGTTGAGCAGCGAGTGATCTTCGGTGATCTGCTCGATCCCCTCACCGCGCAGACGATAGATTCGGCTGTCGCCGACGTGGCCCAGGAATGCGCTGTTGCCCGCGAACGCCAGCGCGACGAGGGTCGTGCCCATGCCGCGTTGCGCCGCGTTCTGTGCCGCGGTTTCGTAGATGCGCAGGTTGGCGAGCTTGATGCCCGCCGACAGACGGTTCTCCTCGTACTTGCGCCCCTTTTCCATCTTGTAGGGCCACGTGATGTCTTCGTCCTTCGACGTTTCCCGGAAGAAATCGGCGACGGTTTCGACAGCCATCTCGGAGGCGACCTCACCCGACGCATGGCCGCCCATGCCGTCGGCGACCATGTAGAGGTTCTCCTCGGACAGGATCGCGAGGTTGTCCTCGTTGTGAGAGCGCTTCATCCCCACGTGGGTGTTGCCTGCATAGCGGAGTTTCAGGGCCACCACATCACCTTCATCTGGACATCCGACCCACCGCTGGTCACGGCAGACCCAACTCTTGGGACGGGCTATTTTCTAGCATCGCCGGGCATCGCTCGCAACCCGCCTATCAGGGAGCGGCCGCCTTCTTTTTGGCATCTTCCTTCGGGATGACGATCCCTTGGGCGTCGATGTCGTAGATGTCGGACAGGAAATTGGCGCGGCCGTCGTCGTCGATCCGCACCGTGTGGTACTCCACGTAGACGGGGACCTGGCGTTGAAGGAACGCGGGTAAGTACGTGCCTTCTTTGAGTACTTTCGGGATGTCGAGCGCCTCGTATTGCCCGTCGCGCCGCAGCAAGTACTCCGCGAATCCGAGCGGTTTCGACATCCGCATGCATCCGTGGCTGAAGGCTCGAATGTCGCGCGAGAAGAGCGCCTTGGCGTTCGTGTCGTGCAAGTAGACGTCGTGCAGGTTGGGGAAGATCACCTTCACGCGGCCCAAAGCGTTGTGGTCGCCCGGCGTCATGCGCACGTACTCCCACGACTTGCTCGGGTACATGACCTCGTAGTTGTTCTCGGCGTACCAGGCGGGAACTTTGCCCGGAATCGTCGTACTCACATCGATCTCGTTGGTCTCCGCGTTGTAGTACGGATACTCCTCGGGGTTCGCCGCGAATGCCGCGAACGACGCTGCGGTCAGGCCTTTGGGCTTCTCCGGGGTCTCCCCGACCACTGCGGGGGTGTTCGCGGGCTGACCGACCTTCGGTGCGTTCAGATTGGTGCTCGCGAAGGTGCGATCGGAGCTCGGGGTCGCGGTCGACTTGTCTCCACCCTGCAGCGCACGGCGCAGGACCTCATACTTCTGCTCCTCTTCGATCTTCTTGAGCCGCTTGCGCTCGTAGGCGAGCTCCACCGACTGCTTGACCTCGGGGAGGATCTCGTTGGTGCGGACCCGCGGGGTCACGTTCCAGAAGGGGTTGTAGATCGCGCGGTCGATGTACGCCGCGATCGGGAATGGCGTGCGGTTCGCTCGCTCCTTCTCCCCGGTTTCGGCGTCTTCGACGAGGTCGTTGTTCCCGACCACGATCTCGAAACGCATCTCGCGCTTCTGCTTGTCCCACAGCTCGGCGGTAAAGTCGGGGATGTTCACGTAGACATACGCTTCCTCGACATCGTGCGCGGTGTTGGTGAAGCGCCACCGCTGGATGTTCAGCTCGATCTGGGCGAGGCGTCGCTTTGCGGGCACGTTGATGCTGCGCCAGAAGGTGCGATGCGGCTCCCCGGTGACTTCCATCTGATGGGTGCGCTGGTAGCTGATGATCGCTTCTTTCAAGCCGTTGTCGTACTTCGTATCGAGGTCGCCGGCCGGGTAGTACCCCTCGACCTGCAGGCGCTTCTTGAGCGCTTTGACCACCGAGTCGCGTGCCCCGACCTTCAATCGCTTCTTCTCCGGCACATCCTCCCAACCGCCCGCGTCCACGATCGCGCGATAGCGTTTGTACTCGGGCAACAGCTTCGCGTACTGCGGATGCGCCGGCCAGACCGCTCGCGCAACCTCCGCCGGTTTCTCCGCGGTCAGGACGTTGGCGAGGGACTCCCGAATCCGACGGTGCAGGATCGCGGTCTCGTTGCGCATCGACTTGGCGACCTGCGAGGCGTGGCGCCAGATGACGCCCGCCGTGTAGGCGCCGCGCGCTTCGGGCGGCCGCTCGTTCTGACGCCGAATCTCGGGATCGTTGTAGAAGTCGTCGTGACGCTTGTGGATGAACTGGTCACGCACGTGGCGGTTTCCCACGTCACGAGAGAACTTCGTCCAGCCATGGGCGAGCATCCACTCCAACTGGGCGCTGTCTTTGGCCAGCGCGGCGCCGAACGCTTCGTGAGCCTTCATCGCGGGGTCGAGCCGTGCGGCGGCACCGGATGCGATGAGCGCGTCCGTCGCCGCCTCGTGGGCGCCTTCGGCCGCGATGTCGAAGTCCTTCTTGTCCTGGGCCGCCAACCAATCGGCGACCCATTTCTTGTCCGCGTCCGTCGCGGCGAGGTCCGCCGAGGAGTGCTCGCCGCTGGACGCTTTCAACGCGTCGATCGCCTTGCTGATATCCGCCAGCCGATACGGCTCGGGGTCGAGCGCGTGGTCCGTGACATGCTGCACCTCGGTCCAGATCGCTTCACCGGCCGGGGTGAGCTTGCCTTGCAGCACGATCGCGGGCTTGTACTCGCGGGCGGCGTAGACCTCTTTGACGAACACGTCATAGGGCGGCTCTTTTCGCTGCGTGTTCGCTTCGCTCTTCGCGGCTGCGGCGTCGATGACCGCGGTGAGCTCGCGGGTCACGGATGCTCCCTCCGTGCGCTCCAGCAGCGCGATCTCGAGGGTCGGGGCCCACCCTTCGGCAAACGCGGACGCTTCTTCGGGCGTATAGGGAGTCTTCGTCTCGCACGCGAGCGTTAGAGAAGCCGCCACCATCACCACAACAGCAGTCATCCGGGTTTGCATCATCACGCCTCATTGCAACTTGGAGATCAGCGAAGAAAGTACCTTGCCTCGCCGGTGGGTCAAGTGCCCGCCGGTGCAACGCGCCACCCCCGCATCCGCATTCCAGAACGCACGGCGCTCAGAGGCGCTTCCAGCTTCGCTTGGGGACCACCGCGGAGGTCGGTGGCGGCGCGTTGCCCAAGATGTACAGGGCGCGTCGATTGCGGGCCTCCGGGGTATTGTCCGGCGTCGTCACCGCGAGCACCGACTCGCCAAAACCCTGGTACAGCAACGGGATGTCGAGGCCGGACTTCCGGAACCACGCCGCGATGGCGCGCGCGCGAGCCGTGCTCAGCGCCATGTTGTCGGCGCTGCCGCCGACGGTGTCCGTGTAGCCGGCGATGTAGAGCTGCATCTGCAACCCCTTGCGTCGGTGGCTCTCCATCGCCTCGTGGACCGCGGCGAGGGTGTCTTTGAGCTTCGCGTTCTCGCTGTCGTCCCAGGTCGACTTGCCGAAGTGAAACTCCACCTCCGCGTGGGCGATGTCGACCCAGAACGGCTCCAGCAGCACCGCGCTCCAGAAGCCGGCGATGTCGTGCGCTTGCAGCCGAATCGACGAGACCTCGGATCCCGCGGGTGGCCACGAGATTTCGACGTCGCCCCCTTTGCCGCCCAGCGCCTGGGTCGTGGCGGCGACCTTGTCTCCCGCTTTGTTGAACACTTCGATGTCGACGCGATCCAGCGGCACGTTGCTGCGCAGGGTGAGCTTCCCCTCGCTGACATTGACGAGCTCCGGGTTCACGCTCAGCACGATCGGGTCGACCCACGCGGTCTCCGTCTCGAACTTTTGATTCATCGTCTGGTTGAACTGGCTCTCGCCGCTGACCGTGATCGTCCACTTGAAGCCGCCCTTGGGCTGTTTGAGGGGGATGCGCTTCTCCTGGCCCGGCTTCATCTGGCCGATCTTGACGGACCTCTGGTTTCCGTCCGATCGCTCCATCTCGACGGTCCCCGACTTGATGAACTCTTTGGCGCGCAGCACCAGCATCGGCGCGCCTTGATCCGTCTGCACCTTCGCCTCGATCTGATAGTCGAAGAGCGGCGCGTCGGACTGCGCGAACGCGTTGGGCGCGGCACAGGTGAGGAACAGGAACACAACCAGTAACCAGCGATTCATGAGCGCTCCAACAGACAGGGTCGGATCGGACAACAGCAAGGCGCCGAAGTTCCGCGGATCATAACTGTTCCGCGGTCGGGTTCCAACGCTCGCCGCCACTTGGCGCTCACGGATCGACGATGATCTCCTCGGCCTCGTCGGGGTGTGCGGCCGGGATCGCCGGATCGGTCTGCGGGACCACCACGTCCGGCGGCTCGAGCTCGATATCGAACAGTCGCCCATCGCACGCCGAACTCTCGCCGTCCTCATACGGGATCGCGAGGTCGGGCGTGGCATCCGCAAAGGTCGTGCGGGCGCCCCCGTCCCAGCATTCGTGCAGGAGGACCTCATTGACCATCAGGCTTCCCCCCGTGAGGCTCGCGAGCGCCCGTCCGGCGGCCGACTCCGTCCACACGGCGTCGATACTCAACTTCTCCAGCGGCACGCCGTCATTGAGGAAGTCCGTTTCGGCTCCGAACTGAAAGCGCCCCGCGCCGTCGGCGAACTCCACGTACTCGTACTGCCCGTTGCGCGGCGCCGGCTGCTCTTCGGTGACCAAATCGAAGCTCGCCACCTTGACCTGACGGATGCCACCGACGGAGCGAAACGCGATCGCGACACGTCCGGCGCTCGGATCGGCGTCGGGGTCCAGCTGCCGGAGGTTCGAGAAATTGAACTGCAACATCCCGAGGCCGCGCTGCCGGCCGTTGAAGCGCTGGCGGGGGTGAAACTCGCCCGAGAACACTTCGAGGAGGTCGGACTCCGTCTCGCCCAGGCGCCAGCGGTAGGTGTAGGCACCCGGTTCAACCTCTTGAATCTCGAACCGCGAGAACAGCTCCGGGGCCCGCCGGCTCGCGGCGTTGTCCCAACTCCAGACTCCGTCGTCATAGTCTGTCGGTCGCGTCCGCGTCACCGCCGCGATCAGGGCGAGCTGGGCGCGCAAGATTCCGTTCGTCCCGCGGACGAACTGCTGCGAGACGAGCGCCAGCAAAGACGGAGAGCCGACCAGCGCGCGGGCGCTCGCGGTCAACAGATCGTCGTCCCCGTACTCGATGCGGACGGTGTCGTACTCCACCGTCTCGGGGATGTCCGGCATCGGCTCGGTCACGACGGGGCCGCCGATCGGACCACAACCGGCGAGGAGGACGAGCGGGATGAGCAAGTCTTGTCGAGTCACGGGAACCTCTGGGTGTGCGCACTATATCCGAACTGTCGCGCGTGATCAGGCCGATGTGCCGAAACGCCGTCGAGCGAGCTCGACGGCGTTCCGGAACCCCGGCAGGGGCAGCAAGGCTCAGCCCTGCTCGTCGGGCATCGGCGCCGGGATCGCCGGATCTTCGTCGGGCAGGGTCTCCTCGACGGCCGGCGTCTCGAGGTCCTGCGGCGAGCCGAAGCAGGTCGACGCGTCGCCCGAGTCGTTCCGCAGCCCGGGTGTCTCGAGCATGTCGTAGCCCTTCGTGAAGTTCCCGGCCCAGCACTCCACGAGGTGCCAGTAGTCGACTTCGAGGCTGCCGCCGAATACGACCGCGGACCCGATGCCGCTGTGGTCCGCACGCCAGACGGAGTGAACCGCGACGTTCTCCAGCGGTGCGCTGTCCTTCTTCACGTCGCTCTTCGAGAACCACTGCATCGCTCCGGAGCCGTCGGGGCGCACCGCGTAGACGTACTCGGCCGCCGCGGGGAACCCTGGATCCTCGGGCGTCACAATGTTGATCGCACGCACGTGCACCTGGTGGGCGCGATTTGCCTTGCGGAAGCCGACCCGAATCTTGCCATCGATCGCGCGCTCCGGCTCCAAGGTGTTGAGGTGGTCGAGGTGGAAACGCACGATCCCGAACCCGTCTCGGGGTTGGTACTGCTCGTCGAGGCGCACGACGTGTCCGTCGATCACGGGGAGGAAGTCGCCCGTCGTTCCGGCGTCGCGGCCGGCCACGACGTAGTCGTACCGCGTGCCGCCGGGAGCGAGGGTGCGGTGAGCTTCGACGCGTACGTCGATCCCGTTGTTCGTTCCCTGCCAGACTCGGGAGTTCGGTCCTTCTTCGGTCGGCGGGAGCCGGCTCACGGCGTGCATGATGGCGAAGTGGCCGATCATGAAGGCGTTTGTGCCGATGACGGCTTCGGCGGTCATGCCCGCGATGAGCGACTGCTGGCCGGCGAGGGCGTTCGCGGAGCCCCCCGACGAGCGATAGTCCAGCTCGATGTCGCCGGCGGCGGGCAGCGCTTGGCGGAACGTCTCCGTGTCATCGTCCTGCGCACTCATCATCGTGCCGGAGTCGCCGTTGCCACAGGCGAGCAGGGTGGTCGCGGCGCTGAGAAGAATCACTGTTCGAAAGATCTGCATGATGTCACCTCGGAAGGGCTGAGTTCAGGTTTCGAACTCTCCTAGAGCAACGGCCGTACCAGAGCGC
>JBFIHF010000297.1:0-8055 GCA_041601915.1 Bradymonadaceae bacterium
CTCCAGCGCACCGATCGTGGTGGTCCCGTCGTCGAGCACATCCATCGCGAACTGCGTCACGCCGAGTTTCGTGGTCTTGTCGTACGCAAACCCGACATCGAACATCGCGCGCACGCGAACCACGGGGGTCTCGTGGCGTTCGGCCAGCACGACCTCAATGCCGTTCGCGAGCTTCGCGCGCTGGATCGGCGGCAACTTCAGGTTCGGCGCGCTCCCCGGAGCCGGAACCGTCGTGCGATCCACCCCGGTCTTCGCCGCGATCCGCTCCGGCTCCGGCAGCACCCGCAGCACAAACACGCCGTCCGCGAGCCACTCCCGCGCCGCGTCTCGCACCGCCATCGGACCGGCCTCACGGAAGTACCGGAAGACCTCCCGGAAGCCACCCGCGTCCCCCATGAAGACGAGGTGCCGCGCCAGCAAGTCAGTTTTTCCGCCGAATCCTCCGACCTTTTCGAGGCCCGAAACCTGGTCCGCGAAGTAGCTCATCTTCACGCGCTGGAGCTCCTCCAGCGTCGGCCCGTCCTTCAGGAACATCGCGAGTTCTTCGTCAATCGCCGCCTCGACCTGCGCCAGCGGGACGCCCGGACGTGCGTCGGCTACGATGTACATCTGCGAGCCGATTTCGCCCGCTCCGACCGCGACGTACGCGCTGGTCGCCGCCTCGTCCTGGTAGACGAGGCGCTTGTGCAACCGGGAGTTTTTGCCAGAGCCGAGCACCAACGCCGCGACGCGCAGCTCCTCGATCGTCTTCGTGCCGTACTCGGGCAGGTTGTAGATCATGTAGACACGCTCTTGGGGCACACGGTCGAACATCGTGACTTCGCGTCGTTCGGTCATCTTCGCGACCCACGGGCCACGCTTGAGCGTCGCCGGGCCCGGCGCGATGTCGCCGAAGTACTTCTCGACCTTCACGCGTGCCTCGGCCGGAGTGATATCGCCGGCCAGCACCAACACCGCGTTGGACGCGCCGTAGTAGTCCGCGAACCATCCCTTCACGTCGTCGAGTGACGCCGCGTCGAGGTCGTCCATGCTCCCGATGACAGTCCAGGAGTACGGGTGGCCGACCGGGTACGTGTTGGGCGGGATCACCTCACGCGACTTGCCGTAGGGGCGATTCTGGCCCTGACGCTTCTCGTTCTGCACGACGCCGCGCTGCTCATCCAGCAGCTCCTGCGAGATCGCGCCCGCGAAGTGCCCCATCCGATCGGACTCCATCCACAGTGCCATGTCGAGCGCGGCCGTGGGCACCGTCTCGAAGTAGTTCGTGCGGTCCTCGTTCGTCGTTCCGTTGTAGTCCGTCGCACCGGCCTTCTCCAGCGGCTCGAAGAACTCACCTTTGAAGTTCTCCGAGCCCTGAAACATCAGGTGTTCGAACAAGTGGGCGAACCCGGTCTTGCCCGGGCGCTCGTCCTTCGAGCCCACGTGGTACCAGACGTTGACCGCGACCACCGGAGTCTTGTGGTCCTCGTGCACGACGACGGTGAGCCCGTTATCGAGCACGAACGTTTCGTACGCGATCTCGACGGTCGGGTAGACCGTGTCGTCGACGATCTCCGCGACCGTCGATTGCTCGGTCGGGGTGTCCGTCGCGATCGGCTGCTTGCCGCCGCAGGCTGCGACCAGTAGTGCCGTACACATCATCAGGTTACGAGGTTTCACGGGCGTCTCCAGCAGGTGGACGTGCCGTCTTACACCACCGACGAGGTCGCGAACAGCGCCGCTGTTTTGGGGAGCGCGCCCGCCCTGTGATAGGGTCGGCGGATGTTTGTACGCCTCATCGTTGTCCTCTCTCTGTCTCTCCTCTCCGCTTGTGGCCGCGGTGAGGTGAGCATCGAACAACCCGCCGACCCCATCGTGATCACGACCGATGACGGCACCGCCAACCAGAACACAGGTCCGCCAGCCAATTCGAACCCCAACGTCGAGCCGACGCCGGATCCCGATCCGGGCCCGACGCCGGACCCAAATCCCGACCCCGACCCCGACCCCGATCCCGACCCCGATCCGGTGCCGGCGTGCACCGGCGTCGCGTCGGAACGCTGCGGCGACGTCTGCGTGGATATCACGTCCGATCGCGCGCACTGTGGCATGTGTGATCGCGCCTGTGCGGGCGGCGAAGCGTGCGTCGACAGCGCCTGCATCGCGCTCACCGAGGTCGAAGGCATACTCGCCGGCGCAAACGCGGCGCGCGCCTCCGGCGCAGATTGCGGCAGCCGCGGCGCGTTTGGCCCCGCACCGGCACTCGCCGGCGACGCGAACCTCCACATCGCCGCGCAAGCCCACGCCGACGACATGGCCGCGAACAACTTCTTCAGCCACACCGGCTCCGACGGCTCAAACTTCGGCCTGCGCATCTCTCGCACCGAGTTTTCCGGACAGCCGATCGGCGAGAACATCGCCGCCGGCAACCGGACGGCGGAGGCGACGACCCAGCAGTGGCTCGACTCCGATGGCCACTGTGCGAACATCATGAACCCCAACGCCACCAAACTCGGTGTTGGTTTCGCTCTCGGTGGCCAGTACGGCACCCTGTGGGTCCAAGTCTTCGCCCGGTGACGCACGGGGGCAGGCATGACCTGACCGAAGGCATGACCTGACCGGGACCGAAGGCATGACCTGACCGGAAGACCTCATGATGAGCCTAGACTGCGCGATCGCGTCCCGACCGAAGGCATGACCTGACCGGTGACCGGGCATGACCTGACCGGTGACCGGAAGACCTCATGATGAGCCTAGACTGCGCGATCGCGTCCCTGTGTCGTCCACGGGGGCAGGCATGACCTGACCGCGGGGCAGGCATCACCTGACCGGAAGACTGGACCTGACCGGAAGACCTCATGATGAGCCTGGACTGCGCGATCGCGTCCCTGTGTCCTCCAAATAGTCCGATCGAATAGAGGGAAGTCCGACCGCGCGTCGAGGCACGAGTTCAAACGAGCAGCAAGTTGGCCTCGTGATCGCGGGAACGTCCGCACCGTGCGCGGATCCGGTGCGCGCTGGGCAGAGCTGTGCCATCGTGGACAATCACACGAGCAGAAGTGGGGACTCAGGCGGCGCGCAGGCGCGGCCAATCGTCCCATTGTTTCTGCAGGCTTGCGGTCCACTTCGCCCGCGTTAGATGCGGGTCGTCGCGGCTGACCGCCGCGCATCGGACGCCGGCACGCCGCGCCATCAAGATCGTTCCGGACGGAAACACCACGTCGCGTTTGCCGTCGCGGAACTCGGTCAGGGCCATCCGATGGGCCTGTCGACATGCACGCTGATGCCGCAGAGCTTTGACGATCGCTGCCTTGTTCCTCGAGCTGAACTGGGGGTTGAGCTCGCGCATCGCGGCCTTCGTGTTCGGCACGTGGAACGGACTCCTCGCTTCGCACGCCTTGATCCCGAGCACGGGAACCGTCCGATTGCGCGCGTACCGCTGCTCGGCCTTCGCGATGAGGTGCTCGAAGAACGCGATCACCTCGTCCAGCGGCAGATCCTCGAAGCCCGGTGGGGGCATCGGCGTGAACTCCACGAACTCCGGCATGTCCTTGCCGCAGTGCCTGGGGCGGGGGAACCGCATCGGCTTGCCCCAGTCCTTGGGCAGGATCTTGAACCCGCTCCAGTCCGTCGCCTTCTCCACACAGCCCGCCGCGACCGCCTGAAGACAGACATAGACGATCTTGTCGATGATCTCCTGCAGCTCCAGGAGCACCATGTCGCCGGGTTCGCCGACGGCCCACAGGTTCTCGCGCCGGTCGAGCTGCAGGTTCCGTTTGCGGGTCGTGTTGGAAAAGAACTGCTGCATGAAGCCTGACCGCGTGCCTTCGCGATCGAGCTGCGCGGAGTGAACGTGGTTCGACATGCAGAACGCAGCGCTGGCGGTCTGATTGTGATCGAGCAGCGCCTTGCCATACATGTAGCCGACCAGGTCGCGGGTATCCTTTCCCGGCCGCAGCAGGAACCGGCGGCGCGTCGTCCGACGCGTGATTTCCACAAACTGGCCCGGCAGGTGTCTCTTGGGTTGCGTCATCTTCGCCTCCAAAAAAGTGCGAAGACGTAATCGGCCGCTTTCGGATTCCGTTGCAGACTTTCTGCGTTCCAGGCGAGCTCACCCGCGTCAAACGGGCGGATCGAGGTCTTCCGGAACGGGCGGATCGAGGTCTTCCGAGAACGCCGAGAACGGGCGGATCGAGGTCTTCCGGAACGGGCGGATCGAGGTCTTCCGGAACGGGCGGATCGAGGTCTTCCGGAACCGGCTCCGCGGCTCGAGGTCCCGTCCCGGAACCGGCTCCGCGCGTCCCGGACCCGCGGAGCCGGCTCGAGGTCCCGGACCCGCGGAGCCGGCTTGAGGTCCCGTCAAACGGGCGGATCCCGCGCGTCCCGGACCCGCGGAGCCGGCTCGAGGTCCCGGACCCGCGGAGCCGGCTCGAGGTCCCGTCAAACGGGCGGATCGAGGTCTTCCGGACCCGCGGAGCCGGCTCGCCCCGGACCCGCGGAGCCGGCTCGCGGACCCGCGGAGCCCCGGACCCGCGGAGCCGGCTCGGGCCCGGACCCGCGGAGCCGGCACGGGCCCGGACCCGCGGAGCCGGCTCGGGCCCCTGCGCGCGCCTCGACGGGATCAGGCGCAGCGGGTCGACCCCACTCGTGACGGTTCGGAATCGCGAATGAGCGCGACCCGCGGCGTCGTGACGGGCGAGGGCGCGGATGCTCGCGCGATGATTTTGGAATGAAACTTTTTTTAGGGCGGTTCGTTCCCTAGAATGATTCCAACACGGGGCTCGAACGCCCGAACCACGAGACGACGATGAAAACCCCCGCCACGCGCTTCATTCTCGAGCTGCTCCTGTGGAACGTGGCGAATGTCTTGTGCATCGCCATTCCCACGGCAGTGACGTTCATTCTGGGCAAAGAGTTTTTGGGATGGGGCGCCGGTTATCTGTCGTTCTACGTGACCTCGGCGGTCCTCGTGACATTGACGTGGGGCAGCTGGGCGGGGCTCGTCTGGACCCGCAATCGCGCGATTCGCGGCGGTATGCTCGCCACGACGCTCATCCCCGGGCTCATGACGATCGCCGGCGGTGTGGTGGGCCTGTGGGTCGGATTCGGCGCCTGGTTCCTGTGGGCCGGTCTCATCGGCGCGGGCGTTGGCATGATCGCGGCGGCGATTGGCTTGTCGCGCTTCTTCCGGCCCGTGCACCGCGAACCGAAGCTTTCGTCGTACGTCTTTGGCCTCGCGGTCTACCCGATTGCCACGACCGCTCTGTCGCTGGGTGTCGCGGCGCTCTGGTACAACTTCGTGACGACGCCCGCGAGCGGTGATTGGCGCGACCTCGTGTCCGTGGCGACGCTGTACGTGACGGTGCTGGCTAGCGCGCTGGTCTCGACGGTCATCCCGGCGGTGCTTTCCAGCGGCTTGCGCAAGGTCTCCGGCGACTTCCTGCCGCGCTGACGCCCGCCGCACTCGACCTCAGAAGCGTCGCTCCGGCGGCGCTTTCGTCGTTCTTGCGGAGGTCGGTTAGCCGAGAAACTCGTACGCCTGCTTGAACCGGGCGTGCGCATCGTCCGAGACGATCGCTCCGTGGCACAGCGTGATGCGCTCGAACTCCCACTCCAGGATGCGGTCGACCGACTGTCGAGCGAGCTCCTTCTTCTGAAACGCGGCCCTCAGCACCGGCTCGACGGCGAAGGTGTTCTCGGCGCGCATCGCCTTCAGGTACAGCCGGGTCGGGAGGTGCGTCGACGACCCGAAGTTCTGGGCGAGGTCCGCGATCATGAGGGTCTTCGAGGCCGCGTGGAAGAAGACGACTTCGTTGAGTAGCGGCGCGCCGCCGACGATGTGCTGTTCGAACTCGCCGTCCCAGTCGTCGGGCGCGTCGTCGCCCAGCTCGATCAACGTCGACAGATCGCTGCGCTTCGCGCTCAGGCCAGGTGCCCCGTACACCTTGGCCTCGGGGTAGGCAGCGGCCCATTCGCCAAGGTGCATATGGTGCATCAGATTCGGGCCGACGAGGTAGGCGACCTCGCCGAGCTCCGCCAGTGCAGCCTTCAGGGCGTCGTCGCACGCAATCGGGGAGTGGAGCCACAGCTTGCCCGATGCGAGCTTGACGACGGTCATGCGCGAGCCGACCTCGATGTCGAGGAATCGCCGGTTGGACGCCACGCTCCACACGTTCGGCGCGATCGAATCGAGGTCACCGCGCTGGGCCGGCGGTCCAAAGCGATGCATCGCCGCCGCCATGAGCACGTTGAACGGCACCAACATCGCGAGAGCAAAGCCATTCGCCTGGTCGAACATCGGCAGCACTTTCAGCGCCACGGCGAGCAGGCTGGTCAGCGCCATGACGTACCAGACGGTTCGCATCACGCGGAGCGCCCAGGGGCGCGCGCGCATGATCGGGAACGACAGCGGGAGCGCGAGGAACGTCAGCGGACTCCACAACAACATGTTTTCGTTCCAGTACGTGATCGTGTGGTCGGAGAAGTGGAACAGGACGGAGACGAGCCCGGGCAGCCCAAACAGCAGGCCGACGAGGAAGTGGTGACCGCCGAGTAGGAGCCGCCACTTCGTGACGTGCGTCGTCTCCCATCGTCGCGCAAACAGAAACCCGGTCCCGCCCATGAACAGACCGAACAGCGCCGTCCACCACCACTTGCTGGACGGCAGGTGCGGGACCGCGGGGCGGTTGGATTTGAACACCACCACCGTCTCCGGCACGAGCTTCTTTCGGGACCCACTCTCGTCGGTGAACTCTAACGCTTCGATCCGATCGAGGAGCTCGCTGGGCAAGAACATGTCCTCCCACAGCGTAATCGGAGCGTCGATGTCGTCGTTCATCCACAGCGACAGGAGCAGCTCGATGTAGGCGTTGCGCTCCGTGTGGCGGTCGGTGTGCCCTCGAAACGTGGTGCGGCTCGGCTTCTTCGACGCGGCGGCGAGTTGACCGCCGACGGCCTTGTCAATGGCATCGCGAATCCGCGTCGCGCAGTTGTCGTAGTAGTGGTGGTAGAGGTAGTCGCGGTTTTCGGGCATCACGTTCCAGGCGAGGAACGCCGCCATTTCGCGCCGCTTGGCGGGCGACAGGTTGAGTTCGCTGCGCAGCACATCGCGATTGAGCGACTTGTACAGCTCGATCGTCGACGGCACCCGCGCTTCGCCGACCCAGAACTCGAGTCGACCCATCAGGAATTTCGGCAGCATGTCCGGCCCGAAGCTGAACATGCCGTAGTTGTAGACCCGCTCCTGTCCCTGGGCGTCGTCGCGCACCATGAGCGCGGTGTGGCCGAACCACGACGCGATGTCGTCGCCGACTCCGAACGTCAGCAGGTAGATGTGGAGGTCCTCGCCCTTGCTCGGGCCGCCCTCGGCCCATGGCGCAGGGTTGCCGGCGTACGCAGGGGTCGCGGCGCCGAACACCAGGACCGTGAACACCAAAACTAGCAATCGACGCATCAGCAACTCAATCGAAGGTGTAACCGACATTGAAGTGAATCTGTCCGAACTTCTCGCCCGGCTCTCGATTTAGAACCACACCGTAGTCCAGCACAACGGGGATTTGGTCCAGAAAGAGGGCACGGACCCCCACGCCCATCGACGTACGCACCGATTCCAGCGGATTGTCGCCGAACGCGTCGCGATAGCAACCACGCCCTTCAAATGACTCGTCGCGGCAGTCGGCGAGCAGTCCGGCATCAAAGAACGTCGCTCCATAGATCGAATACTCCCGCAGCAGCGGATATCGCAGCTCGATGTTGTAGTTGAGCATGAATTCGCCGCCGCCGGGGCGCTGCGTGGCGGCCAGCGGTCCGAGCGAGCCATCGGGGAACCCGCGCACGCTCGAGACGCCACCCAGAAAGTAGAGTTCGTCGGCCTCCACCGGTGTCTGCCGGTCGGCCAGCGGAAAGACCTGACCCGCGCGGATCGATTGGCCCAGGACAAAGCCGCGCCACGGCTGAATGTAGTACGAAAACGAGGGCGTCAGCCGCAGGAACGAGTCGCGGGCGAAGCGTGCTTCACCCCGCCCGAGTGCGTTCCCCGAGACGATGGACGGTTCAAGGCGAAGGATGAAGCCGCGC
>JBFIHF010000298.1:0-8053 GCA_041601915.1 Bradymonadaceae bacterium
CGGGGTTTGGTGCGGTCATAGCGCCTCCTTGTGGAGGCGTTATCGGCAGCAGGTCGCGATCGTTGCAGAATTAGTGGGGTGGTGGGGTGGTGGGCCTTTGTTGGCGGGGCGATCGCGGGTGCGTGGGTCGGCGCGGGTCAGCGGAACCGCGCGGGCGATAGAAACTCGACATCGGGTCGTCGTTCACCCTGTGTGAGATCGGCGAGGACTTCGCCGACCGCGGAGGCGAACTTGTAGCCATGGCCGCTGAAGCCCGCCGCCACCGTGATGCCGGGGATGTCGACCGCACCGATCACGAAATGCTCGTCCGGCGTCATCGTGTACAGGCAGGTCGTCGACGCAGTCGGAGATCCGAGGGGCGGGACCAACTCGGCCATGTGGCCTTGAAAGCGCGACAGCTCGCCTGGCGCGACCACGCCCGGATCCCCGGGTTCGATCGGTGCGCCGGGGCCGTGGAAGCCGACCTTCACGCCGGCGGGCCCGACCTGTCCCGTCCAGGTCGGGACTCCGTAGTACACCCCCCTGCCCCGGGCGCCGCCATCATCGACGAGCCACGCCGGCATCTGGTCCGACGCGCAGGCTGCGGCATCGCGTGGCGCAAACCAGACGAGCACCTGCCGCTGTGGCTGCAGCGCCGTCCTCAGGATCGGAATCAGTGCAGACGTCCAAGCCCCCGCGGTCACGACCACATGATCGGCCAGCAAGGTGCCGTCGGAGGTCTCCACGCGCATCCCACCGCCGTCCTGGCTGATCGATCGAACCGTCACGCCCGAGCGAACCACGGCACCGCGCCGTTTCGCGCCGTCGATGTGCCCGGCGTTGCCGTGCTCCGGGATCACGAAGCCACCGCCGGGCTCCAGCAACCCGTGGTAGTCCTGCGGAACAGCGAACTGTCCGAATCGCCCGGCCAGCTCATCGCGCGACAGCCGTTCGACCGCGATGTCATGCAGCGCCGCGCTCTCGGCGGACCGGCGTATCGCCGTGGAGTCCGGTCCTCCGAGAATGAGCACTCCTGCGCGATGCAGGATGTCGAACCCCGTGTCCGACTCGACCTCCTCCCAGAGCGCAAACGCTCGCTTCAACAGGGGCACGTAATCCGGATGTTCGAAGTACGCCTGTCGCACCACCCGCGACCCGCCGTGCGAGCTCCCGCGGTCGTGCCCGAGTTCGTACTGCTCGAGCCCCGTCACGGAATGGCCGCGACACGCGAGGTGGTACAGCGCCGCGCTGCCCATTCCGCCTAGACCGACGACGATGACGTTCACAGCTACCTGGAGGTCGATGTCGAGGCGATCGGCCGCCCGAGCAGCGCGGCGGACATGTCGGCGCTCGACGGCGCATAGAGCTCCGCGGCGAGTTCTAGCGCCTGCGCCTGCAACCGCGCCCGCAGGTCCGTGAGTGCACTGTGCAGGGCGTCGGCGCCCTGCTCGTCGATGAACTCCAGCAGGACGCTCACGTCCTGCGCGGTGCCCAGCAGGTCCGTCAGGGCGCCGAACGGCGCCGACTCAGGGCCTTCACCGAACAGCAGCTCGATGTGGTAGCGATGTTCTTTGGCGCGCTTACGCCAGGCATGGAACCGCACGGCGTCGTCGCCGACGTGCAGGGCACCGGCGAGGGTCCGACCGCGCCGATACTCCCTCTCGAGCCCTGCGCGCAGCGGATCGCCGGTCGTGTCGAACCGAATCTGGTCGACGTCGGCCGCCGCCGCCGCGAGCAGCGGCGCCACGGCGCGCAGCTCGAGGCCCGCGGCCTGCGCGATCGCGTCGCGGCGGTCCAGTAGCAGCCGCTGCTGTCCGGCGACCAACTCCGGAGACGTGACCTCCGCGAGCTCCGGGCCCAGCAGTCCGAGGGTCTCCACCACCGCCGCCGCATCGCGCAACGACGAGAGCCTGCGTCCGAGGTCGCGATAGCGGACCTTGTGATCGAGGTAATCCGGCACCCGCACCCGCACGAGCTTCAGCGCCGCGCGCGCTTTCTTGAGTGATTTGCGCACCTCGTGCACGTCGACGTGCACATCCAACCGCGCCGCCACACCGGCCCGCTCCGACGCCTCGGTCAGCAGCTCACGCAGCACGCGCCGAATTTCGGCGCCCACCGGATTCGATGTCGTCAGCAGGTATGTCACGCGAGTTTCACCAGGCGCGGGTCTTGCGGTCCCTCGACCGTCTCCACGGCGACGCCATGCTTCAGCAGGTACGGAATGCCGTTCTCCCCGGCATACCCGCCGCCGACGACGATCACTTTGAGGATTCCCGCGTGGTGGATCAACTTGGCGCACAACACGCAGGGCTCGCCGGTCACGAAGATCCACGCCCCCTTCATCGCCACGCCCGAGGCCGCGCAGTTGCAGACGACGTTCATCTCGGCGTGGTGACAGCCGATCTCCATCATCGTGCCGGACTGCACGCTCATCGTGTCTCGCAGGCACTCTTCGCCGCCGCACAGGTTGCCGCCGCCCCGCGGGCCGCCGTTGTAGCCGTCCATCAGCACGACGTTGCGCTCCGGATCGAGCAGGAGTGCGCCGAACTGCCGGCGCGGACAGTTCGAAGCCTTGGCGAGGGCCAGGCATTGCTCGATGCGGATACGGATGTGCTTTTCTTTCACGACGGCCTCGGTACGACGGGGTGCTGAATTCTCGGACCTCGGCGTCGCGCGGTCAACCGCTCAGAACGGGTCCGTCGTCAGCTTTCCTCTCACGGACCCGGGGCAGCCGCTGCCGCGCGTCAACCCGCCGCAGAAGTCCTGATCGACCCAGGCAAACTCGCCGGGGAACCCGATCGCGGTGAGGTCGTCGATCATCGGCGCGTCGGGCTCGCCCGCGTTGTACACGTCGAGCAGCCGCGACGTCTCGACGCCCGGCGAGAACGTAGGTCCACAGCTCTCGACCACGCAGGGCAGCCGCGAGGTCGACTCGCAGATGAGCTTCGTGGCGTACGTGGCGTGCTTGTCTTCGGAGGAGTACGCGACCCAGCGCGCCTCGCCGATCACGGTGTCGTCGTACTCGAGCTCGCCGAGGTCGGCGGTCAGAAATCGCATCGACGCATCGGTAATCGTGCCCTCGTGCGCCGCCGTGTACACCCGATCCATCTGCACGCCGGTCGGCGTCTCGGACACCGTGACCACCACCCGCTCCGAATCGCCGTTGTGTGACGAGAACGACCCACAGGAGCCGTAGTCCCGGTCGTACAGGATCGTCAGGTACATCTGGGCGACGAGGGGCCGCCGCCCGACCGGCACCACGCGTCCAACGTGCAAGACGACGGCATCGGGATCGCCGAGCAAGGTCTCGGTCTCGTCGAAGACGATGATGGGCCGGTAGCTCTCGAGGATCAGCTGCTCCCACGCGTCCGACAACCCGTCGCCATCGACGTCGTCGCACACCTCGCTCGGCATGCAATCGTCGACCTCGGCCGTCAGGTCCGTGGTCAGGACCAAGCGCCCACCGACGACGGAAGTTCCGTACATCTCGAGCGGTCCGACATCGCTGACATCTGCGCCATCGCTATCGATCGACGCCGTGGCATCACCCGGCGCCATGTCGATCGTCGCCGCCGCATCGACCATGAAGTCGGTCCCGACGTCCCAGGCGGAAACGTCGACGGTCGGACTGGCGTCTAGGGGGAAGTCCTGCGATCCGCTCGCATCCATGGAGCAGGCGGCGAGCACCGTTAAAACCACAGAACGGGCGTAGCCGATGCGCATACAACTTCACATTCAGGAGCCCGTCCGCGGCGGTAGGCGCGAACGCACTGGGGTCATCGTGTCGCGAGCCGAATCAGAGGCTCGAGGTACGGCGAGCATGCAGGTTCAGCCGCAATCTAACAGGAACAGCCCTCAATTTGCAGCACTTTTCGCCCCGACTCGCCCGGCGATGGTCGCGATGGTCTTTGCGACGAGCAGGACCCACGGCGCGCCGTGCATGCACAGATCGAAGATATCGAGCGGCACCGTCAGCTCGCCGGCGACCAGCATCCCCAGCTTCTCGACGACGTGGGGCATCGGGGTAAAGGGCGCGAGTCCCAGCGTCAGTGCGGCGATAATCGGGACGCCCCACGACATCTGGCGCAGTCGCTTCACGCCGTCTCAATCTTGACGTGCGAAACGAGGACCGACAGGGCGCGACGGACCTCGTCGGTCGTCTCCCCGCGGACGATGGCGTAGCCGTCGCCCTCGTAGCCCGCCTGGGTTTGCCAGCCGACCTTCGGCAGGCGCGCCTCCACGACCCACTTGCCGATCTCGGCCTGCGCGACGTCGAGGCCGCGAACCTTGGTGACGCGGCCCGGGCGTTCGGCGCGAAAGAACGCGCAGCCCGCCGCCCACTGCTTCGGGCCGACCTCCCACGTCTCGTGGACCATGAGCTGCGCCCATGCGCGGTACATGTCGGTGTCGTGCGCGTAGCTGTTCAGCGTCATGATCTGGGCACCCGGCGGACGTGCCGCGACCTCGGAGATCGCGACGGAGCCCTCCGGCCGGCGGAACCACTCGAGGTGTGTGAGTCCGGTGTGCATCCCCAGCGCCGAAATCGCGGCGTGCCCGGCGTCGCGGATCGCGTCGAGGTCGTCGGTGGCCTCCTCGCGGGGCAACGTGACCGTCCACTGGATCCAGTCGTTCTCCAACACGTGCAGCGGCTGCGGCGTGTACTCCGTATACGACGACCAGACCGGCTTGCCCCCGATGCTGGCGGTCTCGAACGAGCGCTCGAGTCCGGTCACGAATTCTTCCAGCTGAATCGGATTCTGCGGGGATGGATTCAGACGTCCCATCACCTTTTCGAGGTCACTGACCGTGGTCAGTCGATGAGTCGCAACGGCGGCCGCACCCGCAATCGGCTTGGCGACGAGGGGAAACCCAACCTCTTCGGCGAACTCCCGAGCGGACGCGACGTTCTCGACGCGCCGGTGGCGCGCGACGGGAATCGACGCATCGCGCAACACTTGCTTCATGTGCGCCTTATCCCGGAAGCACCGGCACGCTTGCGTCCACATCCCCTCGATCTCGAGCACTTCCCGCACCGCGGCGAGCTGTTCCTGGGCGTGTTCCAGCGTGCCCAGCACGCGGTCGACCTGCCCGAAGTGGCGCTGCATCGCGCGCACGCCCGCGATGAGGTGTTGCGTATCGAGCGCATCTTGGACGCGATAGTGTCCATGGATTCGGGACCGCAGCCCCGCCGGCATGTGGTCGATCGAGTCTTGGCTGATCACGCCGAGCCGGACGTTGTCCAGCGATGCCACGGCGTTCACGAAACGAAGCGTCGTGGGACGCAGGAACGGGGCGACAAACACGACCGATTTCACAGGGGGTTCTCGTCGGCGTAGGTGGCGAGGTATTTCGGGAGCATGGCGCGCCAGGTGACCCAGTCATGGTCCCATTCGTCGCCCCACAGATCGACACGATTCGGCACGCCCTTCTGCCCGAGGCAGTTCGCGACGGCCCACGACTCGCCGGGCGCTTCCCACTTGCCCTCCCCGGTCGGCAGCACCACCAGACGCGAGCGCAACCGGCTGAGTTGTTCGCCGTCGGACAGCCCGGGCAAAAAGTGCAGCGGCGAGCAAAAGTGGAAGTCCGTGCTGTGTTCGCCGCCGAGCCAGCGGCTCATGTCGTAGGTCCCACTCATGCAGATCGCCATCGAGAACGCGTCGGGGTGCCGACAGATCGCGGACAAGGCATTGAACGCGCCGATCGAGGCGCCGGCCACGATGATATCGATACCAGGCGTCCCGCAGTCCTTGTGGATGAACGGCACGATCTCCTCGTAGATGAACCGGTCGAACTGGTTCTGCACCCACGCGCGATGGCCGCCCGACGAGCGTCCATCGGTCCAGGTGCGGCCCGCGACGCTGTCCACCGAGTAGACCTTGATCTTTCCGGCCTCGATCAGCGGCTCGAGCACCCGGATCATCAGGAAGCGCTCGCACTCCTCGGCGTCGCCGCCGGCGGTCGGGAACAGCAGCACCGGATGGCCGTAATGGCCCCAAGACGCGATGTGCACGTCGTGCTTGAATCGTGGTGTGTGCCAGTCGGTGGTGCGACGCTTCATTCGACATCCCCAAGGTTGAGACGGTCGGCCTCGGTCTTTCGCCAGAACCGAATGAGCCCGAAAAAGTGCTCGGTAAACTTCTCGACTTCGTGGGCCGGGAAGAGCGCCCGCACCTTCTGACGGACGATGTCCTTGGCCTGGTCGGACCCGAAGAACTCCCACGCCAGCACATCCAGCTCCTCGAGGTGTGTCGCACAGAACTCGTGAAACTCCTCTTCCTGGAAGCGCTCCCGCGTAATCGCGGCGTAGGCGGCGATGCGCTCTTCATACGGCAAGTCGCGCCGCTGCACCTCGAAGTACGGCTCCCAGTCCAGGGTCGGTCGCATCTTGCGCGACGCGCCGGCGCAAAACAGGGCCCACCGCACCATGTTCTTCACCATCTCCGGGAAGTGGTAGTGCAGCGACGTCACCTGGAAGTCCGGGCACGCGTTCGCGAAATCGATCGGGTAGAAGACCCCGTCCTTGCGCAGCGCCTCGCAGGAGTTGAACTCCCAGCCGAAGAACCCGTTGATCGTCAACGTCATGTCCGTGAGCAGCTTCCACTCCGCGGCGTCGACAAAGTGGAAGTCGACGCAGTAACGGGCATGTAGCGCCGCGGTCGGGTCGTACTTGATGATCTTGACCTGTGGACCGATGCCGACGCAGCGCACGAACAGGTCGAACGGCTCGATCGACTTCTGCACGTGCATGATGCGCGTTCCGCTGCCGTGGTAGCCGGCCCACAGCTCCTCTTCATTCGCGGCGCGCGATACGCCGACCCATGCCCCACCGTCGTACGGCTTCATGTAGACGGGATACCCGAGGTCACGGCCGACGTCCCCGAGGTCGAAGAAGCGGCCGTACTGCTTGAGCGTCGCCCCGACGTCGGCGTAGTCGACCTGCTCTTTGGGCGGGATCATCCACGTCGCCGGGATCGGCATGCCGAGGCGCATCATCGCGGCGTAGGTCGTCTGCTTCTCCATCGACTGCAGGGCCCACGGGTTGTTGAGCACATACAGGTGGTCGAGCAGAATCGCCTTCTTGATCCACTCCCGCGACGTGTGAAACCAGTGCGTCAGCCGGTCGATGACGACGTCGTACCGCGTTGGCTGCTGCAAGTTGTAGGGTTCCACCGTCACCCGTTCGACCTCGAACTTCACGTCGTCGGATCCGACGCGAATCTCGAGCGCGAGCTGCTCGATGATGTGCTCGAAGCAAGCCGGCCAACAGATGTCAGCCCCCAGCGAAAGTCCGATTGTCTTGGTTACCGGCGCCACGTACTCCCCCTATTCGTAGACCATCCAAAGTGGCCCCGGGAACAACCACGACAGCGCTTCGCGCATGCGATCGCGCCAGTTCTCCCAGTTATGGCCGTCTCGCGCCTCCACGTAGCGGACCGTCATCCCAGCCGATTGCAGTCGCGGCACCATGGAGCGATTCTCGTAGATCAGCGATTCATAAACGCCGCAGCTGACAAACAGCTTGTCCGCCGGACGGCCCGGTTCTTCGCGAAACTCATTGACGAACTGCACGACCCGATCGAACACCGGCCCGCGAACATGGTCATCGCCGATATCCGTAAAGGCGAACGACCCAGACTGCAAGAGCAGCGAGCCAAAAACGCCTTGGTAGCGATACGCGGTCGACAGCGCGGCGACGCCCCCGAACGATGCGCCCATCAGGCAGCGAGCCTGCCGACCGTCGTAGATCGAATAGCGCGACTCGATCTCGGGCAGGACCTGCTCGACGACAAACCGCGCGTGCCGCTCGTCGTTGGCGTACTCGACGAGTCGATCGCCTGGATGCAGGAACACCGCGATCAGGGGCGCGACCTCGAGCCGGTAGATCAGGTTGTCCAACACCGTCTTCAGCGACGCGAAGTTCAGATAGTCGCCCCCGTCGTGGATCATCAGCAGCGGATAGCGGCGCTGCGGACGAAACCGCGCCGGGACGTAGACCGAGACGCGACGGGAGCCGCCGAACGGCGTCTTCATGAAGCGCATCTCTTCGATCGAGCCGAGTCGCGCTTCGGGGTCC
>JBFIHF010000299.1:0-8032 GCA_041601915.1 Bradymonadaceae bacterium
CGAGTATGAGGAGGAGCTGCGTCAGATCGGGTTTCACGATAGTCTGACCGGCCTCTACAACCGCCACTACTTTGATGAGGAGCTCAAGCGGCTGCAGGCTGGCCGGACGTGGCCGGTCGGCATCCTCGTCGCGGACGTCGACGGACTCAAAGCCGTGAACGACCACTTTGGGCATGCGGCCGGAGATGATCTCTTGCGGCTCGCGGGTAAGGTCCTCACCGCCGCGGTCCGGCGCGAGGACGTCGTGGCGCGAATCGGTGGTGATGAGTACGCCGCGATTCTGCCCGGCTTGGGCGAGGACGACTTCCGGACGATCTACGATCGGGTCCTCCGTGGCTGCGAGTCGGCGGGTGGTCGCCATGCGCTAAAGATCTCGCTGGGCTTCGCGGCCGGCGAGCGACACGCGACCCTGCGCGAGGTGGTGCGACGCGCTGACGCGAGGATGTACGAAGCGAAAGCCGCGCGTCGCCGCCACACCCAACCGATGCACGCCGACTGACCGCCCGATTTGCGCCCAACGAGGTTCTGGGCCAAGGTTGGACCTCAAACCCGCATGAAAGGTCGACATCGCTACCCTCTCCCCCAACGCCTCGCCCACGGACGTCGATGGCATTCGGCGCGCCCGGACCGCCGCGCAAGCGGACGGCGCCGCGGTGCTGATCGCCACGGCGTCCGGGTACCGCATCGGGGCCGCCGACTGCCCGGCAAACCTCGACCTCGCCACCATCGTCTCGGCGGCGCTCGTCGACGTCGTGAAGCGGTCCGGCCGCACCATCGCACGGGCAGGCGAGCACTCCTTTGTCCTTGCGCCGATCGCAGGCACGGGGCTCGATGTTGGGGTCTTGTGCGTCGTTCGGATGGGCGATGGCGGCTTCACGAGCAGTGAAGTGACGAGCGTCGAGCTCGCCGCGACGGAGCTCGGGGCGGCGCGTGCCGCCGACGAGGCGGCGCCGGGGCTGCCGCGCGGGCTGCGGCGCGATACGATTCTCGACGTGTTCGGCGACGACGACGCCGCCGGCGTGGTGTGGGGCGCGGCAGACGGCGAAGACACGGAGGCAGACGGGGGCCCCGCGGTCGGTCCCGTGATGGCGTTCGGCTCCCTCACCGCGACGCCGTTCATCTCTCCCGAAGGCCTGCGTGACCTGCTCGGGCGCACGGTCACAAAGTTGCTCGAGACCACCGGCGGCCATGTCGCCGCGGTGGTCGTGGCCCGGTCCACACCGTTCACGGTGCTCGCGCTCGCCGCGACCGCCGACGCGCCCAACGTCGCTTCGGAGCGCCTCGTGTCGCGCACTCTGATCGGACAAGTCCTCAGCAGCGGTCTGCCGCTGCTCACCCACGATGCCCAGGGCGCCGATGTTGCGTCGTCCGCCAAGTCGATCGTGGGGCTGTCGGTCTCCACAGTGATGTGTGTCCCCCTCACGATCGCCGATGAGATCGTCGGCGCACTGTACACGGCGACCTTCAATCTCAGCGGCAAGTTCGACCCCAACACCCTCGCGTCGATCATGGCCGACGCCCGAGCGCTCGCCCCGATGCTGAAGAGCCTCGGGCAACTGCACTGACGACGGACACCGTCGGTCCGCCTCTCCCCGTTGCGATTCGCGCACCCGCGTTCCATTTCCGGCCGCGGCTGTGTTAAGTTGTGCCCAGTTAGCTGTGAGTCGAACCGCGGGGAGGCTCAGAGAACAGCTGTGGAGCCCATGTCCGACGATAGACCAGAAGACGACGTCGCCGTCGCTGAGAGCGACGACGTCAAGTCGAAGATTGCGCAGCTGTCCGGCACCCGCCTGCAGAAGAAGCGAAAGTCGAAGGCCCGCTCGGCGCAAGCCCGTGTCTCGGAGACGAACCTCACGCCCGCCAAGCCAGCGCCCGCACCGCATGCCGGGCTGACGGCGATGAGTGCGCCGGTGCCCAAGAAGCCGCCCCCCGTGGGCGAGGTGCCGGTCGCCGCAGCGCCTCCGACCCCCGCCACCACCGCGGCGGTCAAGACGGCACCGCAGAAGAAAGCGAAGGAGGCCAGGGGACCACGACGTGGTCAGGCGGTCGCGGCGTTCATCGCAGGGCTCCTCGCCGGGTCGATGCCCGCGATCGTCGAAGTTGGCCAACAGATCGCCGACCGCGGAGCGCTGCCGGCCTCAGTGCCCGTCGACGCGATCGCGCGCGTGTACGACCTGGTTCACTGCAAAGACGGCGCGAAGCGTTGGACCTGTACGCTGTACGGCTGGGACGGTCAGACCTACGGCACCGGAGAGTTCGTCGGTTCGGCAGATGCGACGACCCAGAACTGGCGCGAGCTCGCGAGCCAGGGACAACTGATGCACGACGGCTGGTATCAGCAAGGTACGATGGGCGAGAACGTGCTGTATGTCGGCGGTATCGCGGTGGACGTCGGGCGTCCGGGGAAGCGGAAATGAGCGCGACTTCGAAGGACAAGATCGCTCTCGGCGCGGGGGTCGTGCTCGGACTGGTGGTCAGCGCCGTCGTGATCATCAGCGGAGGGCCGTCGGTATCGCCGTCTGCATCGGGGCACCCCGCGAGCTTGCCGGCCGGCGCGATCTGGTCGAAGTCGCTGTTCGGCGCACCCCACTGGTTCCATTGCGAGGCCGGCGAGCGCGAACTCACCTGTTCGGCGTACTCCCCCGGCGGTGTCGAGGTCATGAAGGGACAATTTGTTCCCGCCGATCCCAAAGCGACGTTGCCCGCGGCGCCCATCAACGACGTGATCGCGGCGAACGTCGCGAAGATCTGGGTCGCGAAGATGCCGATGTTGCCCCACGGAACGATCGAGTTCCCCGCCGAGCGCGTGAGCGTAGACTTCGTGCGCGGCAAGAGAGCCGGCCCGCCCGCCAAGCTCTAGCGGGGCAGCGTCGACGAGCGACGACGCAGCCATCGTCGCGGCTGTTTCCTCAGGCGCGCCATGCAAAAACACCAGTCACCCAGGCTACCTGCTCGCCAGCAGCGTCTCGATCTGCGCGGTGACTTGCGCGGCCTCGAGCTTCACTCGGGGCGCCGTTGCGGCGACCATCGCAGACCACTGCTCGGCCACTTTCGCGGGCAGCCGATCCAGCCACATGCGCGGCGCCGCCGCGATGAGCATCGATGCGACCACGGGGTCCAGTTCGGCGGGCTGTGCGGCCGCACCGAGCTGCCACAGTTCCGTGTCGACCAGCAAATCGCGGAGCTCCACCAACGCCGCTGAATGCTCCGGCGACAGGCCGTCCTGGGTCCGCGCGTTCAGGCCCGAGGCCAGCACACCGTGCAGAAACAGTCGGGCGGCCTCCGCTAACTCCATGTCCGACGACAGCGCCTCGATCAGCTCGCGGCGCAGCGTGGCGGCCATCGCCGCCCACGACGGCGCCGTCGATTCCATCCAGAAGCCGATCGACAGACGCCGCGCGCTCGCCGTCAAACTCAACCAGCCCCGAGACTTGCCCGTCGCGGCGTCCAGCGGCGCGAAAGCGCGGTACAAGTCACTCAATGCCACCCAATGCGGGGGATACTTGAATCGCGCGACGTCCAAGATCAGCACCGAATCGCTCGCGGCGTGATAGCCCGCCAGCGGCGAGTAGTGACCGGCTCCGGTCTGTTTTAGTGTCGCGCGATTATAGGCGGCGATCAGGACCGGGCCGTTCTCGGCGCTGCAGGCCGTCACGAGCTGTGCGCGCAGCTCGTCGAGGCTCGCCGCGTCAGGCCGATAGACGGCGGCGTCCGCGCCGTTGCACCGCGCCAGACACGCGACATCATCGAGGCTCATGCCCGAGGCGCGAATCTGCTCCAGCGGGACGCAACAATCGAGCATGTCCTCGGAGAACCAGCGCCATGGACCCTGCCACAGCCGCCCCGGGTCAATGTCGAGGGCGTTGAGGGCCACGACCAGGGAACCGAGGCTGCAAAACGCGGGCTCCGCCTGGGTGTGAAACTGCTGTGCGAGGCGGAAGTAGCCACTCATCGCGCCGGCCGACAGCGCTTCGGAGAACAGCTCCTGACCGCGACGCGACGCGAAGGGAATCAAGGGCTCAGGCAACGGTCGGCGATACAGTGTGTGCATCGCGGTAGCGTAAACACGACGGCGCAACGGAGCAAGGCGTCGTCCGCTAACGAAGCGATCGTCCTCCCCGTCCACGCCGCGAAATCGTCATCGCGGCGTCGAGGCCAGTAACGGCGCCGGCAGGTCGCCGAACAAACCCGAGGGACCGACCCACTGACCGCGGTCATCGGGCGTCGGAACCCCGACGACGACGGCGCGGTTCGGCAGTGCTGCTGCCGCGTCGACCGGTTCGCCGCGCGCGCCAGAACCCTCAAATCGCCCCATACGCGCACCCCGTGCGGCGAAGTCAACACGCCTTGCGATCCCAAATTTCGGTGAATAGCGTCCGCGTATGGCCACGGCAAGTCGTTAGATCCGCTAATGATAGTCTAGGAGCCGCAATCAAGAGGAGGGGTCATGCTTGGTGAGAAAATTGGTGAAGACCGGGGGCAAGTCACAGGACGCCGCGTGCTGCGCGGCTCGAGAGTCGAGACGTCGTTTACGTCCGAAGGCACGCTGTACGGGATCGCGATGCAGGACATGGGGACCTACGTCTCCAACCTGCGGGAGGACGGAACGCTGTATGGCGAGGGTCAGGGGATTGTGATCGGGGCCAAGGGCGAGCGCGCAGAGTGGACGGGCCACGGCGTCGGCATCATGAAGCCCGACGGCTCGGTGAGCTTCCGCGGCGCCGTCTACTACTACTCGGACACGCCGACGTTCAAGAAGTTGAACAAGGTTGCCGCCCTGTTCGAGCACGAGATCGACGGCGACGGCAACGCGAAAAACTCCGTCTGGGAGTGGAAGTAGCCACATCGCATCGAGCTTCCGGGGGAAGCGAAACGAACCGACCGTCGATGGCATCCATCGACGGTCGTTTCGTTGGCGCTACATCCAAGCTCCGGCCGTTTGTGCAAGAACTGGCGCACGATGTGCTGGATATCGCGGGGGGTGTCCGAGCGGCAACGTCGCTACTGTCAGAGGACAGGAGGTGACGACATGAGGACGTCAAAAGCCGTGCACAAGACCGATGATGCCGCCAACGATAATCTGCCCGTCGTGAAACGAAACCAGCGAAAGCGAATCGCGGGCATCCCGCGCGCCTACGTCGCGACGACGAGGATCGCGTGATACCGAAGACCGAAAAGGCGATAAACGCGCAAACCCCCGCCCCCAAGGCGCAGATCCTTCGCAGGAAGGTCATCACGCCGGTCGGACTTCGTGGTGCAGAGACTGTTCGAACGCCACGAATCGACCAGCTGTTCACGGACCAGTGTGCCGAGACGACTCCGTACGCCTCGCTGCCCACGGCCCAAAAGCGCTAGAACTCGAGTTCCACCCACACCAAGCGGTGGTCGGACGCCTGGAGTAGCGATCGATCCGCGGTGCCGCGCAACGGCCAGACGACGCCGCCGTCCGCGACGGTGAGGTCCGATGATGGCAGGACGTAATCGACGCGGATGTTGCCGACGACCCCATCACTGAAATCTGCGGTATCGAGCGACGGATCGCCGCGATGGTTTCGATTCGCCTCGCCGTCGGCCTCCGCCGCTTCGGCGCCGCCACCGCTTGCCGGCGATGAATCGGTGACCCGCGGGTGGCTGAGCAGCGCGACGATACCCTCATGCCGGCTGTCCGCGTCGAGGGGATCGCTGTTCAAATCGCCGAGCACGACAAACGACGCCTCCGCGTCGAGGCCCCCTGCCCGGCCCGCGTCGTCGACCAGGTAGTCTGCCCCGCCCACCGAGATGTAGTCCGTCCAGAGGCGAATCTCGTCGTGGTTGCGGCGGCCGTTCCGGTCTTCGGGGCCGTCGAAGCCCGGAGGCGTCGGGTGACTGGCGAGAATATGGATCCGCCCTCCGGCGACCTCGATCGGCACATCGACGTGGTTCTTCGACGACAGACGCATCACCTCGACCGCCTCGGGCGAGTACCAGTCCGTCGGCATCACGTTCCCCGGCATGTCGGTCCACCGGAAGCGACGAAACGTTCGGATGTCGGCGGTGGCGATCGGGAACTTCGAGTAGATGACCATCCCGTACTGCCCTGCGAAGTTGCCGAACCCGAACGCGTCGTCGCCGTACCCTGGGGCGCCAGGCTCCGAGACCACTTGACCGTCCTGATTGAGATCCACACCAGAATGCTCGCCGGTGTTCGTGGGCGGCACGTACTGATACGGGTACTCGATCGGCTCGTCGCCGCGCTGAGCGACGCCGAGATAGTCCCGCGCGAACGTCGTGGCCCCCTCCTCGGTGTCGTCCCAGTCGAACTCGTTCAGCAACACAATGTCGGGTCGGATGTGTTGGATCGTCGCCGCGACGGCCTGTGGCTGCGACTCGCCGCCATCGAGCAGCGAGCGCACGAGTCCGCCGCTGGAGCTGCGAAACAATGAGCTATTGAACGTCGCGACACGAACGCGCGTGGGCACGTGCGTCAGGTCTGGCGCCGCCGCATCGGGGGCGGTCGCATCCGCGCGCGCGACGTCGGCATCGGGCTCGTCGGACGGCGGTCGTGGCGGGGGTGACGAACACGCGGCGACAATGACCGCCAGCGTGATCAGGGACCAGAGACATGAGCTGCGTGAGTGTTCCAAGACGCTCCAAGCCTTGCCGTCCACCCGGATCGGGTGCCGCGCTGCCGCACTGTACCGGCGTTTGAACACAGTTCAACACACGTCAGTGGCGATCATCGCGGCGAACTGGCTAAACACGAGCCTCAGGAGGTGCTCATGAAATCGATGGCTCTGGTGATGTGTCTCACGTTGATCGGCTGCGGCGACGTCGAACTCGACGAACGCACGGCCCCCGCTTCGGACGACGGCGCGATGTTCGTCGGCCAGGTCGAGGTGTTCTCGGAGGCGGTGCTGCCCGCGCCGCCGCTAGCCGGCCCGGTGCACGTACTGAGCGGCACCAAGCCCGTCCAAGTCGTGTACGTCAACTTTGACGGCCCCACGGTGACGGACTGCAACTGCAGCGATTCCAAGACCAACCAATCGCTGGTCATCGGCCACATCTTTGGGGCGAACTCCGTCAACTTCGCGCCGTACACCAACACCTCAGCACAGTCCGCGATCGTGGCGAAGCTCCGCGGCTACTTCGCGGACTACAACATCGCGTTTACCACCACTCGCCCCACGAGCGGCGACTACACGATGATGATCATCTCGCCGACGAGCGGTCCCCATCACGGTGTCGCGCCGCAGGACTGCGACAACCGGAACCGCAACGACATCGCGTTCGTCTACAAGATCGGCAGCTCGAGCGTGGACACGATCTCACGCTTCGCCGCCCATGAACTCGGGCACTCGTTCGGGCTAGCGCATGTCAAAGAGTCGACGGACATCATGCAGTGGGCCAGCGCCGGCAGCGCGTTCCGGCGCTCCACGCTGGACAAGAGCGACGCGCACTGGTTTGGCGCCTGCGTGGAGGGGAACGTGCAAGACGAACCGGTGATGCTGGCGGGAACGCTGGGCCCCAAGGCGCCGCCGGAGCCGGAAACCTGGAACGGAACGTTCCAAGACGACGATGCGTCGATCTTCGAGGAGTCGATCGAGAAAATCGCCGCGGCGGGCATCACGGCCGGCTGCGGTCAATCGCCGCCGCGATACTGCCCCGACGACACCGTGACTCGCGGTCAGATGGCCGCGTTCCTAACCCGCGCGCTGCGGCTGCCTGCGGCGTCCACCGACTACTTCAGCGACGATGCCGGCTCGATCTTCGAGGACAGCATCAACCGACTGGCCGAAGCCGGAATCACGTCGGGATGCGCAACCGGGCGCTACTGCCCCACCGGCACCGTGACCCGCGGTCAGATGGCGGTGTTCCTGTCCCGGGCGCTCGATCTGCCGGCGAGCAGCGTCGACCGCTTCGACGATGACGCGGGCAAGTTCTACGAGGAGAGTGCGAACCGGATGTACGACGCGCAGATCACCGTGGGCTGCGGTGCGCGGAAGTACTGCGGCGAAGACGACGTGACGCGCGGACAGATGGCGGCGTTCCTGAC
>JBFIHF010000300.1:0-8025 GCA_041601915.1 Bradymonadaceae bacterium
CACGTCATCGGCGTTGAGGGCGACGACGACCGCGGTGTCTGGGATCTCGGCGGCCCGCTCCTGCAAGCGCGTCAGCTGTGACGTGCAGACGCTGCACCACGTGCCTTTCATGACGACGATCGCGACGCGTTTGCCCGGCGCGATGTCGGCGAGTCCGATCGAACGGCCGGCGAGGGTCGCGACGAGCGGACCCATCGATGTCGGTGTCACGACCTCGGTCGGGGCCCGACGTCCCGTACACGTCGCCGTGACGTGGTAGGCGGCTCCGGCGAAGGCGATCGCCAGCAGGAGGGCCACCCACTTGATGATGCGAAAGGCGACGCTGTGTTTCCCGAGAATCATGGAACCACCATGTCCAATTTCGGGCGCACTTTCAAGGCAGTCAGCGCAGGTCCCATCCGCACTGCTCATTCACGATCACCTCGACCTCGGCCCAGTCGGAGAGGCCGCAGATACTCACGATCTTGTCCGCTTCGTCCTTCACGCCATTCTCATAGCAATTGCACAGCGAGAAGACGTTGCCGCCCACGTTCTGGATGTTGCACACGAACGCGTAGTTGCCGCTGTCCGAACAGGCGTCCCACTCGAAGGTGCAGGTTCGGCTCAGCTGGATGGGAGCGTCCTTGGCCTGGCACTGCGTCCCGGAAGGTTCCACCTCGACGAACATGTCCGGGGGTTCGCCGACGTCCGGTACCGACATGTCTTCAGGCGCGGGCTCCTCGACCGCGACGTCGTCGGACGAGTCATCGCCGCCCGCATCAGCCGGCGTCTGCTGGGCGGTCTGGTCTTCGAAGTTGATGACCACCGCATCGGTGGGCTCGGGGTCGCCGGAGCACCCCAGCGAACAGGTAAGAATCAAGGCAGTCAGTAGGCGCTTCATGGGCATCTCCGGTCTGGTCCGCGCTCTGTGGTGCGGCCACTGAGAGCCATCCTAGGCGTTACGCCCGAGACCTCGACTTACAGATTGTTACAAAACCCGATCAGGTCTCGATCGACACGGTCTTCAACACGGCGAGGTCACCGCAGTCCGTCTCGCCGATGAGGTAGACGTGCACTTCGATCTCGCCGACGCGCAGTACGCGCAGATTGGAGAAGCGCGACTCGTAGAGCTGCTTGATCCGGCGGTAGCCCTCGACTTCACGAACGTGTGGGGCGTCGTCCGGATCGTTGACCTCGGCGCGATACTCGAACCAACCGGCGAAGTCCCGCGTCGAGAGCTCCTCGCCGTCTGGCTCGCCGAGCAGCCGCGCGATGTCTTCGTCGGTCGTCGCGGCGGCACCGCCCGGCACCAGCATCGGGTCAAACGGGTAGTCGCTTTCGCTCATGTGGTTGATGCCCTCGCTGGCCGCGGCGAGGAGCGACCGTGCGTCGGCCTCGCACGCGCTGGCCGCGCAGGTCGTCTCGCCCGCGGCGCCGTAGTAACGCACGGCGCTCGGTGAGACGCGCGGCCGCGCGAACGACACCAGCTTGAAGGGAGCGTAGCTGGCCTGGGTCGTAGTGCAGGCCGCGCCGGCCTGTGACGTGGTCGTGAGCACGCGGAGGCTCTTGCCGGTCGACGTCAGTTGCACCCCATCGACACGGATCGTGACCCCAGACTCTGACTGGGCGCCGGCCGTGACGAACACCATCCACTCGCGGTCGAAGTCGAAGAAGCTCGGCGGCTCCTCACCGAAGAACCGCTGGAACGCGCTGGCCGTCGTGATCATGCGACTCGTCGGCGCCCTCAGCACCTTGGCGGGCGGGACGTAGTAGTCGAAGTCGCCGAACGAAATCGCGTTGGCGTTATCGGCCTTGCCGTCGGGATGGCCGGCGAGCGTTTCCTCGGTGAACTCCGAGGACGGCTCGGCGCCGCAGCCGACAAGGGTGAGCAGAACAACGAGACCAGCGAACACGAATCGAGGCATGTCGGACTCCGAAAGACAGACGCCCACCTCATAGCACTCATCGTGCCACGAGCGGGCGTCGTTCATCGAAGTGTAAGCTCTTGGAATTGCGAGGTTCGTGCTTGGTGGCGCCATGGCGACTCGCGTCGCCGGATGGCTACCCGGGCGGCCGCCCCGGGGAGCGTCAGTTGTAGTTGATCGTGCCCGAGAACTCGGTGAGGCGGTTGAGGAACGCATCGAGCTCGACGGTACCCAGCGTGCGCGGGACGCTCAGGTTGGCCCCGATCGCGGTGAGCTTGCGCATGCCCGTCATCGTGTTGAGGTTGGCCCTCAGGGTGAGGTTGCCTTCGATGCGCTCCAGCAGCGGGAAACCCTTGAGCTCCGCCGGCGTCGAATTGATCGTGACACTACCGTCGACGATCTCGAGGACCGGCATCAAGTCCGCGCCCACGAGCAGGGCGTCCACGCGAAGACCGCCGCCCATGCTGCCGAGCTTCTTGAAGACCGGGTTGTCGGTGAACCCGGCGTTGTTGAGCAGCGAGATGCCGCCTTCGGTGTTCTCGAGGCCCTCGAACAGCGGCCCGATGGTGACCGGCGCATTGTTCGCCGAGATCGTGATCGAGTTGAGGTAGGAGACCTTGTTGAAGCCGTTCAGGCTGAGCGGACTGCGCGACTGACCGATCGTCAGATTGACCGACCCGCCGATCGTCGTGACGGCGTCGAAGCCCTCGACACCTTCGCGGGTGGTGATCGTGACGTTGCTCTCGACCGTCTTCAGGACGTCGTAGCCGTCGACCGGGAACCCTGAATTCACGCTCAGGCTACCGACCGTCTCTAGCGCGGCGGGTCCCATGTGCACATTCGTCGCGAACTCGTCGAGGTTCGAGTGGAGCGCGCCCACCGTGGCGAGCTTCGCCATGCCGAGGAACGGGTCGACGGTGGTGGCGGTGCTCACCGAACGAGCGTCGGTCAGCCGTGCGAACTTGAGCTGCCCGTACTTGCCGCTCGACAGCGACAGGTCGCCGACACGGGTGAGCTTCGGGAACCCGCCCGTGAAGGCGATGTCGGGCATCGTCCACGAGTTCTGACGGTGGACGTTGAAGGCCAGGCCTTCAACGTCGGTGAGTGCCGGAAACGACACGTTGTAGACGCCGATGGCGCGCTCCGAGATCGCGATCTGGCCGGCCGTCTTGAGGCCCGTGAATCCTTCGAGGTCCGTGCCGACGAGGTCGATGCGGTCGTTGTGCTGCAGCGCCGGGAACAACGACGACTCAATCGCTGACAGGTAGATCGACTTCGCCGACTTGAGCGCCGCAAAGTCCACCGTGTGCAGACGTCCCGTGGGGCTCTCCGCGCGGACCGTTCCCGTGACCGTCTCGAGGCCCGCGAAGCGCAGCGCCGTGATGTGGTTCGAGGTAGTGATCTGGAGGTTTCCGTTGATCGTGCGCAGGTGCTTCAGGTTGCTGTTGTCGCGCGCCGCCGGGGGCAGCAAGTCCGTGCCCGAGATCTGGATGTACAGGTTGCCGGTCAACGTCGTGCAGCGGGAGTTCTCGTACTCGAGCAGGTCGGCGTAGCTGTTGATCTGGTAGTTGTTCCAGCGGTCGTGGTCGACGTAGTCCGCGCAATCGACGGACGCGCGCTGGAAGTAGCCCGCGGCTTCCGCCAGGCCAAACAACTGCATCAGCGCGCTGCGGCCGACGTAAGGGATCTTGTCCAGGGCGCCGAGGTCGGCGAACAGGGCGTCGTCCGCGGTGCCGAACACGCCGTCACCACCGGCGCGATAAGCCGCGATGTTCTTGGCCGCGGTCTTGTGCAACTTCGAGTCGATCTCGTCGCGGTACGCCACGCCCTCGGCGTTGTTCGCGATGGCGCGGTTCGCGTAGTTCACGACGGCCTCGGCCTCCGGCGAACCCGGCCGAATCGCGAACGAATCGTCCTTGCCGTCGAGCGTCTCCAGACCGAACTCCGCATCGGGCGGCAGGTCCGTGTCGTCGATCGTCTCACCACATGCCACGAGGGTGGAGCCAGCAAGAAGCAGCGAAAGCAATTTCAGGGATTTCATTTTTGGAGCCTCGGACGAAGTGGTGTCGTTCACGAGGCGAACGTAGCGATGCGAGGGTCCGAAAGTCGCCTGAAAGGTCCTGAAACGTGCGGGGAGGTAGTCTGATGTAGGTACGGCTCGACTACTCCGACGGGCTCGCGACCACACGGGTGGCCTCGATGGTGAACGACTCGGGCAGCGCCGACGGACCCTGGCTCGTGACGGCCAGCGAGACGACGCGCGGTGTAGCGTCGTCATTGCGAAGCTGCAGGTAGGCGTTTGCCCCGCCGTGGAAGTAGGGGTCGTGTAGCGCGAGGCACGAACCGCCACAGGCGCCGTCCATCGCTTCCAACGCAATCGAGGGATACTCGATGTCGCTGCGCGCCTGTACATCGATGGTCGACAGCGCCGGTAGCGTCACCTCGTACCAGAGCGTGAACCCGACCGAATGCACGAGGTCGCACGAGCCCGCGGGGTCACCGCCGTTGAGCAAGCTTCCGCGGACGGCCGTCCCGAGGGCGAGCGCCGTCGGCGCGAAGCATGTGCTGTTGGTGGCCAGCGGCACCACATGTGGCGTCAGCTGGAACTCCTCTTCCCGACCCGACCAATCCGCGGCCGTGATGATGTAGGACTGCAGGCGACCCGTGCGGTTGACCGGGTCCTGCACGCACTGGTCCGCTCCGCAGTGGCTCTGCACGCCGACGTTCGCGTTCGTGACGTCGGCCACGAGGCGATGCTGCGGCGGCACGTCGACGCGATAGTACAACTGGCGCTTGGGGTCCGACCCGCACAGTGGCGCGTGCGCGCCGCCTTGCAGGGGGTCGCCGACCACGGTCTGTCCGCTCTGCAGCCGCTCCGCCATCTGGCACGAGGAGTTCGCGGCGAGTTCCGTAATCCGCTCCGCGAAGACGCGATACGGCTCGCCGCGATGATCGGAGACTCCAACGACGTAGTCGAGGACTTGGTCCGTCTCGTTGGCGATCGAAACCGCCCCATCGCCCCACGGGCCCCCACACGTGCCCGAACACGAGCGTTCGACATGCAGAAACGGTCCCTGGCTGATCTCGGGGTCAAAATACACCGCTCGCACGCGCCACGACTGGCCCGGCGAGACCTGGATGGTCCAAAAGTTCAGCGACCGCGCGGAGGGAAAACAGGTCCGGAGGTCTCCGCTCGTGCCGCGGTCGGGCGTCGCGATCGTCCCGATGTTGTCCGGATACAAGCGATCGGGCGCCGCGCACGTGGCGTTGAGGTCGAGGTCGACCTCGTCGACGTGCACGACGAATCGCCCGCCTTCGCCGCGGTCGAACAGGGATCGCTCGTCGACGAGCAGCGTGTAGGTGCCGGCGTCGAGCACGGCGCGGATGTGCGCCGACATGTCCTCGGGGTGTGAGTACAGCGGCGAGCTACAGTGGGCGTCGGCGGTGTTGGCGCCGCATCCGGTCTGCAGGAGCAGCGCGGGCGAAAACTCCGTTTCGCGGTACTTCATCGAGATCTCGACCTCCATGCGCCGCGGTACGTAGAGCCGCAGACGCTGCTCTTTGCCCGGCGACATCGCGCACGGCGTGTCCGCCAGCTCGCCGCGGCCCGCCGCCAGCGTGCCCGCGTACGTGCCGGGCGCCGTGAGCACCGGAAAGTCCGCTTCGCAAGCCACCGGGGAGACCGAAGGCTCGGTCGGCGCCGCGCCGACAGGCGTCGGCGGAAGCTGTACCGCCGGGTCGTCGGGCTGCTCCGCCGGAACGGGCTCCATGTCCTCGGGCGGCTCTTCGCGGGGCCGCGGAATCGTCCAGATCACGATCGGTTGATCGCCGAGGTCCCAGCCCTCGCCGTCCGTACGTCCACAGCCGACCAACATCGACAACATCACCGCCCAGAGGACCATTCGCATCTGCTTGCTCCGTGAAAGACATCCCGAACCTATCGGCGCCTCAAACCAAAATCGAATGAGTTAATTTGCTCCAATTCATAGAATCAACTTATAAGCGGAACATGGCAGAGACGCTCGCGACACATTTGCTGGAGGCCTTCGTCGAGGTCTGTCGCCAGAACTCCGTGACGGACGCCGCTCGGGTGTTGGGGCGTACCCAGCCCGCGGTCTCCTATCGGATTCGGCAGTTGGAGGAGCAGACTGGCGTGGCGCTGTTCGACCGTGTCGGTCGTTCGCTGCAGCTGACCCGACGCGGCGAGCTGCTGCTGAACGAGGCCGAATCGATCCTCGGGCGGCTGCGCGGCATCGACGACCTGCTGCACGGCGGCGACGACATTCCCAAAGGTCGCGTGACGATCGGGACGCTACCGACCGTGGCTCGCCACTACCTCGATGGGCCGTTTGGTGCCGCGATCGAGCGATGGCCCCAGGTGAAATGGTGCGTGCAGACGGGCTTCGTCGCCGAACTCATGGAGCAGCTCCGCGACGGAACGATCGACGTGCTCTACCTCATCGGCGACCTCGACGTGCGAGACCTCGACATCGAAGACATCGAACCGATTGAGATGGTGCTCGCCGTGCCGCCGTCGATCTGGGACCGCGACGAGCCCCCGCCACCCGAGGTCCTGCGACAGCATCGACTGTTGATGTGGCGCGGTCAGACCGATCCGACGTTCACGATGATTGAGAATCGCGCGCGCGCCCTGGGGCTGATGGAGCCGAACACGCCGGAGATTCCCGACATCGACACTCTGCGCGCACTGGCGCGGCGCGGCATCGGCTACACGATCATCCCGGACTACGTGTTTCGCAGCGATGTCGCGGCGGGGACCTTGCGGGCGTTCGGACTGGAGGGCTTTCAGATCGAGCTGCCGCTGCGCAGCTATGTGGTGGCGCGACGCCACCATGGCGCGGCAGTGCGCGAGTTCATGTCCGTGGTCCGCGAATGGCCGGCTGGCTGAGTCGCTTTACTTGATTTTACGGATCGCTACAGTCCTGCGCACTGTCGACGGAGGACCCATGAGATCGTTTCGCTCGCCGCTCGCGTTCATCATCCTGTTGGCCGGCTGCGGATCCCCCGCACCGCCCAAAGCTGTGCCGTCGTCGGGCGTCGACGACCCGATCGCGGAGACGAACAACGCGACCGTCGTCGACGATGACCCGATCGACGACCCGGACCCGATTGACGTGCCCGTCGACCCCGAACCACCGGTCACCGTGGAGTGCGTCAGCGAGCTGGTCAGCGGTAACGGCAGTTACTACGCGCTCGCGGCCGAAGTCGGCCCGGCCGAGACCCTGGTCACGATGGCGTATCACCTCGCGGCGACTCCGACCTCCGACCCGGAGGAAGAGGCGATCTGGGGCGGCGCCGTGAACGCGGAGTTCACGCCGCGTCTGTTCGCGTTTGAGCAGGACCAGAACTTCCTCGACGTGACGAAATCCGAGAACGACGGGATCTATCGCGGCACGATGTCGGGTAGCACGCAGTTCGGCGGCGCCGTGCAGGTCTCGTGCTGGCCGACGGCACTGGAGCACCCGGCGCGGTACGACGAGGCGACCGGAAATTGTCTCGATGCACTTGGCAACGAAGCCCGCAATGACATCCCGTGGATGGTCGCCGTGCGGACCGGGTTCGGACAGTGCGCCCGCTTCGAAGGTGAGCTGACGGGCGAGGCGTTCGACTACCCGACGTTCGACTTCATCGACTTGCGGGGTGCGGACTTCAACAGCGCCCAGCTGCACTTTGCGTATCTGCAGGACGTGCAGTTGGAGGGCGCCGACCTGCGCCAGTTCGACTTCGGCTACGCCACGGTTTCCGGCACGATCGACGCAAACACGCGTCTGCCGGAGCTCGCCGAATGCGAGACCGCTGCGGGTGCGACGACTTTCAGCTGCACGCGCTAGGAGCGCTTAGCGCATTGAGACCGGAATCCGGACACCGATTCCTGTCAGGTAACTCGGAAGATGCCGGGCACGGCGCCCAGGTCCGCCCATGGCGGCGTGCCAGGCGCAGCGGCGCCAACGGCGCCGTGCGCCGCAGCGCGAGCGGGAGCCGGCGGTGCCGGGGTCCCGCGGAGCGAATCAGGAGGCCACGAGACGCGGCCCCTGGCCGCGTTTCGTGGCCGAGTAATGAGCGGAGCGGGTCCCGGCACCGCCGAGCGACCGCGTCCGCC
>JBFIHF010000301.1:0-8011 GCA_041601915.1 Bradymonadaceae bacterium
CGTGATCAGCAGCGTCTTCAGATCGATGTTGAGGGACAGCATGTCACTGAGGAACAGTCGCACGCCGCCGCCAATCATACCGCCCGGACGCACGCCTTCGATCTCCGAGTCCACGTTGCCGCCGTCCACGGCGGCCACCCCGCCCTCACCCACGAGCGTCAATCCGCCGTTGAGGTGGAAGTCATAGGGAAACGTCTTCGACTTGAAGATCGAGAACTTGCCGAAGATCGGCACGTACGACAGCGTGAGGTCCGCGACCCACTGAATCTCGGAGTACGAGATGTTCTGCAGGGCGGCGGGACTCGAGTTCGTGAGGGTGCCCGCGATGTTCTTCGCGAGGTCGGTGTCGCCGTGCAACACGCCGTATCCACCGGACACGCCGAGTCCAAACTCGTTGGTCAGGTGATACTGCAGCGCCGCACCTGCCATGTAGTTCCGGCGAAACGCGTCGTTGAGCGTGAGCCCGATCTGGGGCGCAATCTCGAACCGCGTGGACCGATACAGCACCTTGCGACGGACAATCGGGCCGCTCACGGCGTCGTCCGTCTCCGCCAAAGCGGCGGCAGGAGCGAGGACCACGACCGAAGAAAGCGCGGCGATCAACAACAGAAGCGATGATTTCGTCTGCATGACACTCATCTCAGGAGCCCGGAACTTCGATGATCTTGTCGCTGTACTTGAACGTCGTCGGCAAGAAGAAGCTCGCGCCAATACCCACCGAAGCGATGTTCGACAACGCCCCCGACGCACCATCGAGGTCCGCCAGGAAAATCACGTCGCGCACCTCGATGTTCATCGCGATCCACTTGTTGAAGAAGATCCGACCCTGCAGGCTGATCGTGCCGCCGCCCGTAGTGTACGGCGCGGGGATCGACAGACTCTCCGCGTTGACCGCACCCCCACCGACCGTGATCGCGAAGTCGTAAAACGCGATGCTGCGATTGAAGATCGCGAACTTGCCCCAGAACGGCACGTAGCCGATCTCGGCGCCCGCGAACCAGTTCAGCACCGCGGACTCCGGCACCGTTCCCGTCTGATTTTGGACCTGCTCGAAGACGTCCGTCGGACCGCCCAGAGCACCCCCAAAGTCATACCAATCGAAGGTCAGCCCGATGTAGAGCGCTTCGATGATGTGAAAGTTCGCGTTCAGGCCGATGCGGTAGTTCCGGACGACGGAATCGTTCACCGTCATCCCCAGGCGGGGGGCCAACTCGAACCGCATCTTCTGCAACACGGGCTTCGGCTGGACGACGTGAATTTTGTCTTTGAACTTCCGCTTCAGAGTCTCCTTTTGAGCAGGAGTCTCCTGAGCGAATGAGTTCGGAGCAATCGCCGTCGCCGCACAGAACGCCGACAGCGCCCCGATGAGAGCAAGAGTACGCACTTTAGCAGTCATCGAAATTCTGGCTTCAAGAAAGTACCGAACAGGCCACGGGTATAACATACGATTTCGCGCATCGGCAAGAAGCGCTTCGACCGTCCGCATGGTCACATGAACAGGGCTTCGGTGAACTCACGGGCGTCGAATTGGCGCAGATCGGCGACGCTTTCGCCGATCCCAATATATCGAATGGGAACGTCGAGTTCGTCGCAAATGCCCAAAATGACACCGCCTTTGGCCGTGCCGTCGAGCTTCGTCAGCACGATCCCGGTGATCGGGACCGCCTCGCGGAAAATTTTGGCCTGCTGGATCGCGTTCTGACCGGTGTTGGCATCGAGCACCAAGATCGTCTCGTGGGGCGCGGTATCGATGACTTTCTGCGCCACCCGGCTGATCTTCTCCAGCTCGTCGAGCAGCGGCGCCTTGGTATGCAGACGTCCTGCGGTGTCGCAGATGATGACGTCGAATCCCTCCTTCTTGCCCCGCTCGACCCCCGAAAAGACCACCGACGCGGGATCCGCGTTGTCGTCGCCCGTGTGCACCGGGATCGATGTCCGCTGGCCCCACACCTCGATCTGCTCGACCGCGGCAGCGCGGAACGTATCGCCTGCGACGAGGAGCACCTTCTTACCGGCGCGTTTGAACTTCGCCGCCATCTTGCCGATCGTCGTGGTCTTGCCCACCCCGTTCACGCCGATCACGAGGATCACGTACGGCTTGTGCGCGTCCATGTCGATCTTCGACTCGCGACGGCCCAGCAGCTCCTCGACGTACGAGCGCACGAACTTCCAGACCGCTTCGGGGTCCGCCTTCTGATCTTTGGACAGCTGCGCCTCGACGGCGCCGATGATCGCGTTGGCCGCCTTCGAGCCGATGTCCGCCGAGTACAGCACCTCTTCGAGGTCCTCGACGAGACTCTCGTCGAGTTCATTGCGACGAAAGAGCTTCCCGAGTTTGGCGATGAACCCCGTGCGGGTGCGCTCGAGCCCCTGTGCGAGGGGCGTACCGTATGACTCCGACATCTGGTCGAGCCCCACCGGCTCCTCGACCTCGTCGTCTTCGGGCTCCGATTCGGGCTCCGACTCGGGCTCAGGGGCCGCCTCCGGTTCCGCTTCCGCCTCGGGTTCTGGCTCCGGTTCCGGCTCCTCGGCGACTTCCTTCGGTTCCGACGGGTCCGGAACATGCTTCGGCATTGCGAAGGCGGTGTCGATGTCGTCGTCGTCGACGAGCAGGTCCCACCCGTCGTCGGCGCTCACGTCGGGCTCCGCCGCAGCCGGCTCCGCTACTTCGGGCTCCGCTACTTCCGGCTCGGCGACCCCGTTATCCTTGGAGACCTCGACCTCATCGTCGTACTCTTCCTGAGCCTCCGCGGTCGCTTCCATCGCGGTCTTACGGCGCCCCTTTTTACCAGTGATTCGCGCGGCTTTTGCGCGCTTGATCTCGGCCAGCGACATCTTCTCGCTGATCTCGACCGGCGCTTCGACCTCCATCCGGTCGTCCAACGCCGTCGCGCGCGGCGTGTCGGCGACCTTCGGCTCACCCCGCGGCGCAGGCGCCGTGGGCGGCTTGGCGCCACTACTTCCGCGAAACTTGATGAAGAGAACGACCGCAACGACGAGCACAATGACGAGGAGGACGACAACGTTCTGGGCATCCATTCAGGACCTTAGGGCGGGGGTCCCCGCTTGCGTGGGGACTGGACCTTTTGCGCACCCGGCGCGAAAGGTCAAGATGCGAGCTGTTCGTCGAGCTCCGACAAACGCACGTTCACCATCTTGGAAACTCCCGCTTCCTCCATCGTGACGCCGTACAACATGTCCGCGGACTCCATCGTTCGACGACTGTGAGTGATCACAATCATCTGACTCGATTTGCTCAGCCGCTTCACCATTCGCGCAAAGCGACCGACGTTTGCCTCGTCGAGCGGCGCATCCACTTCGTCGAGGATCGAGAACGGCGTCGGCTTGAGCAGGAAGATAGAAAAGATCAGACTCACCGCCGTCAGTGCCTTCTCGCCGCCCGACAGCAGCGTCATCGACTGCAGCCGCTTGCCCGGCGGTTGGACCGTGATCTCGACCCCGGTGGTCAGCAAATCGTCGGGGTTCGTCAGCACGAGTTCGGCACGGCCACCGCGGAACAGCTCGGGGAAGATCTCCTGGAACTTGATGTTCACCGCGTCGAACGTCTCTTTGAACCGGCGACGGCTCTCGCGATCCATGCGCGAGATCGCCTGCCGCAGGTCCGCGATCGCGGATTCGAGGTCCTCCCGCTGGGCGGTGAGGAACTCGAAGCGCTCGCGCGCAGCGGCGAACTCCTCCTCGGCCATCGCGTTGACCGGCCCCAGCGATTCGATGCGCTGCTTCAAGTAGTCCCGCTTGCCGCGGCGCTCCGCCGGTGGCGTCGTGATCGCGGCCACGAGCTCCCGCGCGGCGGCGACGGCGAGGTCGTAGCGCTCGCGAAGCTGCTCGTCGATGTGACCGACAGACATCGACACCTCGCGGGCCCGGAACTCAAGCTGCTGGCGTCCCTCAACGATCTTCTCCAACGCCCCGCGCCGCTCGCGGACCTTGATCTCGATTGCGGCGACGTCCTTGTTGGCTTGGTCGAGTTTCGCGCGCGCCTGCTCCGCGGACTGCTTCGCGCCGTCTCGTTCGGCGCCGGCTCCGCTGAGTTCCGCCTCGCCGGCCTTGATCGTGGCGTGGAGCTCGACGATGCGCTCCGAGAGCTGCGTGCGCTCAATCTGATACTTCTCAAGCAGCACGCGCGAGCCTTCCAACCCACGCTCGCCGCGCTCACGTGCCTGCTCCATGCTGCGGCGCCGCTCCCGGGCCTCGGCCAGCGAAACCTTCGCGTTCGTGACGTCGACGCGCAGCTGCTCTACTCGCGCGCGCATCTCGTGGTCGTTGTCGCCGATCGCTGCGAACTCTTGCTGCGCGACCACGAGCTGTGATCGCGCCTCCTCGATCGTCTCCTCGTTCTGATCGCGTTCGGCGCCCAGCTCGTCACGCGACCGCAGGATCGGCACGATCTCGGCGCGTGCCGCTTCCAGCGCGCGCTCGATCTTGTGGAGCTGACGCTCCTCGATCTGCAGCTCCTGCTCCCGGGAGCGCAGCTCCAGCGAGATCGTCTCCGTCTCGCGACGCGACAAGTCCGCTTTCTGTTGGGTCTCGCGCCAGGACTGCAACGCCGCGACGTGGGCGACGTCGGAAGCTTCCAGCGCCGCCAACTCGACCACGGCGAGTTCGTCCAACTCTGCAACCCGACGACGCTGCTCGAGCAGCGCTTGTGACGACGAGGTGCCGGCGACGAGTCGACCTCGCACCGCGACCCGCCCATTGCGCCGCGCATCGTCATCGATCTGCGCGGACACCTCATGAACGAACTGCGCCGGCGTCTTGCCATCCAACGCCTGGAAGCAAACCCGACCGTCGAGCTCGTCGACCTCATCGAGCAGGCTGTGAGCTACGCTCAGGTCCGCGACGAGCACGTCGAGCAGGCGACCATCCAGCAGGTTCGACATCGCCTGCTCGTCGTCGGCGGTCACGAGCAGATGGTCCGCAAGCGTCCCGAACACGTCGTCGCGACCGTCAGCGGCCTCCAGGATCTGACGCAACGCCATCGGATACCCCTCCCCACCGTCGAGGACGTTGCGGAGCGCACCCACACGCGTTTGCACGTCCGCGAGCCGTGCGCGGGCCGCCACGAGCGCCTGCTCGGCCTCCGTGCGCTCGGTCTCCGATGCTTGCTTGGCGAGTTGTAGCGCCGCCTCGCGCTGTCGGGACGCGCCCAGTCGCTCACGCAATTCGTCGAGATTTGCGCGCAGCTTCTCGAGGGAGGACCGATGTTTGTCGCACTCCACCCCGGACTGATCGACGGCCGTTTGCAGTGCGTTCTCGCGCAGGTCGATCTCCGTGCGCCGCCGCTCGAAAAACTGCCGGCGATCCTCGCCGCGCGTGATCGCCGCCTGACTTCCGTCGATCGCACGTCGCGCAGCCTCGCGGACCAGCCGCGCGTTCTCGGCCGCCTGCTGCTCGCTGGTCAGCGTCTGTTCCTGCACGCGCAGCGCCTCTTCGCGCTCCGACAGATCGGCCAACCCTTCGAGCTTTTGTTTAACGTCGGCCAGCTCCGTCTCGAGCTCCGAGATGCGCTGGGTCTGCACTTCCGACTCGCGCTCCGCGGCGCCGAGCCGCCGGTTCGTCTCCTGCAGCGTCACCGTGGCGTGCTCGACCCGACTGCGGGCGAGGTTGAGCTTGGTATCGAGGCGGTAGAACGATTCGGTGGCGTCGGCGTGCTTCTTTTCCGCGGCGAACGCCTCGACCTTCATCGTCTCCAGCGTCGCGTGGTGCTGGCTGATCGCGCCGCGACCGCGCTCGATCTCGACGTCGGCGGCCTCCGTGCGCTCCACCACTAGCTCGCGCTCCGAATCCAGCTCATCGCGCCGCGCGACCAGCAGCGCTACATCCAACGCGCGCAGCTCATCCAACAGCGCACGGTGCTGAGCGGCCTTGCGCGCCTGACGTTCCAGCGACGCGATCTGCTTGTCGACCTCCTGGACCACGTCATCGAGCCGCTGGAGGTTCTCCTCGGTGCGCACGAGCTTCTTTTCCGCGCGATCCCGCTGCCCCTTGTATCGGGTGATGCCGCTCGCCTCCTCGATCAGCAGGCGGCGCTCTTCGGGCTTCGCCGATACGATGAACCCCACCCGGTTCTGCTCGATGATCGAGTAGCCCTGCTTGCCGAGGCCCGTGCCGGCGAGGAGGTTCTGGATATCCATCAGCCGGCAGGGCGTCTTGTTAATCAGATACTCGCTCTCGCCGGTCCGATGCAGGCGCCGGGTGACGGCGATCTCCGCCATCTGTCGAAACTCCCGCGGCACGCCGTCGCCGAGTTCGGTCTCGTCCCCTTCCCACTGCCCGTCATTTTCGAAGGTCAGCGTGACCTCGGCCAACCCCATCGAGCGGCGCGTCTCGCTCCCAGCGAAGATCACGTCCTCCATCGTTTGGCCGCGCAGGCTCTTGGCGGACATGTCGCCCATCGCCCATTTCAGCGCGTCGACGACGTTCGACTTCCCACAGCCATTCGGACCGACGATCGCAGTCATGCCATCGCTCAGGCTGACGCTCGTCCGCTCGCGGAAGGACTTGAACCCCAGAATGTCGATCTGCCGTAGCTTCATCCTAAACTCGAACAACGCGGCCTCGCGGGCGCGCCACATCCGTGTGAGGGCGGGATGCTAGCTGACCCAACGTGCTTGTTCAACCACAACGTCAGCTCCGTTCTTGTTCCCCGCAATCACTCGACAAACTGCGCCGCAAGGGCCCGAAACTCGGCCGCGAGCGCCGGATCGGTCAGCTCGACCCCATCGGCCGTCCGACGCAACGGCAGCCTCCACTCGCGCAGCGGCGTGGCGTAGAACTCCATGACTTCGCCCTTCACTTTACCAAATGCGCGTAACTGCTCGGCCGCGCGGGCAGAGTTTGCCGCGATCATCACGCGCATCAGATAGCCGGCGGCGTCTTTGACGTCATCGGGGGCCAGCAAGTAGGTGCAGTCGCTGGAGACAAACGATCCCGACAGATCGAGGCAGAAGCTCGGCGCTTTCGCGCGGCGCGGGACCACCAACTTGGGCCTCGCGTACTCGGCGGTGACCCGCGGCCACCAGATTCGCGACCAGCTCATCGTCCCCGCCACCGCCTCCCGGCGTTGCTCGAGCAGCGCTCGAAAGGCATCCAGCCGCGCCTCGATCCGGCGCTGCACCGCGCCCACCTCCGATCCGTCGCACCACAGCACGAAGTCGTGGCCCGGCGCCTCGGTCACGACCTGGTTGGCCACGCAGTCGCCGCCGCGCAGCAACGGCCGGAAGAGGTCGCGATCGGTCTCGGGGAGCTCCGCGGCGCGCCATAGAAAGATCGGGTGGTCGCGCGGATAGCCATAACGCTCCGCGGTCTTCGATGTCACGCGGTCCGCGCCACTCACAAACCCCTGCCGGTCGCCGCACAGCTCTCCGAGCGGTGTCCCCGTGGCCAGCCGCTCCACGGCCGCGAACGGATGCAGGGTCGCGGCGCTGCCAACCCCGGTCGTCGCGGCACGGCGAGCCACAAAGATCAGCGAGTGATGACCGGGCGCGCTGACGAACGCGCCGGCACCCAAACGTTCGAACGTCGTCTCCGAGGTGCGCTCGCCGAGATCCTGGCGCAGTAACCCCGCGCCGGTCGCCGTCAGCCAGTACTCGCTGGTGAGGTAGGCGAGCCGACCGCCGGACCGCAGGATGTCGAGCCCCCGATGCACGAACAGATAGTGCAGGTCGATCCGAGGCCCGAACCACGCCGCCAGATGGCGATGCTCGGCGCGCAAGGCGTCGAACGCGACCCGGTTGCCCTTCTCACCGACGTAGGGCGGGTTGCCGAGCACCGCGGCGCATTCCGTGAGCCACGGTGACGCGGCGAGACCGTCGCCCCAGATGACCCGAGCCCTCGTCCCCACCAGCCGCACCGCAGCGGCGAGCGCGAACACCAGCTCGCGCTCCACGCCGACGACGTCCACCCCCGGCGCCCATCGCAGGACCGCCGCGAGCAGCACGCCATCCCCGCACGACAGATCCGCCACACGGCCCGTTTCGTCGGCGTCGAC
>JBFIHF010000302.1:0-7995 GCA_041601915.1 Bradymonadaceae bacterium
CGGTCGTCTCGGCGTTCGAGATCGTGCGGTCCGAGCTCGGACATCCGGCGGTCGTCGTGCACAACGCCGGCGGCGGCGTGTTCAAAGGCTTCCTCGAAACTACGGCGAAAGAACTCCACGCCAGCCTCGACATCAACGTCGCCGGCCTCTTCCACGTCGCACAGCAGACGATCCCCGCCATGCTCCACGCGGGCCGTGGCGCCATCATCGTCACCGGCGCGACTGCGTCGTGGAGGGGCAGTGCCAAGACGGCGGCGTTTGCCGCGGCGAAAGGCGGTCAACGCTGGCTGGCTCAGGCCCTGGCCAAAGAGTTCGCGCCAAGGGGCGTGCACGTCTCGTATGTGATCATTGACGGCATGGTCGACCTGCCGCGCACACGGGCGATGATGCCTGAGCGACCGAGCAGCGACTTCGTGTCGCCCCAAGCCGTTGCGGACGCGGCATGGTTCCTCGCCCACCAAGCGCCCGGTGGATGGACGTTCGAACTCGATGTCCGGCCGGCGCCCGAGAAATGGTGACACCGATACGCGGCGCCTCTCTTCTTTCTTAGAGGCGGAACACCAAGAACCGCAGGATGAGTTCCATGTCGGCGTTGAGGTGCTCCTGGCGGTCGTTGTGGAACGACGTGAACATCACGGTCCCTCCCGATGGGGCCGTGTAGGTGACGAGCAGGGGCGCGGCAGGCACCGTACATCCGGGCGAGCCGCCACTGCAGACCAGCGCATCGCCTCGCAGATGGACGGTGGTTTGCTCACCGACGCCGCTCATGATCGCCCAGGATGGACTCTCGAGCGCGATGACGGCTTCGGGTCGTCCAAGCAGGCTCTCGACGGCCGGCGTCAAGATCGCCGCGGTGACGGCCTGTGGCGCGTACCCGGCGCGGTAGGCCGTCGAATCGACGTCGTTGCCGTAGAAGTCGATCATGTCGGGGAACGCGTCCTCGACGAACGGTGCCGCCCAGTCGGACGTGTAGAGGCTACCGCCAGCAGCGACGTAGGCCCGGATCGTGGCCGCGATCGTGGGTACGAGCGTGCCGTCCTGATCCACGGAGAGGAGATTGTCGTAGAGGCCCCCGCAGTTGATGAACACCGCGTCATACTCGCTCATCGCCTCGACGCTGGTGAGGAAGTCGCGCGTCTCTTGGCCGGCCGAATCCGAGCCGACGATGTCGTAGGGCAGGTTCGCCTTGGCGAGAATGCCCTCGACGTGGTCGTAAACGCCTGTGATCACGGCGATCTTAACATCGGACTCGAGGCAGATCTTGTCGCCCATGATGTCGAGGGTCTCGTTCGCCACGATCTCGACGATGCTCGAGCCACTGTAGGCGCCGATCGCGACGACGACCTCGTGCTCGCCGGAGGGGACGTCTTCGAACGCGAACGTTCCGTAGTTGTTCGTCTGCGTCGACATCTCGAACATCTCGCCGGTCGCGCAATCGACGCCTTTGACGACCACCGTCCCTTGTCGCAGCGGTTGACCGGTCACTTCGCACGCATGGCCGATGAGCCCGCCGGTGCCGCACGACGACACGTCGCCGCCGCCGCCTGCGTCTGGCACTTCAGTATCGACGTCCTTGGGCGTGACCTTGTCGGGCCTCGCCTTTTTCGAGGGAAGGAGCTCCGTCTGGGGCCCGCAAGCACCACATGAGGCGAAACACGCCATCAAGACGACTAGAAGCCACCGCATTTCGTTGCCCGATTGTTGTTCGACATTGGTTTCGCCATGTTACCCGAACACCGACCGATCACAAACAGGACCTCGAGCTGCGGCATGAGGCGATCGACAGCTGCGGCACATCATCGCCGAACATCGACCGCGAGCTGGCATCGAGGTGTTCACTCGTGATATCAGTCAGTTAGATGGGTGTCTGACACCATTCAGAGCGCCGCTCCGTACCCGTGCAACCGTCCACTGGAGGCCAGATGTTCGACGCAGAGACCCTCGTTTTCGAGACCATCGCTCGCCACACTGGAGTCGACCCCGCCGAGTTCTCCATGAAAACGAAGCTTCGGGGCACTCGGGACATTCGACCCCAAGAGCTGGCAGCGATTCTGGCGGATATTCAGGACGTCTTGGGTAAGCCGCTTCCGGACGCCGTGGCGCAGCTTCAGTCCGTGGGAGGTCTTGTCGAATTGGTGGACGAGCTCGGCACAAGCTGAAGGGCGTACGCGGCTGGAAGGCGCAGCCGCTGCTCGTCCACGTCACCGATCAGCGAATCACGCAGGCGAAGACTTCCGCTTCTTGCGACGACGTGCAGTCGTAGATCTCGTCGCAGCTGTCGTCATCGACGCCGTCGATGAAATCCTCGCAGGTTGCGGCACCGATCGCCTTGCGGCACGCCTTGGCCTTCGCCACATCGAAGTCGCATCCGGCGCTGGCATAGCACGAGTCGAGGTCGTCCAGAGTCTCGGTGGACTCTTCCACGCAGTCGTTGAGATCGGAGTACTCGTCGTCGAACTCGGCGCGGAAGCACTCCCGCGAGCGCTGACACGATTCCTTGCTCAGCGACTTGGTGTAGTTGCCTTCGGAGATGCAGCCAGCGGCGATGACAACGAGCAGCAGGGCGAGCTTCTTCATGTGGAGTCCTTGTCAAAAATATAGCGTCAACGGTAACTTCGGTGCCCGTGTCGCACGAACACAGCCGGCGGTCAAACCGCGCCGGAGCCGGGTCGCTCGCTCAGTCCTGATCCTCAGGCTTCTGAGCGTCGAACAGGATCTGCTCGATCTCCTCGCGCGACATGCCTTCGAACGGGTCAAACGGTGCCAGACACCTTCGTAAGCGCCTGACATTCCAGCACAACGACGCCTCATCCGGCGAACGCGGCCTTGAATCCGGCACTGAACGCGGCGTGGGCGATCCGACGGACGTCGGGATCGGCATGGATCGGGAAGCCGGCATCGACGAGGGAGTCCTGCGTCGCACCCATCATCCACGCATCGTCCAACACATCATCGAGTTCGTCGGGGCCGACACCGACGTAGTACTCGTCGGCGGCCATGAACACGCCCGTGTTGACGCCCAGTTGATGCGCGAAACTCTCCAACTCGTCGCTCATGGTTCGCTCCGTTGAGGGGGCGGTCAGAATAGCGTCCGCCGTCACGGGCGGCCACTGTTGCTAGTCAACGACTGACCGTCGTAGTTCGACCGGGCGATCGTTCAGCTGAGCGGCTCGATCACGAGCAGGACGATGCCGAGCACGACGAAGAATGTCGCCACGAAGAACCCGCTAAGCTGGTGTGCGCGGTTGCCTGGTTCGACCTCCGCCAGCAGCGGATCTCGAGGATCGTACACGACTTCCACTTCCTGTCCTTCCGTGGGCACGAACGAAGAAAATCCGCTCATTGCCGAGAACTTGCTTCCATCTTCGGTGATGAACTCGACGAGCACGCTGTATCCGCCGGCATCGTCAGACCGGCGATCGACGTGGGTGACGATGCCCGTCGTCCGCACTCCCACCTTCTCGAGGGCTCGAATTCGTCGCCGGCGCACGAGAAGCGCGATCGTCAGGACCGAGGCAGCGAGTACGAAGAGCGAACCGAGGATGGTTTGGGGATGCATCCGCTCAACTTACAAGAGCACGTCGTCGGAGGGAACTGGGGTCGCGTGGGTTACGGGGCGCTCGCCTGCGTCAGCCAGCGGCGCCAAGGCCTTCGCGGACCCCGCTCAGAAACGAGACGACGTTCGCGCCGAGGTCGCGGGTGTAGTAGCCGCCTTCCTGGACGACGAGCGTCGGAAGATGCAGGCCGCCCAACATGCTGCCGATGGTGTGAAAGTCGTCGGTCTGCAGGTCGAACGCGCCGATCGGGTCGAGCGCGTAGCCGTCGAAGCCGGCCGCGACGATCAGGATCTCGGCGCCGAAGTTCGAGACCGCGTTCAGCACGTCGGAGGCCAGAACGCGGCTGTACGCCTCGATGCCGGTGCCTCGCGGTAGGCAGAAGTTCAGGTTGTAGCCCCCGCCGTCGGCCTCGCCGGTTTCGTTCGGATACCCGCAGTAGAACGGATAGAAATCGGTGGGGTCGCCGTGCAGCGAGATCGTGAGCACCGAGGGGTCGTCGTAGAAGATCGACTGAGTGCCGTTGCCGTGGTGGAAGTCGATGTCCACGATCGCGACGCGTCCGACTTCACTCAGACGGCGGGCCGCGATCACGGTGTTGTTGAAGTACGAGTAACCGCCGAAGAACTCCGACGTCGCGTGGTGGCCGGGGGGCCGCGACAGTGCGTACACGAGTCGGTCGGTGCCCTGCGCGAGCCGATCCGCACCGTCGAACGCACACGCCGCGCTCCACGCTGCCGCATCGAACGTCTTGGCGTTGAGCGGGGTGCCGGAGTCGAAGCAGTAGCACCCGGCATGACGGATGTTCGTCGGGTCTCCCATGCTGCGCAGATCCCGCGGGAACACGCTCGGATAGAACGTCACGTCCGGTTCGAGCTTTCGCGCTGTGTTGTACAGGGTCAGCAGTTCGTAGCTGTGCACGTCGCGGATCGCACCGATCGGCTGCTCGCCGGGCTTCACGACCTCGAACGCATCACCGGCGTTGAGCGCGGCGAGGATGTTCTCGGCCCGCGCCGTCACTTCGGGGTGCGCGATCTTCTCGCCGAATGACCACTCGTAGACCGGCTTGAAACTGAGCTGGTCGGGGTGGAAGAAACACGGAATGGCTGACTCGGTCAAAGGCGTCGACTCCACACGTTCATATCCTCGAGGCCGCGGCCAATCCGACAGGACTGCGCCATGCGACCGCGCAGCTTGAAGCCGCAGCGCTGAAACGCGACGTTGACGCCCGGAATGGCGGCGCGCGCCAGCGTGAATGCGGTCGGGTACTCGAGGTTTCTCAGGTCGTCCATCAGATCCATCAGGAGCGTGCGCATGTAGCCTTGGCCTTGATGAGAAGGCTTCGTCGCGCAGTCCGTGAGTTCCGCGGTCCGCGCATCGAACACGAGGTAGGCGCTGGCGCAGGCGACGATCTCGTCGGCCTGGCGGTACACCCGAAAGACGTGCCCCTCTCGAATCTGCTCCGCGACGTATTCCGCCTCACCCGAGGGCGTGGGATACTCGTCGAACGTCGCGTCGAGCAATGCGGCGATTTCGGGGGCGTCCGCGACGGTGCCGAGTTCGGTCTCGATCACGGCATGCAATCCCGGGGTGCCCTTCTTGAGCGCGAGGATTTGGTCGGTCAGCTGCGCGGCGGACAGATCCGCGGAGTCCATGCGCTGCGTGAGATCGGACGTACCGACGACGGCACAGTCGTGTTCGCCGCCATAGAAGCCCGGCATGATCGCTTCGACGTCGAACCCGGCCGACTCGAAGTCTTCGGTCATGCGCGTGTCCACGAAGGCGACAATGCGCCCGCGCCCGAGCTCGTCGGCCGCTTCGATCAGCGCGTCGCCCAGAAACTCGGAACTCCCCATCGCCGGGTGATCGCAGCGGATTCGGTCGGAGTACGGATCGTCGGTCAGCTCGACCATCCCTTGCGGGGTGGGAACTTCGACGCGACGGATGTCACCATGTGAAGGCTCAACAAACGCATCGATGGATTGTGGGGCTAAGATACCCATGTGGCCTCTTCCAGGGGGGGCGTTACTGCCCAGAGGGGTATCAGGCTCAGGATTTAATTCAAGTTGGGCCGAGGTCTGAGCGAGGCACTCGCCGCCGCAAGAGCGCGCAAATCGGCGCCCGCCGGGTTCTGAAACACTCGGAGATCGAACTCGGGCGCGACGGCGATGATGTGGTCGAAAATGTCGGCCTGGATGTCCTCGAAGTTCGACCACGCCGTGTCCTTGCTGAACACGTAGATCTCGATCGGGAGCCCCAACTCGGACGGCGGGAGCTGGCGCACGATCATCGTCATCTCTTGATGAAGGCTCGGATGCTGGCGCAGGTACGCGAGCACGTAGGCCCGAAAGGTACCGATGTTGGTCAGCCGTCGCCCGTTCACCACGGACAGCTGAGCCTCGGGATGCTTCGCGTTGTGCTGCGCCACTTCCTCTTGCTTGCGGTCGACATACTCGCTGATGAATTCGATCTGCGAGAATCGCTCGAGCATCTCCTCGTTGCAGAGCGCGATGGAGCTGATGTCGATCGTCACAGCCCGCTTGATCCGCCGAGCCTTGGCCTCGGACATCCCGCGCCAGTTCTTGAACGACTCCGTGATCAGCGCGTACGTCGGGATCGTCGTGATCGTCTTGTCCCAGTTCTGGACCTTGACCGTGGTCAGCGAGACGTCGATGACGTCGCCGTCGGCCTGGTACTTCGGCATCTCGATCCAGTCGCCGAGCGCGACCATGCGATTCGCGGACAGCTGAATCCCGGCCACGAACCCCAGGATCGAGTCGCGGAAGATGATCATCAGCACCGCGGTGAACGCCCCGAGCCCGCTGAGCAGGATGAGCGGCGCCTTGTCCAGAACCACGGACAGGAAGATGAGCGTGCCGACGAAGTACAGCAGCAGTCTCGCGACCTGAACGAATCCCTTGATCGGGATCTGCTTCGCGACGTCGAGGGTGTCGTAGATGTCGTGGCCCGCGCTAAGCAGCGCATCCACGGCGAGCACGACGACCGCGATCGCGTAGACCTCGACGGCGGAGTTCACCACCGAGATGAGCTCCGGGTGCCCGCTCAGCGCCAGCGGCGCGAGGAGGTAGACGACGGCCGCCGGGGCCAGGTACGCGAGCCGTTTCAGCACGTCGCGCTTGAGCACCGCGTCGTCCCACGTCACGGAGGAGCGGGCGATCAACCCCGCAGCGACGTGCAAGACCCAGCGCCGCGCGACGAGATTCGCGAGCGCGGCCAGAGCGATGATCGGGACGAACAGCGACAGCCGCGCGAGCACGTCCGACGCGGCGGGGTTGAGGCCGAGACCCGCGAACCAACTCGAAACAAACTCCAACATGTGCGCGCCTGACTGTGGGTCGAGCTGAGAAACGGCTCGGCCGCGGAACCTCCCACGTCACCCCGGAGCGCGCAAGGCATCCCCGCTCAAAAAGGTGCCAGACGCAGTTATAACATGTTGTGATCTAACGAGAATGATACACGCGGCACGGTCGGAACGCGGGGACTGGTGGCGCAAAGTGGTGGGCGACGGCTTCAGGTCCAAGTATTCTGAGCGCACTTCTCGGAGGAGGGTGCCATGAAGATCGTCGTCGATTTCGAAAAGTGTCAGAGCAATGCGGTCTGCATGGAGGAGTGCGCGGAGGTGTTCGAGGTGCGTGACGACGGGTACCTGTACATCCTCGACGAGGAACCGCCGCCCGAGCTGTGGGAGAAGGTGCGGTCCGCCGCCGAGTTCTGCCCCACCGGCGCGATCAGTCTCGTGGAGTAGGGATGAGCGTGCTCGCTCCACGGTTGCGACCAGCCCAATCGGCCGACCGGGAGACCGCGTGGGCGATCCATCGCGTCGCGTTTCGCGACCTCACGATCGGTCCTGGGGCGCATGGGATGAGCAGGAGCAGTACCTCGCGTTCATCGACGCCTGGGACGTGTCGCAGACACGGATCGTGGAGTGCGATGGCACCGATGTCGGTTGGTTGCGCGTCGAGCGCCATCGCGATCACGACTGGCTGGAGCTGCTCGCCGTCGCGACCGATGCGCAGAATCAGGGCATCGGTCGCGCGATCATGGTGGAATTGTTCGGCGAAGCTACGGCACGCGGAGTGCCCCTGTGGCTGTCCGTGTATCGCAGCAATGACGCACGGCGCTTCTACGAGCGATTGGGCATGAAGTCGGTGCGCCGAGACGCACTCCGCGACTTCATGGCCTACGGAGCTGACGACCTGAGCCACCCGCCCCGCGGCCCGTCGGCAGTGCCGCCGGATCCTGCCGCGATCGCACTGAGCGCGGCCCTGGAGAATCCGGGGCTGCAGCCCGGGCGGTCGCGGTTTTCGGAGGCCTCCGCGATCTGGCTCACGTCGGTCGAGCGCGAGGTCGCCCACTGGGAGAGCGAACATCACATCGACGTGAGGGTTGGACGCCGCCAAATCACGAAGCATCGCGCCCA
>JBFIHF010000303.1:0-7941 GCA_041601915.1 Bradymonadaceae bacterium
GCTGAACCTGATTGAAGAGCTGATGGATGCCCTGGAGGACGCGGGCTACACAGACCCCACTCCCATCCAACAACAAGCGATTCCACCGCTCCTCGAGGGGCGCGATGTCCTCGGGATCGCCCAGACTGGCACAGGAAAGACTGCTGCGTTTTCGCTGCCTGTGCTCCAACGAATTGCGGCGACTGACGTCCCCAACGGCAAGCGACACATCAACACGCTGGTCGTGACGCCGACGCGTGAACTGGCGGCCCAGATTGCGGCGAGCTTCGAGACCTACGGCCGGTACCTCGACGTGAGCCAGACCGTCATCTTTGGCGGCGTCAAACAAGGCAAGCAGGTCGACCGGCTGCGCAAGGGCGTCGACGTGCTCGTCGCCACGCCTGGCCGGCTGCTCGACCTCATCGGTCAGGGCTACGTCGACCTCAGCCACGTCAGCTTCTTCGTGCTCGACGAAGCGGACCGCATGCTCGACATGGGCTTCATTCACGACGTGAAGAAGCTGCTCAAACTGCTCCCGACGAACCGGCAGAACTTGCTGTTCTCGGCGACGATGCCGGACAGCATTGCGAGCCTCGCCGGCAGCTTCCTGCGCGATCCGATCACGATCTCGATCACGCCCGAAGAGCCCACCGTCGACGCGATCGACCAGACCGTGATGTTCGTCTCCAAAGCGGACAAGAAGCGCCTGCTGCCCTGGCTCATCGCGGACAAGAAGATCGACCGCGCGATCGTGTTCACGCGCACCAAACATGGCGCGAACAAGCTCGTCAAAGAGCTCGCCAACTCCAACATCAATGCCGCTGCCATCCACGGCAACAAGTCCCAAGGAGCGCGTACGCGTGCCCTGGACGGCTTCAAGGAAGGCGCGATCGAGATCCTCGTCGCGACCGACCTCGCCTCGCGCGGGCTCGACATCGATGCGGTGGGCCACGTCGTCAACTACGACCTGCCCAATGAGCAGGAAGTGTATGTCCACCGGATCGGCCGCACCGGCCGCGCCGGACGCGACGGACAGGCGATCTCGTTCTGCGAGATCGAAGAAGGCGCCTACCTGCGCGACATCGAGCGGCTCATCGGCTTCAAGATCCCGATCGTCGAGGAGCACCCCTACCACGACCCCAGCGCGATCCCCTCGGAAAGCCTGACCCAAACCAAGGGTAGCGGTCGCGGCGGCGGCGGCGGCGGTCGCGGCGGACGCAGTGGCGGCGGTGGCAACCGCGGCGGACGCGGCGGCGGACGACGCACCCGCGGCAACCGCTGATCTCCCCGGCCTCGAAATAGTTGAATCCAGATCGTGCGTTGGTCCGTTGAAATGGACACCACGAGCCGGAGAGACGCATGAGGACGCAGGAAGACGAACGCCAGATCAAGAAGACGAACAAACAAGAGATCGCGGCGCTTCGAGCCGAGCTCGTTCTGCAGGCCAAAATCATGGCCTCGATGCTCGGCATCTTCTGGGGAACCTACCTCGTCAACAACGTCTGGCTCGACAACTGGATCGGCCAGAACCTCGCCATCCAGGCCGGCAGCTTCAGCGGCGCCCTCGGCGTCCTGCTCACGCCATTCCTGCACGTCTCGCCCTGGCACGTCGTCTCGAGCTCCGCCGCGCTGCTGTTCCTGGGCTGGTGGGTGATGCTGCGCGACACCCGCGACTTCTTCGTCGTCCACATCATGGCGATGCTGTCCTCGGGCGCCCTCCTCTGGGCCTTCGATGACACCTCGATGCGCTGGTTCGGCTGGGGCGGCGTCGCCTTCGGCATGGCCGGCTACCTCATGACCTCCGGCATCTTCGAGCGCCGCTGGGGCTCGATCATCTCCTCCGTCATCGCTATCGCCCTCCTCGGCGGCCTCGTCTCCTCGGCCCTCGTGCCCGGCGCCGTCATGGGCTACACCGGCGTCCTCGGCGGCCTCCTCGGCGGCGTCGCCTCCGCGGCCTTCCTCGGCAAGCGCCGCAAGAAGATCGCCGACCCCATCGACCTCGTCGGCAGCCCCATGAAACAGGCCGAAGTGAAGTTCGACTTCGGCGACGAAGACGACGCCATCTCACACCTCCAAGCGCAGAGCCGCGCCATCCGCAGCCGCTAACCGCCCCGCACGCCCGCCACGTCCGGCGCACGCCCGCCACGTCCGGGCGCACGCCCGCCACGTCCGGGGGCGCACGCCCGCCACGTCCGGGGGGCGCACGCCCGCCACGTCCGGAAGACCTCCATTTGCCCGTTTCACGCGGGCTAGCGGCGGGCGCGGTCCGACGGGGCGCACGCCCGCCACGTCCGGGGGCGCACGCCCGCCACGTCCGGAAGACCTCCATTTGCCCGTTTCACGCGGGCTAGCGGCGGGCGCGGTCCGACGCCACGTCCGATCACGCCACGTCCGGAGCGGCGGGCGCGGTCCGACGCCACGTCCGCTCACGCCACGTCCGCGCCACGTCCGCGCCACGTCCGCGCCACGTCCGCGCCACGTCCGGAAGACCTCCATTTGCCCGTTTCACGCGGGCTAGCGGCGGGCGCGGTCCGACGGGGATTATAGGGTTTGGTGGCGACTGAGTACGGTTGCACGCGACCGCGCGTTGTGCACTATCATGGCCGCGACATCCCCAAATCTAGAGCCCTGGACCTGTAATGAGCTACCGTTACCTGCTGTTCGCACTCGCGATTCTCCTCACCGCCAGCTGCATCACTGAAGGCAACTACAGCACCAAGCTCGGTGCCACGTTCTGCAAGAAGTATCAGGAGTGCGAGCCCGGTGAGTTCGACGCGGAGTACGACTCGATCAGCGACTGCAAGAGTCAGGCGAACGAATTCTCCGGCTCGGATTCCGGCGATTGCCTCACGGACGCCGGCTGCAAGTTCGACGGGTCGGCAGCAAAGGCGTGCCGTTCCGCGATCGCCGACTCGACCTGCGGCGAAGACCTTGGCTCGGTGTTTGTGGGCGCATGCGCCGACATTTACAACTGCGATGACGCGGACAACTCGGCGGTCGCGGCGTGTTTCAGCACGCAGTGACGTCCCCGACAGGTGATCGTACGTCGGCCTCGCTCGACGTGAAGGACACACCACACTGCCGCGGCCTGCTGTGGCGCAAAAGCCCGTGCTCCCAAGTCGATGACCTCGGTCATCGAATCTGACGTCCCCGCTGGTCCGCCGAATCACAGATTTCTGAGTGCCACCGGACCGTCGCATAAACGCTGGCGATTCGCTGAACTCAGCCCTCGAGAACGGTGTTTCGCGACCGAAATCGGGCGACATTGGTGTCAATCATCAATGAGTCCAAGAAAACAACAAGTTACGTGGCCACCTACATCCGCACACACCTGCGCACGCCTCCGGGTCTTCCACGGGTGTCCGGCTTCGGCACTGGCGCGAACGACCCGACTCCTGCAAGTTGTTGTTTTATTTCGGCAACGAGGTCCGGCCTCGTCCTTGCAATCCGCAGAATCGCATTCGACAACTAATGGAGACAATGATGATGCGACGCGTATTGCTACTCACTTCGATGATGGGAACGCTTGCGGCCTGCGGGGCCGAGCCCGGTACGGACAAGGCGGCAGAAAACGGGACCACCGACTACAGCAACAACACGACGAGCAACAACACGACGTACACGCCGAGCAACAACGACTATTACGCCGAAGAATCGAACAACACGACGGCCGGCGCGCCTTCTCCGCCGCCGATCGACGGTGAGAACTACCAGGAATGGCAGGAGAACGACTTCATCGAGACGGCGACCGAGGCGACCTCGACGTTCTCGATCGACGTCGACACGGCCTCCTACACGCTCATGCGCCGTGACATCAACAGCGGTCGGCTCCCGGCCGTCGCCGGCGTGCGCGTCGAGGAGTACATCAACTTTTTCGAGTACGAGTACCCACAGCCGATCGCCGGAGAACCGTTCTCGATCAACCTCGAGGTGGCCCCAAGCGTTTTCGGGACGGACCTGCACATGCTGCGAGTCGGCTTGTACGGCCGCGACATCGCGCTCGAGAACATGCGCGCGACGAACCTCGTGTTCCTGATCGACGTTTCCGGGTCGATGAGCACGCGACTGCCGCTGGTGAAACACGCGCTCACGACGCTGACAAACCGTCTGCGCCCTGGCGATAAGGTCGCGATCGTCACATACGCGAGCAACCCCGGCGTGCTCCTCTCGCCGACGGACATCTCGGACAAGGCCACGATCTTGAGTGCGCTCAACGGACTTGTCTCGGGCGGATCGACAAACGGCGCGGGCGGCATCGAGTCCGCATATGCGCTCGCCGAGGCAACGCGGGGCGAGGACACGATCAACCGCGTGGTGCTCGTCACGGACGGCGACTTCAACGTGGGTGTCACGGGCTCTGCGCTCGTCGATCTCGTGGAGGCCAAGCGCGACTTGCACATCGGGTTGACCGTCGCCGGATTCGGATCCGGAAACTACAACGACGCCGATCTCGAAGCGTTCGCGAGACAGACCAACGGCAACTACTTCTACATCGACGGCGAGGCGGAGGCGGACCGCATTTTCGGCACGGACCTCGTGTCGACGCTCGAAGTGATCGCGGCCGACGTCAAGATTCAGGTCGCGTTCGATGCCGACGCCGTTGTTCGGTATCGGCTAGTGGGCTACGAAAACCGGCTCCTGGAAAATCAGGACTTTGAGGACGACTCGAAGGACGCCGGTGAAATCGGTCCCGGCCACACGGTCACCGCACTCTACGAGATCGAGCTCGCCGCCGACGTGGTGCCCGCCAGCGGGTCCATTGCCGAGGTTCGCCTGCGCCACAAGGCACAGTTCGGAGCCGACAGCCTGCTTCAGACGCAGAGCATCAAACCGTCGCAGGTCAAAGCGGACATCGCCGATGCGTCGGCGGACTTGCGGTTCGCGATGGCGGTGATCGAGTTCGCCGAGATTCTGCGCCAGAGCATGCACACCGAGGGGATGCGCATCGACGACATTGAAACGCTGGCGACGGGCGCAACGTCGACTCAGCTCGATCGCTCGGAGTTCATCGAGCTGGTCGGACTCGCTCGCCCGCTGCTGCTGCCGTGACCGGCGTGACGAGTGCCGGCGCCGAGCGCCAGCACTCGTCGCGAGCCACGTCCGGCACTCGTCGCGAGCCACGTCTCGCGAGCCACGTCCGCGCGAGCCACGTCCGGCACTCGTCGCGAGCCACGTCTCGCGACCACGTCCGGAGCCACGTCTCGCGAGCCACGTCCGCACCTCTCGCGAGCCACGTCCGCACGTCTCGCGAGCCACGTCCGGCACTCGTCGCGAGCCACGTCCGCACGTCTCGCGAGCCACGTCCGGGCACGTCTCGCGAGCCACGTCCGGCACGTCTCGCGAGCCACGTCCGGAGGACCTCGATTCCGCCGATTCATGCGGGTCAGTCGGACTCGGGCCCAGAAAATCTGCAACGGAACCTGACGACGTCCGCGAGCCACGTCCGCGACGTCCGCGATGTCCGCGAGCCGCGTCCGGCGGGGCGGGACGTCCGCCACGTCTCGCGAGCCACGTCCGCACGTCTCGCGAGCCACGTCCGGCGCACGTCTCGCGAGCCACGTCCGGCGGCGCACGTCTCGCGAGCCACGTCCGGGCGCACGTCTCGCGAGCCACGTCCGGGCGCACGTCTCGCGAGCCACGTCCGGGGCGCACGTCTCGCGAGCCACGTCCGGAGGACCTCGATTCCGCCGATTCATGCGGGTCAGTCGGACTCGGGCCCAGATAATCTGCAACGGAACCTAGGAACGGCCGATTACGTCTTCGCACTTTTTTGGAGGCGAAGATGACACCACCCAAGAGACACCTGCCGGGCCAGTTTGTGGAAATCACCCGACGTACGACGCGCCGTCAATTCCTTCTGCGGCCGGGCAAGGAGACCCGCGACCTGGTGGGCTACATGTACGGCAAGGCCCTGCTGGATCACGATCAAACGGCCAGCGCCGCTTTCTGCATGTCGAACCACATTCACTCGGCGCAGCTCGATCGCAAGGGCACGCGGTCGGGCTTCATGCAGCAGTTCTTTTCCAATACGACCCGCAAGCGAAACCTGCAGCTCAATCGGCGCGAGAACCTGTGGGCCGTCGGTGAACCCGGCGACTTGGTCCTGCTCGAGCTGCCGGAGATCATCGACAAGATCGTCTACGTCTGTCTTCAGGCTGTCGCGGCGGGCTGTGTGGAGAAGGCGACGGACTGGAGCGGGTTCCGGATCCTCCCCAAAGACTGGGGCAAGCCGATGCGGTTCCCGCGACCGAAACACTGCGGCAAGGACATGCCGGAGTACGTCGAGTTTACCCCCATGCCTCCACCTGGTTTTGAGCATCTGCCCCTGGACGAAGTGATCGCGTTCTTCGAGCATCTCATCGCGAAAGCAGAGAAGCGCTATGCGCGGAACCGGAAGGTTCCAGTGCTCGGCATCGACTTCTGCGAAACGAGGAGTCCGTTCCACGTTCCGCAGACGTCGGCCGCGATCGGCGAGCTGAACCCGAAGTTCAGCTCGAGGAACAAGCGGGCGATCGTCAGGGCGCTGCGCCATCAGCAAGCATGTCGGCTGGCGCACCGGCGCGCCTTGACCGACTTCCGCGATGGCGAACGCAACGTGGTGTTCCCCTCGGGCACGCTGCTGATGGCGCGGCGAGCGGGCGTCCGATGCGCGGCCGTCAGCGGTGATGATCCGCATCTGACGCGTGCGAAGTGGACAGCAAGCCTCCAAAAACAGTGGGATGACTGGCCGCGCGAACGCGCCGCCTGAGTCCCCACATCAAGATCCACCGATGGCGTTTGAGGCACAGCTCTGCCCGCCGAGCGGCAGTGCGGCGTCTTGTCGTGGTCGTCGGTCTCTGAATTCCAAGCGATCGGCAGTTCGCGTCCGAAACTTGGTCGGACGCTCGCTCACCGCGCAACATCGCAGCCGTCTATCGTTCACGGACCCCGCCTTCGCGGCGTACGGCCTCATGATGAGGTCTTCCGGTTCTAAACAATTGCCCGGATGACTCCGGACGGGCGGCTAGAACGTGTCGAGCGCGTGGTCGTAGGGCGTGGCTTCCATCGCGAGCAGAATCCCGGCCCACACCTCGGTGTGCGGGAGTTCCCAGCGGAAGAAGAAGCGGCAGGCGGTGAGCTTGCCTTCGTAGTACGGGTCGCCGCGGTGCTCGACGGCGATGCCCGCCATGCGGAGCCACATCCACGCGACGACGGTGTGGCCGACCATGTCGAGGTACGTCGGGGCGTTGGCCAGGAACTTCCGGACCTCGCCTTGCAGCGCGGCGGCGCTCAGCGCCATGCTGACACTCATCACGCGCTCTGCCGCAGCGGACAACGCGCTGGCGAACTCGCCGAGGTCGGCGTGGCCATCGAATCGTTCGATGTCTTTCGACATGCGGGCGAGCAGGAGACGTAGCGCGGCGCCGCCGTCGCCGGCAACCTTGCGGCCCAAGAGGTCCATCGCCTGGATGCCGTTCGTCCCCTCGTGGATGGCATTGAGGCGATTGTCGCGGTAGTGACGCTCGACCGGGTATTCGCGCGAGTAGCCGTAGCCGCCGAGCACCTGGATCGCGAGCTCGTTGGCCTTGAGACACCAGTTCGACGGCCACGCTTTGGTGATGGGGGTCAGCAGGTCGATGAGCTGGCGCGCTTCGGTCCGGGAGACCTCGTCGGTGGCGGTGGCCATCTCGTCGAGGAGCGCGGCGCACTGCGCGCAGAGCGCCCACGCGCCCTCGATGTAGACGCGCTGCTGGACGAGCATTCGACGCACGTCGGCGTGTTCGATGATCGCGATGGGCTGCGACTCGGGGTCGCGGTCGTCGGGGTGGCGGCCCTGCTTGCGCTCGTGCGCGTAGTCGAGCGCGAACAGGTAGGCGGCGTGCGCGGACATCGTCGCGGCGATGCCGACCTCGATGCGCGCCTCGTTCATCATCTGAAACATGTAGCGCAAGCCCTTGTGCGGCTCGCCGAGCAGCCATCCGA
>JBFIHF010000304.1:0-7916 GCA_041601915.1 Bradymonadaceae bacterium
AGGGTCCGTGAGTCGCTGCAGCAGTTCCTGTGCGAGCCGTGCGAGTACTGCGACTCACGCGGGTTCGTGAAGTCCAAGGAGACCGTCGCCTACGAGATCATCCGCGAGCTCAAGCGCGAGGCGCCGGTGCAGAAGCCCAAAGACCTGTACGTGCAGGCCAATCCGGGGGTCGTCGATTTCCTGCGCACCATCGAGAAGACGATGATCAAAGATCTCGAGGGCTCGTTCGAGAAGAAGATTCACCTGCGCTCGAACAAGGAAATGCACATCGAGCACTTCAGCGTGACGGTCGAGAAGTAGGCGGCGGCGCCGCGCGCGATGCACCGAGGCGCCGCAACTCGGAGTGGATGAAAGGGACGACTTACGCTAACAGTCCCAAGTCCACAGCAAGAGCCGCTCATGCGCCCATTTCGCTTCGTCGTTGGTCTGACTCTCCTGCTCGCCGGTTGCGCCGACGGCCGATTGCCTGCGGCGGATGACACCGAGCCGCGCCGCGCGGCGCTGCTCGACGACGGGGGCCCGAATTGGATGGTCGTCGGTGGGGCGGGACGCATCGAAATGGCGGGTGGGACGGACGGCGAACCCGACCAGCTCTCCGGGCGATTCGTGCTCGAGGGCTCGACGATCATCGACGTGGCCTCCGGCGCGGACCGCTGGATCGCGGTGGGGCCCGGTCGCACACAAGCCCTCGGTGACGACGGACTGCGGCTGTCGGAATCGCGCGACGCGTTGAGCGGCGACACGATCGGCTTCATTGAGCCGGGACCTTCGGGCTGGCTGATCGCGGGCAGCAACGGCCGTGCGCAGCTGCTTGACGTGCAGGGCGAGCCCACCGCCACGACCGTCCAGGTCCTGGCCAACGACTCGATCACCGCGGGCGCTCACAACGGGATCAACTGGCTGCTCGGCGGCGCGATGGGCAACGTCGTGGTGGTCAATTCGGCGCTCGGCCTGCCAGCGAGTCCCGAGGGCAACCCTGTCGATGGGTCGCCGATTCGCGCGATCGTGGGCGACCCGGCCGGCGGTGCGACGCCGGCGTGGCTCGCCTTCACCGATCGCGCGGTCAGTGCGGTCACCGGGGTGGGCACCCCGGGTGCCGCGGCGAACGTACTGACCGCCGGGACGATTACGACCGCGGAGTTCGCGGCCGGGAAGGTCTTCGTCGGCACGAGCGACGGCCGTGTCGGTGTCGCCGCCTACAGCGCGACGCCGTCCTTCACGTTCACCAATGTCGTGGGCGGCGCAGCCGTGACGCGGCTCGTCACCAACGGATCGGAGTGGCTCGCGCTCGGCGCGAACGGGCAGGCCCAGCGCTTTGATACCAACGGGGCGGTGATCGGAGGCGCGGTCCAGATCGCGAGCCGCACCGATCGACCCCTCACCGGTGCCCACTGGACCGGGACGCGATGGCTCATCGCTGTCGGATCGATCGGTCTCGTGGCCTTCGTCGACGACGCCCTGAGCGCACCGCGCACGCTCACCCCGGTGCTCGGTGGACGAGACATCCGCGACGCGAGCGCGAACGGCAGCGATGTCCTCGTCGTGGGGACCAGCGGGATGGTCCAGCGCATGGATACGCTCGGCAATCCCATCGGTAGCGCCGTTACAGTGAGCGGAAGCCCCGATCTCAACGCCGTGTCATGGAACGGCAACCACTGGCTCGTGGCCGGGAATGGCGGGGTCGCGCAGGTCATCGACGCCGACGGAGCGGCCGTCGGCGCCCCGACGTCGTTGCTCGGCGGCCAGGACATTCGCTTCATCAGCTGGTCCGGCGAGTTCTTCCTCATCGGTGGCGGCGGCGGCATGGTTCAGGTCGTTCGTGCAGACGGGACGCAGTCCAGTCCCGCGTTCGCAATCACGGGCGCAACGGACTTCTACGCCGCCCAATGGAGCGGGCTCGACTGGCTCGCCGTCGGCACCGATGGCTCGGGTGGCGCGTTCGTGCGGCTCGTGGCGACCGACATGGCCGGCACCGCGACAACCTTGGCCGACACCGGCGCGCTGCGCGCCGTCGACTTCAACGGACTGGAGTTCCTGGCCGGCGGAGACGGCGGCTTGATCCAGCGGATCGGGGCGCAGGGTATGACAGTCGACTCGCCGGTCGATGTGTTGACGGGGTTCGATATCCACGACGTGGCGTTCAACGGCGTCAACTACATCGTCGTCGGCGAGTTCGGTGCGCTGCGGCGCCTCGGCCAGGACTATCTGCCGTTGCGCACCCCGATCGCGATGATCGATCGGGAGACCGCGGCCGCTGTGGTCTGGACGACGCCGCGCGGGTTCGCGAACGGGTCGTGCATCACCAATGAACTGTGTTACGCGGGCCCATGCGTCGGCGGGCTCGCCCAGGGCCGCTGCTGCGACTCGGCGTGTGACCGAGCCTGCGAATCGTGTTTCGAGGACCACACCGGCGAGCCCGACGGGACGTGCGCACCCGTCGTCGCCGGCAAGCAACCTCCGTTCAAGGTCGGCAGCTCCGGCTGCGACCGACAGGCCGAGAGCACCTGTGGCCTCACCGGGTCGTGCAACGGCGCCGGCGAGTGCCAGTTCTACGGGGCGGACATCCAGTGCGAGGAAGCGCTCTGCAGCCTCGGACAGTTCACGCCGGCGACGTCGTGCTCGGGCGCCGGCACGTGCGCGGTGGCGGACCGGCTCGACTGTGCGCCGTACGCCGGCTGCACGGTCGAAGGGTGTGTGACGACGTGTAACGCAAACACCGACTGTGTCGATACGTACGAGTGCGTGGACTCCGCATGCGTGCTGGCGGTGGACGACACGCCGCTCCCCGGCGGTGGCGACGACAACGGCGACGGTGGTTGCTGCGCGACGACCGCTGCCCAGCACCCCAGCGGGCCCGCGACGCTGCTGCTCGCGTCGCTGTGGATGGTTCGCCGACGCAAGCGCGTCACGAAAGCCCAGCGCTGAGGCGGGAAAGTGTCAGTCATTGTGGACCGCCGGCCCCGTGTGCGGTAATCCTGCAATCACTTGGTTATCAATCCGTTGGAGCGGACCGAATGAAGACATCTACCCGATGGGCGATCGCTTGCGTGGGAGCCGCCCTCCTCGCAGTACCGTCGACCGCTTTTGCATCCGGCTTTGCCGCGGCGCGCTTTGGCGGCGAGCATGGCAATCCCACGGAGACGAACGCGTCGACGCTCTACTACAACCCGGCCGGTATCGGGTTTTCGGAGGGCATGCAGATCATGCTCGACGTGAACTACGCCTTGCGGTCGGCGACGTATGACCGACCGGCGAGTGCGATTAGCACCCCGAATCCGTACCCCGATGATGCGGCGCTGAACGACCGCGCGATCGCGGCGAACAGCGGCGAGGCGACGCTCAGCAACAAGATCCTCGCCCCGATGTTCGGGATCAGCTCCGACTTGTTCATCGACTCCCCGTTGCGACTGGGCTTCGCGTTCTTCGCGCCGTTCGGCGGCCAGGCGGTCTGGGATACCACCGCTGAAGACGACCGGTTTCCGGGCGCCAGTGACGGGAGCCAGCGCTGGTACGCGATCGACGGCACGATTCGAACGCTCGCGTTCACCCTCGGCGCCGCCTACATGATTAAGCCGGCGCGCCTGTCGATCGGGCTCGGTGCGAACCTGTACCTCTCCGAAATCAACACGCTGCGCGCGCGCGACGCCGATGGCACCGATGACCTGGAAACAGGGGGGTCGCTCAAGGAAGGCCGCTCGTGGGTCGAGACGAAGTCCACGGACTTCGGCCTCGGCGGCGGCGTGCTCTGGGAGGCGATGGAGAAGAAGCTGTGGATTGGCGCCAGCTACCAGTCGCGGCCGAACTTCACCGGCGACATGGAGGCCGAAGGCACCTTGCGCAACTACCTCGGCGCCGCGCCAGCGACTGAAGCCGATGTGATCCTGACGACCTCGCTGCCCGATGTCATTCGACTCGGAGCTCGCTTCCAGCCGATGCCGGAGCAACTCGAAATTCGGCTGTTCGGCGACATGACGCGTTGGAGTGCGTTCAAGCAGCAGTGCCTCATCGATGCCACGGCCACCGACATCGACGCGGCGTGCGAGGCCAACGAGGACGGCTCACAGGCGAACCCCGACAGCACCGTGCCGATCCAGAATCTGCAACGAAAGTGGAACGACGCGTTCGGCGTTCGATTGGGCGTGAGCTACTGGATCCAGCAACTGGAAATCATTGCTGGCGGCGGCTGGGACGGCAACGCGGTCCCTGACCAGACGTTGGACCCGGCGCTGATGGACATGAACAAGTTCACGGCGACCCTCGGGCTGAGCTACGAGTTCGCCGACATGATGGTGCTCGGCGTGAGTGGGACCAACATCTTCTACGCCGAACGCAACACCGAGGGTGTCGCCGGCAACGAGAGCTTTGCGCCCCCGAGCCGTCAGCCGGGCAACCAGGGCACCTACAACCAGAACATTTTCTTGATCAACACGAACCTGCAGTTCCGGTTCTGAGCGGGAGCGACCGATGAGATTCTGCGACACTTTCCAGACCTTTCGCCGTCCTCGCCACGTGGCCGTAGCCGTGTTGCTCGCGGGTTTTGCGATCTCGACAGGATGTGACAACCCCGATCCAGAGGGCCGGTTCAACGGGTTCGGCGACAAGACCGCCGATCGGCGTGGTTCCGCTGATATGGGAGACCCCGATGGTGGCCAGCAGGTCGACTTCTCGGGCTCGTACCTGTTGAGCCTCGCCACGACGCTCGCGCCGACGTCTCCGCTGTACATCCAGGCCGATGTCATGGTCGACACCAGCGATTTCACGATCGACTTCGTGTTCCAGCCGCTGAAGACCGACAATGATGGCGCGACCCCGCGCGCGGACGCTCGCACAGCGGTCGGACCCGCGATCACCGTGACCGACATTCCGCTCAGCGCATCGGGCCAGTTCGAGGTCGACCTCGGCGTGGTCGAGGTCGATGGCAGCGCCAACCCGATTAGCGGCGGCGATATCGTCGCCAACATCCAACTCAAGGGCTTCGTGTTGTCGACCTCGAAATGGTGCGGCACCGCCAGCGGCGATGTCACGGCACCGACGATGTTGCCGCTCGCGGGCTCGACGTTCGGAACGGTCAAGATTGACGGCGACATCACCGCGATCACGCCGGTCGCCAAGTGCGAAGGTGGAGTGGTTCCGGGGCCCGACATGGGTGGCGATATGGGCGGCGACATGGGTGACGTCGGCCCCCCCGCATACATCCGGTGCCCGGCGGGCCTCGAAGGCAGCTACGACCTGTTGTTCAAGGCGGACGTCTCCTCGGTCCGCACCCAGGTCACGATGACGCTGGTCGCCGGCGATGGCATGAATTCGCCGTGTTACACCGGTGAGATCATCTCGCAGTCCGACGGCACGACGGTCGTCGGCACGGTAGAGTTCATGGACGACAAGGACACCGTGCTCACGGCGTTTGTGCCCGACTTCATGATCCCACCGGGCGCGTCACCGATTCTCCCCAACGGCGGCGTGGCGGCACTGGAGCTTCGCGCGAGCGCATGGAACGCGACGGGGGCCTGCGGCGAGCTGACGTTCGCACTGGAGTCGCCCGCGATCACGTCCGAGGGCGGGTTCCTGATGCTCCGGCAGGGAAACACCGAGTACACGATCGCGGCCGACACCACGATGGCGACCTGTGACTCGATCGTCCCCGTGATGCCATGCGGCCTCGACGCGTGGGCCGGCACCTACCAGCTCAAGTTCATTTCGGAGACGACCGCCAACCTGGGCGGTATGCCGAGCCTCGTCGAGATGAACCTCGCGCCCCATCCGCTCACCTGCCTCACCGGTGATTGGTCGTCGCTGACCGTCGCGGACCTCAAGCTCGCCGACGTCGCGCAAGCGACTCAGGTGGACACGGACCAGGCCGAGATCCGGATGCGCAACTTCATCATCCCGCCCGACCCGAACAACGTCATTCCGTTCCTGCGAGATGGCGGGCGAGCAGACGTGGTGCTGCGCACGAGCATGTCCGTTCCGGGCACCTCGTTCTGCGGATCGGAGATCGTCAGCCTGTTCGAACCCGCCGAGATCATGAGCGCCGGGACGATCAACGCTGACCAAACGGAACCGGCCACCGCCGCCTGCCCCTAGCGCATATGGGCTAGACGCACGGCGAGGGGCCGCTGTACGCTCGGGGGCAGCTACGAGGTCCCGATGCCGTTGAGTGCCAAGTGTGTCCTGCTGATCCTCGCGTTCACCGTCGGGTGTGGTGGCAACACCACCGACAACGGCGATAGCTGCACCACCGGATCGTGCACGAACAACCAGACCGCGGCGCCGAACAACACCAACGACCCCACCTGCGTGACGCCGTGCCCCGCGGGAGAGTTCCAAGAGTTTGGGACCTGTGACGACTCCACCTGTGTGACCCGCATGGCGTGCGGCGAAGAAGTCGGCTGCCGTCAGCAGGCCCCGTGCCTGGCAGCCTCGAGTTGCTCCGACGGCGGACTCCTCCTCGACACCTGCCCCCCTGATCAGCAGGGCTGTTTGCCCTACCAGATCTGTGGCGTTCAGAAGTACTGCGTCACGTTGCAGCAGTGCGCACGTGACGCCTGCGACGCCGGCGAGAGCGCGACGACGCTCAGTTGCAGCGACCCCGCCATCACGCTGCCATGCCGCGAAGTCACGGCGTGTGGCGCCGATGCCGTGACCTGCGTCTGCCGGGCAGATGAGATCCTCTGCGACGAAGAGGAGACGTTCGACACCAACCCCTGCCAGGGCGGCCAGATCTGCCGCGAGGTGACGGGGTGCGGGATGACGTTCTACTGCAAGGGCGGGTCGATCTGACGTGGCGAACGTGCGCCTTACGATCGGCTACGACGGCACCCACTACCGGGGTTGGGCGGAGCAGCCCACAGTGCCCACGGTCCAGGGCGAGTTGCGTCGCGCCCTCGCGCAACTCCTCGCTGTCGACGCGGAGATCATCCAGATCCAGGGCGCGAGTCGCACCGACGCGGGCGTCCACGCGCAAGGGCAGGTCGCGAACGTCCACCACGACACCGACCGCACGGAGTGGGATTTCGTGCGTGGCCTCAACGCCCTCACGAACGACGACATCACCGTCTGGAGCGCGGAATTCGTCGACGACACGTTCAACGCCCGACACGATTCGCAGGGCAAGCGCTACCGGTACCGTATCTGGCCCCATCGTTTCCCGGACCCCCTACGCCGCACCCAGGCGTGGACCGTCCGCCAGACCCTGGACCGCGATGCGATGCACGCCGGCGCTGCACATCTGATCGGCACCCACGATTTCTCGAGTTTCCGCGCCGCCGACTGCCAGGCCGCGACCACGATCCGCGAGCTCACGCGCGTCGAAATCCTCGAGCACGACGACGAGCTTGTCCTCTGGGTCGAGGGCACCGCGTTTCTCAAGTACATGGTCCGCAACATCGCCGGAACACTCGTCGACATCGGCCGCGGTCGCCATCGCGCCGACGACATGCCCGCCATCATCGCAGCCAAGCGTCGCGCCGCCGCCGGCCAAACCGCGCCACCCCACGGGCTGACGCTCATGCAGGTCTTCTACTAGCCAGCCAGCGAGACCGCCCCGGGCGGTCCTCTTTGGCCGCCCGGGGCGGTCCGTTTTCGGCGGTTCTGCGTTCGGTCAGCGCGATGCTTGTGTTGTGTTCCGTTGGTCTGCTCGAATTGTTTGTGGGGGTGCGTGTTCGGGGGGCCCGATCTTTGGGTCGTTGAGGGGTGATCTTGGCGCTGTGGGATCCGGGCGGACGCAGCGATGCGGCCCATCAGGAGATGGTCCGCGGGGTGAGTGGGTTGTGGGCGGGGTTAGGGGGCGCGGGGGAAGCCGTGCCAGCGGTGCATGGCGTAGGTGCCGCGGGGGAAGGTGGGTCGGCCGCCGGCGAGGACGATCTTGCGGGCGCGGGTGTAGCGGCGGCGGAAGGCGCAGAGGTGGGCGAGGGCGG
>JBFIHF010000305.1:0-7905 GCA_041601915.1 Bradymonadaceae bacterium
GACCACCTCGCCGTGACGCGCGGTACCGCCACGACCGGGCGCAACATCGCCCGCGCCTGGGCCGGCCATCAGGCCCAGGTGCAGAAGCTCATCGGCGCGGACGTCTCGACGATCGTGGCACTCGGAAGGACCTACGGACTCGTCACGCCCGGGACCTCGCTGCTCGTCCTCGAGAGCCTCGACCAGCACCTCGAGTACGACATCGAGCCGCCCGCCTCGCGTCCCCTCTTGCGCAACGACTTCCACGACTATCGCCGTCGCACCCGGGAAAGCGCCGAGGCCAAAGAAGCGCGGCAGATCGAAACCGTCGTGTCGATGTGGCAGCAACGCATCGAGTGGTGGGAGACCGATTTTCACGCCTTGCGAAGCAAGAAGCAGCGCGAGCCCGCCGCCAAGATCGCCGAGTCCGACTTCTATGGCGGCGGTGGCGGCTCCGACGGACTTGTCGCCCCGGGAGGCGCTCCAGCCCCGCGATCACAACGCGCGGCGGCGCCTGCGATGATGGACGTGATGTCCGACGAAGGCGGCGACCGTGAGTACGCCTCGTTCGACGACGAAAGCGTGGACGTCGGCGAAGTGGCCAAGGAGATGGGCGGCGAACCGACCGCGCAAGCCTCGATCCGAATCCAACCGTGGTCGCCGGACACCCCGTATCTGCACGCGATGAAGGCCGCCGGCCCGCGCGCGGCCTATGATGTCTACCTGCAGAGCCGCCCCGAGTTTGCGTTGAGCCCCGCGTTCTTCCTCGATTGCTCGGACTTCCTGCTCGCCAACGAACAGCATGACGTCGGACTGCGCGTGCTGTCGAACCTGCTCGAGTTGGCGCTCGACGACCCCGCGCTGCTGCGCATGTACGCGTGGCGCATGCAACAAGCCGGCGAACTCGACCAAGCCGTCGAGGTGCTCCAGCGCGTACTCCAGTCGCGCGACGACGAGCCGCAGTCACATCGCGACCTCGCCCTCGCGTTGGAGCAACGCTGGCAGCGCGACCACGACCCCGCCGATGCCGTGCGTGCGATGGAGCTGCTCTACGCGGTCATCAAGCGCACGTGGGACCGCTTCCCCGAGATCGAGATCATCGCGCTGATGGAGCTCAATCGCCTCATTCACCTCGCCGGCGCCGCCGGGATCGAACCGCCGGCCGAGGTCGACCCGCGGCTCATCCGCCGACTCGACCTCGACGTCCGCATCAGCATGTCGTGGGACGCGGATCTCACCGACGTCGACCTGCACGTGTTCGAGCCGACCGGCGAACACGCCTACTACGGGCACAACCGCACCGAAATTGGCGGACTCGTCTCTCGTGACTTTCGCGAGGGCTACGGCCCCGAGGAGTACGTGCTGCGCAAGAGCGATCCCGGCGAGTACACGATCAAGACGCACTACTACGGCTCCCATCAGCAGACGATCGCGGGTGCGTGTACCGTGATTGTCACCGTCTTCACGAACTACGCCCGCGCCAACGAACAGCGCCAGGTCCTGACGTTGCGGCTCGAGCGCGCTAGCGACCAGGTTCTCGTCGGAACGATCGCGATCGCGCCCTAACTCGGGCCGATTCGGCACGCAACGTGCCAGGTGCCACAGGCGGAACGGTTGCGACTTGACCCACCCCGGTCTCCGCACTCAGACTCGACGAACAAGCAACACACCGCTGGGGGATCGCGTGGTCACAACCACACACGGATGCAGACACGGCGTACGCCCGCACTCCCTGGGGCGACCGTGACGACGCCGTTCCGGACCAGTCCGTCGTACGTCGCGCGCTACTTCTTCCACCAGTGCGACCGTTTCCTGCGGTTCACCGCCACCCGGGGCGACCGCCAGGCGACCGACGGCGTGCCCACCAAGCGCTCCGACCAGAGCTTCGTCATGCAGGGCGTCGTCGACCAGGGGCACGCCTGGGAGGAGACGGTCGTCACCGAGATGCTGGGCGGTGCCGTTCATGTCGCGGACACCCGAGGCGCACTGAGCGACCGTTACTTCAGTCGCGCGGACACCGTCCAGATGTTGCGCACCGTCCAGGCCGGCGAGTGGATCTACCAGCCCACACTGCGCGCGCCGGACATCTTCTACGAGCGGTACGGCATCGATCCCGAGCTCGTGCAGTTCAGCGACTGCCGACCCGACCTGCTGCAGGTGACCGAAGACGAGTTCGGCCGGCGCACCGTGCACGTCGTCGACGTGAAGCGCGGCGGCTCGATGAAGCCGAGATTTCAGATCCAGGTGCTGCTCTACGCGCTGCTGCTGCGCGACGTCGTGCTCGACGCGGACATCGACCTCGCGGTCGACGTTCAGATGGGGGGCGTGTGGCTCGGCGGGGCTGACGCGTCGGAGTCCTTCGACGTCTCGCAGGTCCACCCGCACCTCGATGCCTTCCTGCGCCACGAACTGCGCGAGATTCTCTCCACCCCCGCCGAAGACGTCCCCTGGCACCTCTACTTTCGGTGCGAGTGGTGTGAGTACTTCGAACACTGCCACGCCGAGATGAAGCAGACCGAGGACATCTCGCAGTTCACGCTGCTCACACCGCGCGGCAAGGCCGTCTTGCGCAGGGAGCATGCCGTGAAGTCGATCCACGACATGCGGCACTTCCTTGAATCGGGCGACCAGCAACACGTCGACGAGGCGCTCGCCAAGTGCGCATCACTCGCGGGGAAGCGGCCCTACCTTGCCGCGCAGGCCGAGGCGCTGACCGACGGCCGCGTTCGGGATCACGGCGGCGCGACGCACCTGTTTCCGCTCTACACGAAGCGCGAGATTCGGATCTACGCCACCGTTCAGTGGGAGCCGCTCGCCGACTCGATCTACCTCGTCGGCATGACGGTCCGTTCCCATAGCGAAGTGCCCCCGATGGTGGCGGGGTCCTTCGCCAGCGCGCCCACGCGCATGTTCGTCGCGCGCCGGCCCGAGGACACCGACCGCGTTCGCGCGCAGTTCATCGAGACCCTGTCCGATTTCCTCGAAGGCGTCGACGCGTTCAACGACGGCGCCGAGTGGAACCAGAAGCTGTCCGTGCAGATCATCGTGCACAACCCGCGTGACCGCGATCTGTTCGAACAACTCCTGCACACCGCGCTCAGCGATGACGCCGAGGTGGCCGAGCGCGCGATGCGACTTCTGCTCTACATCGCGTCGCCGGAGCTCATCCACCAGGGGCAACACCCTAAGGAGGAGCCGGTCCACGCCCCGATCGCGGTCGTGCTCGACGCTCTGCGCCGCACGTTCGCGCTGCCGGTGCCCGTCAGTTACACGCTGCCGGAAGCGCTGGCGTCGCTGGGCGACGACTCCTACAAGCGCGTCGACAAGTATCTGTTTCCGCTCGGCCACGGGCTGCGATCGGACGCCATCCACGAAGGCTGGTTCCGCGGGGACACCGAAGCTGTCGACCGGTTCGTCGCCGCGGCGACGCTGTACCTGGCCGCCGTCGAGCGCCTCTACAACATCGCGCGGGCGCGAGCCAAGGACCTCGACCTCCTCGCCGACTGGCCCGTCGGGTTTCTGCTGCCGCGGGTCGCCGAGATCGCCGATCCGTTGCTGTCGCGCCTGGCGTTCCTGTGCCGGTACGAGAGCGTCTCGCAGTGTCGTGGCCTGCGCGACGGCCGATATCAGCCCCTCGAGGTGCAGCGTCTGTTGGGTAACGTGCACGAGATCGAGTGCGTCGCAGGGCCGGACAAGATGCGGGTCGTCCGGAGCGCGCCCGATCTGCAGGCCGACTCGTTCCAACAGTACATCATGGTGCCCGCCACGCGGGCCGGCTGGAACGCGGCGCGCAACTTCCCGGACTATCACTACCGCGCGAAGTTTGGCGCAGCGAAGTCCAAGGACCGTGCGGTCGTGCGCATCGATCACGTCACGACGGACAAAGTGGGCGTCCCCGAGGGCGCGACTCTCCACTACATCACGGCGTTCAAGGACGACGCGCCCGCACCGGGCCAGCGCTTCCGCCTCTACCCGCGCTTCTCGGACTACAACGCCGACCGCGTGATCGCGTTTCTTCACCGGCTCGATCAAGCCGAGCCCGGGCTGTTCCGTGCGCTGGTCGATGACCCGGCCTCCGGCGCCGAGGCGGTCCCGCTTCCAGCGGCCGTCGCGGCCGCGCTCCACGAGATGGGTGACCTCGACTTCTCGCCGTCGAAACAGCGAGCCTTCGACTGGATCCGCGGCCATCGGGCCGCCGCGATCTGGGGGCCACCGGGCACCGGGAAGACGTACTTCCTCGCGCGCACCATCGTCGCGCTGCAGCGAGCGTACGTCGCGGCTGGGGTCCGATTTCACGTCCTCGTGACCGGGTTCACCCACGCCGCGATCGAGAACCTGCTCGGCGCGATCGTCGCGCAAGGCGGAGACGGCGTCTGCAAGGTCGGCCCCTGGGCGCGAACCGCGCACGGCGACATCGTCGAGAAGGGCAAGAACTGCATCGCCGCACACACTGCGCGACACGCCACGGCCATCCTCGGGACCACGGCGTACCAGCTCATCAAAGAGGAGCGACCCAGCCGCGGTTTCGACCTCGTCGTGTTCGACGAGTCGTCGCAGGTGCGGGTCCCCGAATCGGCGATTCCCACCTCGCTCGTCGCTGCCGACGGCCGCATCGTCTTCGCCGGCGATGACTACCAGCTGCCGCCCATCGTGCAGGGCATCTACTCCGATCCGGAGGACGGCCCGGCGCTGCACCGGTCGATCTTCGAAGCCCTGCTCGACCGCGCCGACGACGGCACACCGCAGTCGCCGATCGTCCACACGCTGCTCGAGAACTATCGCATGAACGACGTGCTCACGAGCTACGCCCGCGAGCTGCTCTATCCCGGCTACCAGAGCGCCACATCGGAGATCGCCGCACGACGCATCGCGCTGTCGACCGCTGGCCTGGGCGAGTTGGCCGCGCTCGCGCTCGATCCCGAGTTCCCGATCGTGATCGGGATCGTCGATGGGGTTCAGGCGGCCAAGGAGAACCCCGTCGAAGCGAACTTCGTCGCGGAGCTGGTCGTCGCGCTGCGCGAACGCCTCGAGGACCCCGAGACCAGCGCACCGTATGACACGGACCGCGACTTCTTCGACAGCGGGCTCTTCGTCGTCTGCCCCCACCGGGCCCAGAATCAGCTCGTCCGCCGCTACCTCCAGCGTGATCGCGCCTGGGAGCATCCGCCATTCGTCGACACCGTCGACAAGATGCAGGGGCAAGAGGCGCAGGCCGTGATCGTCAGCTACGGCGTCTCCGACCCCGAGTTTGCGGTCATGGAAGCGGACTTCATCTACAGCCGCAATCGTCTCAATGTCGCGATCAGCCGTGCGCGCTCCAAGACCATTGTGCTGCTGTCCCGCCACCTCATTCAGTCGATGCCGTCGGTCCTCGAACATCCTTCGGCCTCAGTCGGACTCGCCTACATGCGCCGTATCATCGAGCACCTTCGCCGCGACGGAGACAGCCACGTCTTCGACCTCGGCGAGGGCCGCCAGATGGAGTTACTCCGCACCGGCGTCACGTGGTCAGCATGATCGTGAACGACGAACACACCTCACTCGGGGCCTAGATGTCGAAATCCGCGTTGTTCTGGCAGGTCTATCAGCGGCTCGTCGATGAGCCTGAACTCGACTCGCTCACCCAACGACTCGTGGAGGCAGCGTTTGCGGATGACGCCGCGATCCGTGAGGCCCTCGATGCGCCGCCCGAGCAGCTCGGCGCGGAGTCGTCGGTCGCCGACGACGCCAACGCCGCCCCGCCCGAAGTCTACCTCGAGCGCCTCGATGTCACGGGCTTTCGCGGCGTCGGCGTGCACACCACGCTGACGTTCGAGACCTGCCCCGGCCTGACCGTGGTCGTCGGCCGCAACGGCTCCGGGAAGTCGTCGTTCGCCGAAGCGCTCGAAGTCCTGCTGACCGGCGAGAGCCTGCGTTGGAAGGACCGCAAGCAGAAGGAGTGGCTCAGCGGCTGGAAGAACCTGCACCACGACGGGCGCACCTGGATTCGCGGGACGTTCCTCGCCGCCGGCACCGGCAAGTCGGTTCAGATTCAGCGGAGCTGGGACGCGGACGAGTACGACGACGGCGCGCTGGAACTCGACGGCAAGTCGGTACCTACGCTGGAGAACTGGACTGAGGCGCTCGAGACCTTCCGCCCCGTGCTTTCCTACAACGAGATCGGGTCGGCTCTCGACGGCGGACCCTCCCACCTCTACGACTTGCTCCGCGGCGTGCTCGGGATGGAGGAGCTCACCCGAGCCGGCGACCGACTCGCCTACCGGCGCAAGCAGTTGGTCGACGTCGACAAGCAGCAGAAGGCGAGCCGAGACAGCGTCGTCAAGGCACTCGGAAGCTCCGAGGACCCGCGGGCCGAGCGGGCCCGCGCCGCGCTCAAGGGCAGAAACGCCGACCTCGACGAGCTCCTCGAGTTGCTCGTCGACGAGGACACCGGCGACGCCGAGGTGTCGGTCCTGCGTCGCGTCGCCAGCCTCGAGTTGCCCAACGCCACGGATGTCCTCAGCGCCGCTCAGGCCCTGCGCGACGGCGCCGACGCCGTCGCCCACGCCGACGCACAGACCGGCGAGCTCGAGGCCGAGACGGTGCGACTGCTCAAGGCTGCGATGGTCTTCCACGACCACACGCCGGATCGCGCGTGCCCGGTCTGCGGAACCGACGACGCCCTCACTGACACCTGGCGCACCAAGGCCAACGCGCAGGTCGCAGGACTCGAGGCCTCGACGCAGGCGCGCGGCGACGCCAAACGTGCCGTCGAAGCAGCCACACGCACCGCGACGTCGATGCTGTCCCGCGTCTCCAAACCGCCTGCGGTCAAGCTCGCCGAGTTCGCCGCGGCGGAGGCCGCGTACACGACCTGGACGACCGCACCGCACACCGCGCCAGCCCTCGCCGAGCACCTCGAGAAGTCGTTCGATGCGCTCGAGAAGTCCTACGACGCCCTCCGCGAAGCCGCGAAGCGAGAACTCGCCCTGCTGCAGGCCGAGTGGCGACCCATTCGACGAAGCATCGAAGCGTTCGTCGAAGCGGCGGAAGCATGGGACAAAGCCAAACCCGGCGTCAAAGCGCTCAAGGCCGCCGAGGGGTGGCTCAGCGACGCGGACGTGACACTGCGCAACGAGCGCTTCATCCCGATTCGCGACCAGTCGCAGGCCATCTGGGAGAAGCTGCGCCACCGGTCGAACGTCTCGCTCAACGACATCCGGCTCGAAGGCAGCAAGACTCGCCGACGCGTGGAGTTGGACGTCGCCGTCGACGGCAAGAGCGCCGTCGCGCTGGGCGTCATGAGCCAGGGTGAGCTGCACGCGCTGTTGCTCTCCCTGTTTCTGCCTCGCCTGACGTTGCCGGAGAGCCCGTTCCGATTCCTCGTCGTCGACGACCCCGTGCAGGCCATGGATCCGGCGAAGGTCGACGGACTCGCGCAAGTCCTCTCCGACGTCGCCGAACACCGCCAGGTCGTCGTGTTCACCCATGACGCCCGCCTGCCCGAGGCGCTGCGACGGATGCAGATCCCCGCGCGCATCGTCGAGGTGACCCGTGCGGAGAACTCCGCCGTGACGCTGCGCGACACCCGCAGCCGTCCCGCCCAGTTCCTCGCCGACGCCTGGCAAGTCGCCGACGATCAGTCCGAGTTTTCGCCGCGCGTCGCCCCCAACATCGTCCCCGGACTGTGTCGCGGAGCCGTGGAGTCCCACCTCCAGTCAACCGCGTGGCGCGTGCTCCTCAAGAGTGGCCACGAGCATGACGACATCGAGAAGCAGATCGAGGAGGCCAAAACCGTACACACGCTCGCCGCCCTCGCCTTCTTCGGCGACTCCGCCAAATCCGGCGACGTCTACGGCTACTTGAACAACAAGCTCGAGGGCGGCACCACGACATTCAAAGCCCTCAAAGACGGCGCCCACGGCGCCTTTCAGGGCGACGTGCGCA